>JBCKZH010000052.1:0-22845 GCA_038919385.1 Vicinamibacterales bacterium | reverse complement strand
CGCCAAGAGCGCCGACTGGAAACAGAACAACCCGCACCCGCTCGCGGCTCGCACCGCCGCCGAGTGGGCGACGCTGCCGCGCTACTACGTGATGGATCTCGACAAGGGCATGACCGAGCAGGTGGCCATCGACATGCCGGCGCCCACCGAGATCGCGGCGAATCTCTGGCTGCCCGATGCGGAGCTTGCCGTCTATGCCGAGGAGTACGGCCGCACCGGGTTCCAGGGCGGCCTCAACGGCTATCGCGGCGCACCCGGAGGCGATGACCTGCAACTGTTCGCGGGCAAGACGCTGGATGTGCCGGCCAGCTTCATCAGCGGCAAACAGGACTGGGGCGTCTATCAGAACCCCGGCTCGCTCGAGCGGCTCGAGAAACAGATCACGACGAAGTACCGCGGCACGCATCTGCTCGACGGCGCCGGACACTGGGTGCAGCAGGAACAACCGGGACCCCTGGCGACATTGCTGCTCGCATTCTTGCGCACCGCCGACACGACGATGCCGCGTCCCTGATTGCCTCCGCCCCCAATGCCCACGCTCACTCCCGGCAGCCGCCTCGGTCCCTACGAAATCCTCGACGCCATCGGCGCCGGCGGCATGGGCGAGGTCTATCGAGGCCGCGACACGCGTCTCGATCGCACCGTTGCCATCAAAGTGCTGCCTGGCAGCCTCTCCGCGGATGTGCCGTCGCGCGAACGGTTCGAGCGCGAGGCTAGGGCGATCTCGTCGCTCAATCATCCGAACATCTGCGTGTTGCACGACGTGGGGCGCGAGCGTCCCGCGGGCAGTGACCAACCGCCCATCGATTTCCTCGTGATGGAGTATCTCGAAGGCGAGACGCTATCGTCGCGAATCGCGCACCCGCCGTCGCTGAAGGTGGAGGAGGCGATCGCGATCGCGATCCAGATTGCCGCCGCGCTCGATCGCGCGCACCGGCAGGGCATCGTGCATCGCGACCTCAAGCCCGGCAACGTGATGCTGAGCAAGGGCATCGTCAAGCTGCTGGATTTCGGCCTGGCGCGACTGACGCATCCGGGCCGGTCGTCCGAGGCGAAGGCCGGGATCGGTCACGGCCTGGTGAGCCTCGCCGACCTGTCGATGCCGACGGTGAGCTCGCCGCTCACCATGAAGGGGACGATCCTTGGGACGCTGCAGTACATGGCGCCGGAGCAGCTCGAGGGGAAGGAAGTCGATGCGCGCGCCGACATCTTCGCGTTCGGCGGCGTGCTCTACGAGATGCTGACCGGACGCCGGCCGTTCGAAGGCAAGAGCCAGGCGAGCCTGATCGGCGCGATTCTCGATCACCAGCCGCCCCCGGTCTCGGCGTCGCAGCCCGTGTCACCGCCGATGCTCGACGACATCGTGGCCCAATGCCTGGCGAAGGATCCGGACGAACGGTGGCAGAGCGTGCGCGACCTGAAGCGCCAGCTCGAATGGGTGGCGAAGTCGTTGCTCGAGGGCGGCGCGGCGACCGCGATACCGGGCCAGGCGCAACACGTCTCGCAGATGGGCATGCGCACGCGCGCCCTGCGCGTTGGCGCCGCGATTATCACCAGTGCGGCGATCGCCGGTGGCGCGGCGGCATGGATGCTCTGGCCGAAGGCGCCCGTGCCGCCCGTTGTGGCGCGCTTCGCGATGGAACTGCCCGCCGGCCAAAACTTCACCCGCACGGGCCGGCACGTCGTGGCGCTGTCGCCAGACGGCACGCGACTGGTGTACGTCGCCAATGAGCAACTCTACCTGCGCGCCCTGAACCAACTCACGGCGGTGTTGATTTCGGGGACAGAGGGTTCCCATCCCAGTGAGCCGATGTTTTCACCTGACGGGCAGTGGGTGGCATTCTGGTCCAACAACGAACTGCGCAAAGTGCCGGTCACGGGCGGGACGCCGGTGACGCTCTGCGCTGCGCAGAACCCGAACGGGGCCTCATGGGTGGGCGATCGGATTCTGCTCGGCCAGAACACTCCGCGCGGCATCGTCGAAGTGCCGGCCAACGGCGGCACACCGAAGCTCCTGGTGACCGTGGATGAGAAGAAAGGGGAATGGGCCCACGGTCCTCAGCTCGTCGCGGGCGGACGGGCCGTGCTGTTTACGTTGCGAACGGGCGCCCCCGGGGCCGCATGGGACGACTCGGCCATTGTGGTCCACGAGCTGGCGACGGGCCAGCGCACGGTGCTGGTCAACGGCGGCACCGACGCGCGGGTACTGCCGACGGGCCACCTTGTCTACTCGCGCGAGGCCACGCTCTTTGCCGTGCTGTTTGACGAGGCGCGGCTGGTGGTTGCGGGTGGCGCCGTACCCGTTCAGCAGGGGATTCAACAGGCGGCGCTCGGTTCATCCGGCGCGGCGCAACGGGCGTGGTCGGACGCCGGCGCATTCGTCTTTGTCCCGGGCTCGACGACCGCCTTCGATCGGGCGCTCGTCTGGATCAACCGGCAAGGCCAAGAGCAGGGCGCGAACCTGCCCAATCGAGGCTATGGGTTTGGCGGAGGTAGCTTTCGTGTGTCGCCGGACGGCGCGCGGATCGCCGTTTTAGTCACCCCCACAACGGCGGGATCAGGTGCTGGGGCGGGCGCGGGGAACGCGGCGCCGGCCGGCGGTGGCGACGACATCTGGGTGGGAGACATGGCCCGCGGCACGCTGGCCCGCCTGACCTTTACCGGCCAGGTGACTTCGCTGGTGTGGACGCCAGACAGCCGGCGCGTGTGCTACACACGTGGTGACGAAGTGTTCTGCCAGGCGGCTGATGGCAGCGGGCAGGCCCAGGCCATGTTCAAGGCGGAGGGGCTGCGCGAGGTCCGATCCATTTCTCCTGATGGTACGCGGATGCTCGCGATGGCTAATTTATCCAAGACCAGGAACGACATCATGGTGACGACGATCGGCCCGCCGTCAGAGACGCGCGCGCTGATCCAGACGACGCACGACGAGTCTCAGCCGGCCATTTCGCCAGATGGCCGATGGGTAGCCTATACGTCGACTGAATCGGGGCGCGCTGAAGTATACGTGCGGCCGTTCCCGGCGGTGGACCAGGGGCGCTGGCAGATCTCGACCGACGGTGGTTTTGAGGCGCGGTGGGCGCGCAACGGCCGCGAGCTGTTCTTTATCCGTGGTGGCTCTGGGGCTAACCTTGTCCTCCTGTCGGCGTCCGTGCAGCCGGGGCCGGTCTTCCTCCCGGGAACGCCGGCTGTCGTCATGACGCGTCCAAACACGACGAGTTCCGCCTACGACGTGGCGCCGGACGGGCGCTTCCTGTTCGACGTCCCCGCGTCAACCGCGGGCACCAGCCAAGCGGCGGCCCGCCCTCAGATGGTGGTGGTGCAGAACTGGTTCGAAGAACTGAAGGCGCGCGTGCCGGTGAAGTAAGAACGCTCGACCTGGCACTGACAGCGCCCACCCTGTCAGGTGCTCGCGGCGCTGCTTGCTGTAGTAGTTGCGGCATAGCCTATATTGAGTGTATGCAGTACACCATCCGCGGAATCCCGCCGGCCGTCGACAGCGCGTTGCGGCAGAGCGCGCGCGCGGCAGGCAAGAGCCTCAACGAGGCCGCCGTCGATGCCTTGACGGAAGGATCGGGCATGGCGGGCGCTCCACGCAAGCGCCGCAGTCTGGCCGATGTCGCGGGCACCTGGCGAGCCGACAAGGCCGTCGACGCCGCGCTCGCCGACCAGGATACGGTCGACGCGGATCTCTGGCGGTGAGAATCGCGCTCGACACGAATCGATCGGCGCGTGGGCTCAGCCCTTGAGCCGTCGCGCCTCGAGGAAGGCGATGTCTTCGGCATCTCCGGCCGATGTCCGATCGGCTTGCGCGAGACGCTTGAGCCGCAGCAGGTCCGACTCCGAGGCCACTTTCAGCGCATACGAACGGACCTTGATGCGCGTCGCAGTGCGCGCGAGCTCGGCGGCCGGCACCGGAAAGTCGAAGAGCAGATCGATGCGAAGCCCGGTCTTCGGATGCTGGAAGTAGGCGCTGGACGGTGAGTCGATTCGCAATCGGGTCGTGGCCACTGGACGGTTGTCGATGGTGGCGATGACGTCGTCGGCGTCGTTGACACGCGCGGCAAGCTCGAGTCCCCGGTCGTAGAACACATCGACCAACACCGCGAGCCGTTCGCCCGGCCGGGCCACCACAAAGTCGAAGTCCCGCGTGACCCGTCGTGACCCCAGCGTCACCAGGGCCATGCCGCCGACGAGAATCGGTTCGAGGCCGAGCGCCGTCAGCCGCTTCACGATCCGGCCAACCTCGTCGAGATGGCCGATGGCCTCCCGCATGTCAGCCTCGTTCCGGGTAGAGCCCGGGCAAGGCCCCTCGACAACGGCGGACCCGCACGACTTGCGGCGTGTCTCGCAGTTCATCAACAGAGCGGGCGTACTCGAGCGTTTCGACGATACGCCGCGACAGGTCGAGAGACTGTCGCCTGGCGACGCCGCCGAGCGACGCGATTCGGCGCCGATCCTCCGCCGATAGTCGACGGGCCCGGGCCAGGCCACCGCGTGCCCCCAATGCCCGCGCCATGTCGTTCGTCTTCATGGCGCCATTCTACTTGACGCTAAGCATAATCGGCGGTGGAGGCAACCCCTTCGTGGGGTTGCCTGCCGGCTCTGCGTATCCCGGGCTATGATGGCCTGCCTGAAGGAGGCTCAATGAAGCCGTTTCGCCCCGCGCTCCGCGTTCTGCTGCTGGTTGGTCTGGCCGGTTATGCACTCTCCGCGCAGCAGGCACCCACGCCGGCCACGACGGCGACACCCGCTTCCGTCGGCATTTCCGCCGAACGCCTCAATCGCCTGCATGCCGGCATGCAGGGCTTCGTTGACCGCCGCGAGGCCGGCGGCATCGTGACGCTGATCGCTCGCGACGGCAAGACCGTGGACGTGCTCGCGGTCGGCTTTCAGGACGTGGCGAACAAGACGCCGATGCGCACCGACACGCTCTTCCGCATTGCCTCCATGACCAAGCCCATCACCAGCGTCGCGTTGATGATGCTGTATGAAGAAGGCAAGCTGCTGCTCACCGATCCGGTGTCGAAGTTCATCCCGGCGTTCAAGAGCGCGCGCGTGCTCGAGGGCGCGGCCCCTGAGCCAGTCGCCGCGCGCCGAGGCATCAACCTTCGCGACTTGCTGTCGCACCGGTCGGGTCTCACCTATGGCTTCATCAACGGTGGCCCGGTGGGCGGCGGTTATCGCAAGAACGGCGTCACCGATGGACTGACCGTGACCTCGATGACGCTCGCCGAAGCCATCGACAAGCTCGCGGCCGAACCGTTGATCAACCACCCCGGCGCCGCGTGGAACTACAGCCTCTCCACCGACGTGCTGGGACGCGTCGTCGAAGTGGCGTCGGGCCAACCGTTCCAGGTGTTCTTGCGCGAGCGTATCTTCAAGCCACTCAAGATGGGCGAGACCGACTTCGTGGTGCCCGAGGCCAAGTGGTCGCGGCTCGCCACGGTGTATTCACCCGATGGCGCCGGTGGCATCAGGCCGATGACCGATCCCGAATCGTTCGGCAACACCGTGATGTCGCCGATCGCATCGTACAAAGAGGGCAAGAGCTATTTCTCTGGCGGCGCCGGGCTGGTCTCGACCGCGCGCGATTACTTGCGCTTTGCGCAGATGCTGTTGAACGGTGGTGTGCTCGACGGCGCCCGGTTGCTCAGCCCCAAGACCATCGAGCTGATGACCGCGAGCCACACCGGCGACCTGCCACCTGCGGGCCTGATTGGCGGAGGCGCGCAGTTCGGCCTGGGCTTCCGCGTCGTCACCGACATGGCCGCGACGCAGACGCTCGGCTCGAACGGCATCTACGGGTGGAGCGGCATCTACGGCACCAACTTCTGGGTGGATCCCAAGGAACGCCTGGTCGCCATCGTGATGGTGCAGCGTTATCCGGGATCGCCGGTGGCCTCTGCGTTTCAACCGCTGGTCTACCAAGCGCTAGTAAAGTAGCGCCATCATGCGCCTCGCCCTTCTCGTTGCCGCCGCGAGCGTGCTCGCACAAACGCCCGCGCGCCCGTTGTGGGTCGACGTCACCGGCACGGCGCTCGGTCAGACCAGGTACTGGACCAACAAGGTGGAGATCGCCGACCTGAATGGCGATGGCCGTCCCGACTTGCTGTTTGCCAACGGCGGCGACTACTCGACGCCGGGCACGCCCGAGCCGAACCAGGTGTTCTTCAACACCGGGCCGGGCCTGAAGTTCCAGGACGTCACGGCGCAGGTGCTCGGCGACACGCCGGACCTGGCCCGCGTGATCAAGGCGCGCGATCTCAACGCCGACGGCTTCGTCGACATTATCGTCGGGACGACCTACCAGACGCAGAGCCGGCTGTTCATGGGTTCGGGACAGGGCCGCTTCGCGGAAGTCACGCGCACCCACTTGCCGGCACAGCCGCTCAGCGTCGGCGATCTCGAGCCGGGTGACGTCGATGGCGACGGCGACCTCGACTTGGTCCTGGCCGACTGGGGTCCAGGCAACAACATGAGCAACGATGGCGGCCGTACCCGCCTGTGGCTCAACGACGGTACCGGCCGCTTCACCGATGTCACGGCCGCTCGCATGCCCGACCTGCGCGTGCGCTTCTCGTGGGATTTGGAACTGGCCGACGTCGACAACGACGCCGATCTGGACGTGCTGGTGTCGTGCAAGCGCTGCCCCGGCAGCCACCTGTTCCGCAACGACGGCGCCGGCACGTTCACGGACGATTCGCGCGTCCTGCCGCAGTACACGAACAACTACGAGTTCGAGCCCATGGACCTCGATGGCGACGGGTGGCTCGACCTGGTGACGATGAACGACGGCGAGATCGTGGGCGGCAACAGCTCCAACCGCCGCGAGCACGTCTTCCGCAACGACGGCAAGGGCCGCTTTCGCGACGTCACCGAGCAGTGGTGGCTGCCGGCCGCGAACGTCGGCGAAGACGACAACATGGTGGCGTTTCTCGACTACGACTCCGACGGTGACGCCGATTTCGTGGTCGGCTCGCTGAGCGGTCCCGATCGCCTGCTGATCAACGACGGTAAAGGCCATCTGTCCGTCAGGCTCGACGTCTTCGATGGCGAGGCGACGCCCGGCACGCTGGGCATCGCACTGGCGGATCTCGACGGCGACGGCCGCATGGATGTGGTGCAGGCGCAAGGCGAGCACCCGAAAGCCGTTGATGAGCGGGTGTACTCCGGCCAGGGCCTCGCGCTCGACACGGCGGCGCCGTCAGTGACGATGGTCGGGATCAAGGAGCGGGCGAAGCAAGCGGTGGTGCATGCGCGGGTGCACGATCGGAAGAGTCCGAGTCTGGCCACCGAGTGGAAGAAGGTGGTGGTCGAATGGACCACTTCCGCCGGTCCGCGGGAAGTGCCGATGCAGTGGTACGGAGAGTACCTTTGGCGCGCGGTGTGGCCGGCGAACATCGAGCGCGCAGCGACCTACCGAGTGTGCGCGACCGATGCCGCGGGAAACGCCGCGTGCGGCGCTCCCTGAACCGAGTCGATGGGCGGCGCTGCTGACGTGCCGGTTAAAAGTATGCGGTGTATACTCATATTTGTATGCGTACAACCATCGCGATCGATGACAACCTGATCGCTCAACTGATGCAGGTGGAGCCTGGGCTCAGCCGGTCGGCGGCAATGCGACGGGCGGTTGAAGCCTACGTCCGTCAAAATCGCCTGGAGGGGTTCATGGCGCTGGCCGGTAGCGGGCTGGTGGACCTGAACTGGCGGGACTCCGAGCGGGCGGAACTGCGAAAGCTCAAGCGGCATGGCCGAGCACGGTAAGGTCCTGGTCGACGCGTCCGTGTGGATCGACTTCCTGGGAGGCGATGCCGATACCGTCAAGGCGCTCAACCTGCTCATCAAGAGCGGCCGCGTCGCGGTGTGCGGGCAGGTACTGCAAGAGGTGCTTCAAGGGAGTCGCGATGACAAGGCCTTTGCCAAGTTGGAGGGCCAGATGCGGTTGTGGCACTCGGAGGCCGAGGAACCCGCTGATTTTATCGAGGCCGCGCGGGTGTTCGCGCGTTTGAGATGGAAGGGCGTCACGATTCCGCCCACCGACTGTCTGATTGCCGCGGTCGCGCTCAACCGCAAGCTGCTGCTCTACGCCAACGATAGCGACTTTGACAATATTCCCGGCCTGAGGCGTTACCAGCCATAGCGGGCGACCGAGCCGGTGCCGGAACCGGTGCCGTGGTCGCCGTTCGCCGTTGGTCCTTCGCCGTTCGAATAGCGAATGGCGAATCGCGAATGTCGTCAGGTTCCCTACGCAATAATGTCGTGCAGCACGTTCCCCGACACGTCGGTCAGCCGGAAGTCGCGCCCGCTGTACTGATAGGTCAGCTTGGTGTGGTCGATGCCCATCAGGTGCAGGATGGTGGCGTGCAGGTCGTGCACGTGCACCGGCTTCTCGATTGCCTTGAACCCGAAGTCGTCCGTGGCGCCGTAGGTGAGGCCGCCCTTCACGCCGCCGCCCGCCAGCCACATGCTGAACCCGAACGGATTGTGATCGCGGCCGCTCTGCGCGCTGGCCATGCCGCCGACTTCCACGACCGGCGTGCGGCCGAACTCCGACCCGCACACGACCAGCGTGTCCTTGAGCAGCCCACGTGACTTCAGGTCCTTGATCACCGCGGCAAACGGCTGGTCCGAATCCTTCGCGTTCTTGCGGTGCTGCTGGATGTCCGAGTGCGCATCCCAGGGGTCGCCCTTCGCGTAGTAGACCTGGACCATGCGCACACCGCGCTCGACCAGCCGCACCGCCATCAGGCACCCGCGTGCCGTGCTGCCGGGGCCATACAACTCCAGCGTCGCCTGGCTTTCCTTGCGGATGTCGAACACGTCGGGCGCCTCGGTTTGCATCCGGTACGCCGTTTCCATCGAGCTGATCGCGCCTTCGAGTTGCGGATCGGCCGGCGCGCTGCCGCGCTGCATGGCGTCGAGCGAGGCCAGCAGGTCGAGTTCGCGCCGCTGCTCAGCCAGCGTGAACGACTTGTTGTGAATGAACGACACCAGCTTCTTCGGGTCGAAGTCCTTGCCGACAATCTGGTCGGGCCGCTCGACCTTGCTCGGGATGAAGGTGCCCTGGTGCACCGCCGGCAGGAACGCGCCGTTCCACAGCGGCGGGCCGACCGTGGTCGGTACGTCCGGGCACAGCACCACGTAGCCCGGCAGGTTCTTGTTCTCTGTGCCCAGGCCGTAGGTCAGCCACGAGCCGATCGACGGACGGCCGACCTGGGTGTGGCCGGTGTTCATCATCAGCATCGACGGTTCGTGATTGGGGATGTCGGTGTGCATCGAGCGGATCATGCAGATGTCGTCGGCGCAGCCGCCGACATGCGGGAACAGTTCGCTGACATCCAGCCCGCTCTGCCCGTATTTCTTGAACGTGAACGGCGACCGCATCAGCGAGCCGGTCTTGCGCTCGGTGGCCACTATGCCGCCAGGCAGCGGCTGGCCGTGAAACTTGTCGAGCATGGGCTTGGGATCGAAGCTGTCGACCTGCGACAGGCCGCCGTTCATGAACAGGAAGATCACGTGCCTGGCGCGCGCGGGGTGATGCAGACCCTTGGCCAGACCGGGGCCCCCGCCACGCGGACTTTGCGTGGTGGGGTGGAGCTCGGCTGCGGCCGGCTGGCGCCGATCGAGTCCGACGGCTGAGAGCGACTGGCCGACCATGCTGGCGAAGGCCAGCATGCCGAAGCCGTTGCCGATGCGGCAGAGTGCTTCGCGGCGGGTGACGGGCGGGCGCGGATGATGCGACATGGATTAGGTAACGTGTCAGCTTACGAACAGGAACTCGTTCGAACTCATCAGGATCTTCACGTAGCGGCCGAACGTCGAGACCGGCAGCATCTTCTTCTTGTCGTCCTCCGAGGTCTTGGCGCCAGGCACGACGCCGGCCATCATACCGGCGTCCGGCACACCCATGGCGATGGCGATGGCGTCGGCGTCGGCGCCGGTGTCGGCGGCATCCTTGTCCGCCGCCTCCTCAGCCGCGGCGTTCTTGTCCGGCGGCATCTTGGCTTTCGCGCGACGCTCTTCGTACTGCTTCAGCGCTTCGGCCTGCAGGAAGTCGCGGCCCGCCCTGGTCTCGTCGGCCGTCGGGGCCCGGCCGAACAGTTTTCGGTACACCTTGTCGATGCGCGCCGTGTCGTCTGGCTCGTCTGCCACTTGCTCGGCCAGCCGCTCGGCGTGCTGCTGCATGAAGTCGCTGTTCATGAAGAACAGCCGCTGCAACGGCACGCTGGTCGAGAAGCGCTGCTCGGCGGTCTCGCTCGGGCTGGGGAAGTCGAACAGCTGCAGGAACTCATCGAGCTTGTAGCGGCTGACCTTGCCGTAGATGGTGCGCCGGTTCGCGAGCGGCGTCAGCGGGATGGATGGGCCGCCCACGCGCGGGTCGATCGCACCTGACACAAACAGGATGGCGTCGCGAATCTGCTCCGCGCTCATGCGGTGGCGGTTGGCGCGCCAGTAGAGACGGTTGCCGCTGTCTTTCGCGAACGCCGCCGGCTGCTGTGCGGCGCTCAGCTGATAGACGGCGCTGCGCATGATCTCGCGATGCAGCGCCTTGATCGACAGGCCGTGGTCCACGAAGTACTGCGTCAGGTGGTCGAGCAGCTCGGGATGGGTGGGCCGTTCGCCGTTCAAGCCGAAGTTGCTGGGCGTGTTCACCAGGCCCGTGCCGAAGTGCTCCTTCCACACGCGGTTGACGATCACCCGCAGCGCCAGCGGCTGCGTCGTGATCGTGCGCGCGAGCTCGAGCCGGCCGCTGCCCTTCGAGAACGTCACGCGCTCGGGGCTCAACACCGACAGAAAACCGCGGGGCACGGTGTCGCCGAGGCGCATGGGGTTGCCGCGCACGTGCACCTTCAGGTCCACCGGCTTCTCGATGTCGCGCACGCCATGCACGTAGGCGTACTTTGGCGGCAGCGCCTTTGCCATGGCCGCGACGTCCTTGCGCAGGCCCTCGATCAGGGCGCGCCGGTCGCCGCCCAGCCGCTGTTCCAACCCCCAGCCAGTGAAACGCAGCAGGCCCGGCCGCGCCGGCTTCCCAGGCGCATCGTCGGGGTCGAGGTTGCCCTGAAAGACATCGCCCCACAGCGCCGTGCGATCCGTGGTCATGCTGCGAAACTCGAGGCCGCAGCCGGGGCAGAAGTCGTCGTTGGTGATGAACTCGTTGGGCAGGTTGGCCGGCTCCTTGGGCTTACTGGTGGGGAGCGCGCGGGCCTTGATGATGTCGTTCTCTTTCTTGACCTCGCGCTGCTCGAGCACCACGCCGATCAGCAGTTCCTGGAAGGCGTCGGCAAGCGTCGCCGCCTCCTTCGCGGTGCCGCTTTTTGCGATCGGCGCCTGCCAATCTTTGAGGAACGGGTAGAAGACCGGACGCTTCGCGAGGAACAGCAACCAGCGATCGAACAGTTCGTAGTCGAGCTTCTCGCGATCGACGATCGCCAGTTTGTCTTTCTTCGGCTCGCCGGTGACCTGCCACGCGGCTTTCATGTACTTCGCCGATTGAAACGCGAGCGTCTCGGCCAACTGGCGCGTCTCGGCCGCCACGTACTCGCTGAGCATTTCGCGCTTCAGCTTCAGCGCCTTCTCTTTCTCCTTGTAGTCGTTGACGACGCCCTTCGGCGCGAGCGGGTACTCGGTGTACTCGGTGTTGAGGAAGACACCGGCCAGGCCGTAGTAGTCCTTGGTGGGAATCGGATCGTACTTGTGGTCGTGACACCGCGCACAGCCGACGGTGAAGCCGAGAAAGCCGCGGCTGACCGCGTCCACGCGATCGTGACGCTCGTCGGCGCGCATGATCTCGACGGCGCCGTTGTCGTAGTACCACGGGCCAAGGCCGAGAAAGCCCAGGGCCGGGAGATGCCGCACACGATCCGGACCCTCGAGCAGATCGGCGGCGAGCTGCGCCGTCACGAACTGGTCGTAGGGCAGGTCGTCGTTGAAGGCGCGAATCACCCAGTCGCGATAGAGATGCGCGTTGGGATAGGGATTGAAGCCGCGCCCCATCGGGTCGAGGCTGCGATAGTCGTCTTCGCCGTAACGCGCGACATCCAGCCACATGCGGCCCCAGGTTTCGCCGTAGCGGGGCGAGGCCAGCAGGCGATCCACCACCTGCTCGAACGCATCGGCCGACGCGTCGGCCAGAAACGCATCGACCTCTTCCGGCGTGGGCGGCAGGCCGGTGAGGTCGAGCGTGGCGCGGCGCATCAGCGTGAGCCTATCGGCGGCAGCCACGGGTGACAGGCCATCGCGCTCGAGCCGCGCGAGAATGAAGCGATCGATGCCGGTGCGCGGCCACGCTGCGTTCTGCACGGCGGGCAGGCGTGGCTTCTTGATTGGCTGGAACGCCCAGAACCCGCGCTGCTCCGGCGTGATGACGCGCTCGTGCGAAACGGCCGGAGCCGGCGTCGCCGCGGCTTCCGCCGGCCACGGCGCGCCCGTGCGAATCCATTCGGCGAGGGCGTCGAGGTCGGCGGCCGCCAGCTTGGCGCGACCGCGCGGCATGCGCGGAAAGCCCTCGGCATGTTGCACGGCCTTGAGCATGGCGCTGTTCTCGGGATCGCCGGGCACCACCGCAGGACCGCTTTCGCCGCCGCGCAACAAGCCCTCACGCGAGTCCACGCGCAGCCCGGCCATGGCCTTTTCGCCGTGGCACGCGAAACAATTCGCCGCGAGCAGCGGACGGATCTTCGTCTCGAAGAGCGTGGTGTCCTGGGCCGTCGCCGCGCCCGCAGCCGGTGTCTGTCCAGACGTGAGTACCGAGCCCACCAACAGGACGCCGGCCAACACGAGTACGCCCGTCGGCCGGACACTACGGGACAGGTATGACCGCATCGGGCATTAAGTATGATGCTTTTGCATGATTCGGCAAGTCGTTTTCATCCTGATGCTTGGTTGGCCGCTGCAGGCATTGGCTCAGGCTCCGAGCCCCGATGTCCCCAAGGCCGCGACCCGCCCGCCGGCCGATATCCCGTTCGCGCGACTCACGCCAGACGCGGTCGTGCCCCTCGCACTCGAGCCCGGGGCGGTCGAGTCGGCAGATGGTGTCTGGATTCCGAACCGCGATCGCGGATCGATCGTGCGGGTGGATGCCAAGGACAACCGCGTTGGCGCGCCAATCGTGCTCGGCGTGCAACCCTGCGCGTCGCTGGCCGTCGCCTTCGACAGCATCTGGGTGCCGATGTGTGGGGATCGTTCGCTCGTGCGCGTCGAGGCGAAGGCGCCCAGGGTCGCCGCCACGCTGACGACGGCGGTGGCCAATGCCGATGGGCGCATCGCCACTGGCATTGGCAGCGTGTGGGCCATCACCGACCGCAAGGGCATCGTCTCGCGCATCGATCCCGACACCAATGCGTCAGTCGCTGAGATTCACGTGGCTGGTGGCGCCACTGCGGTCGCGTTCAATGACGACACGCTCTGGATTACGAGTGAAGACGGCCCTTCGACTTCGCTCAGGGCGAGCCCTTCGACGCCGCTCAGGGCAGGCACCTTGACGCGCGTCAATCCTCACAACAACGAGATCGTCGAGGTGATCGAAGTGGGTCCCAGGCCCGGCCGGCTGGCGGTGGGCGAGGGCGGTGTGTGGACGCTCAATCGCGGCAATGGCGGCCAAGGCAACACCGTCACGCGCGTCGATCCCGCCACCAACCAAGTGGTGGCGACCATCACGGTTGGCGATGGTGTGGCCGATGGTGAGATCGCCGCCGGTCTTGGCTCAGTGTGGATCAGTGCGCCAGGCGTGCCCTTGGTCCGCATCGATCCGCGGACCAATCGCGCCGTGCAGCGTTTTACCGGCGCGGGTGGCGGCGCCGTGCTCGTCGCCCACGGGTCGCTGTGGGTGGCGGCCGGCCCTCAGGCGACGTGGCGGCTCGACCCGATGCTGGTCGCGACGATCCGCCCCTGATTCGCCGCGACGTGGCGGCGCGTCCTCCTAGTGCCGCGACGGCGACCCCTGTGTCTCGGCCGATGAAAAGACCAGCATTCAAGCGCGCCAGCGTTGCCATGCGCCGGCGCGCCGCGTCTTTTTGGTGATGGACAACGGGTCGGCCCATCGCGGCGCCAAGGGCGACGCGCGCTTGCGGGATCGCTGGCCCGCGCTGGTGCCCGTCCTCACGCCGCGCCATGCCAGATGGCCCAACCAAATCGAAATTTACTTTTCGATCGTGCAGCGCAAGGTCCTGACCGGTGCGGCCGGCCGCTTGACCATGAACATGCGTCACCGCCATTCCGAAATGGTGTACTTAGTCCAGCAACGCTTCCACCTCAGCCACTAGCGCGGGCAGGTGGCTCGCGATCACGCCCCACACCGTCGCATCGTCGATGGCGTCGTAGCCGTGGATGATGCGATTGCGGAAGCCGACAATGCGCGGGAGATGACCGATGCGCGCGGCGACCTCGCTGTCGGCAGCGGCGAGGCGACCAAGGGCCTCGCCAATCACCTCGAACTCGCGCTCGACGGCCTTGCGAAACTGGCGATCCGCTTCATAGTCCGCGAAGGTGCGTCCTTGGCACCAACCGAGGATGCTGCGCCCGGACTCCAAGACGTCAAAGAGCAGCTTCTTCGCCCGGTTGTCCATAGACGAGTCGGCGAGTGGCTTCGACTTCGCGACGAAAGTAGGGGTTGCGCATCGCGTGTTCGGTCACCAGATCGACGCGCCGCCCGAGCAGGTGTTCAAGGGCGTCGCCAAAATCAAGATACCGATCGGCGTATGACCCCGTAGGCTGACGGTCCGCCATATCAACGACGAAGTCGACATCGCTCGACGGCTGCAGGCGGTCGGATGCGGCTGAACCAAACACATACAGCCGCCGCACGCCAAAGCGGCGGCAGAGTTCCGCCAGCCCCGAGCGATGCTGTTCGATGAGTGCCGTCACGATAGCCATTCTACTCCGGCGGTCGCCCCATTGGTTGGGCCGCGGACGAGCGCACGTTGATCGGGCCTGACGAAGAACCCCGACGTACGCTTTCGCGACGTCGATCGTCGACGGCGGCCTCGAAGGCGATTGAAAGCATGTTCTCGTCGATGCAGAACCAGGCGACTCCAGGTTGCAGCCGCGGCGGGGCGTCTTGCCCGGGTCGAGCTCAGGCAAGACCGCGGTGGACCGATGGGACGACCCACCTGATCTTCGAGCCGGTGGAGTTGCTGGAACGGTTGGCCGCGTCCACCGCGCCCTCGGATCAACTTGGTGCTCTACCATGGCGTGTTAGCGCCGCCATCTGGCGGAAGAGCATCGTGCCTCCGGTGTCGGTCGTCGATGCCGTTGGCGGGGAGCCTGCGGCGATCGCGTGCGTCGCCGCCGATGGCCCTGACGGCGTGCGGCCACGGAATCGCGGGTGGGCGGACCTGATGCAGCGCAGCTTCGGGTGCGACGTCCTGGCCTGCCCGCGCTGTCCCGGTCGTCTGACGCTGGGGGCGCTGATTCAAGAGACGGCGGTGATCCTGCGCATCCTGCGTCATCTGGGCCTGCCGGACACGGTGCCGGTGATGCGGCCCGCGCGCGACCCTCCGCTACCGTTCGACGGCGACGACGATCGCCCGCCGAGCGACGACTGAACCCCAAGCGAGCGACGTGACCAGCCTCGCGCCCACGTGTCGGGCCGCGGGCCGGCCGGAGGTGTCCCGTACGCGTGCCCGACCCACGTGAGCTGGGCTCATCGGCCTTGCCGCCACGGCGTCGCAAGGCATCATGGGCTCTACGTTGTGCTGGTTCATAGGCCCTGGGTCCGAGACCGCGACCTTCTGTTGACTCGGAGAGGCATCCGGAGTGCCGCTAATACGGCCTATCGTCTCAGGCAGCGGGGGCAGCGCAGTTCGCAACTTCGAGCAAGGTATCGAGCATGGCACTGACTTCCGGGACAAGTTCCTCGACAGGAATGGCATCGGCCAAGCCGTGGTAGTCGCGTTTGAAAATCTGCTGGGGTGTGCCGAGACGTTCGTAATAGAGCTTGAACAGCGGATCAAGAAAATCGTCGGTCACCTTGATGTCGATCCCCCAAGGATCGGGCTTATCGAAGAGACGCAGGCCGCTGGTGATTTCTGCCAGACAGGTTTCAAGAGTTGCAAGCCGGACTTGGCGCTCGGCCTGCTCGATCAGGTCATCATCGCGCAGTCCTAGCTGGACGAAGGCCCGTAAACTGGCTGGCGTGACCAAGTAGTTTTCGATCTCGCGACGCGACCACATGCGCTCGGTGAGTTGCGAGCCGGTGTGCAGCTCTTTATCAAGACGATCGAACAGGGCGAAACCGACGAGGTCGGTCTTGGCCTCGCGCAGCCCCTGAAAGTGATCGCGGGCCTCCTGGGGCTTGTTGCTGCCCAGGTAAAAAACCGGAACGGAATCGTGCAGCACCGCCTTGGCTGGGTGGTCCAGCCGCTCAGCCAGGCGCCGCAGGATAGCCAGGTCGGTGGATCCTTCCAGATAGAGCATCCAGCCTTTTTGCTCGGCCAGGTAGTAGTCGGCCATACCGATGCTTTCCAGGGCCTTTTTGACTTGGCTACGGGAGCGGGTATCGATGCGATGGGGTTTTCCGACGAAGGCCACGACCACGTCGCGCTCGGCAGCTTCCTGGAGGACAACCTCGGAATGGCTGGCGGCAATGATTTGGGAACCGTTGGCGGAGGCTATTTCTGTGATGAGGTTATAGACATCGCGCTGCCGCAGGATTTCCAGGTGGGCGTCGGGCTCGTCGAGCAGCAGCACCGCGCCGGGGTTGGCAAGCATGTAGCTCAAGAGCAGTAAAACCTGCTGGCAGCCGCGTCCCGAGGAAGAGAGATCAAGTTCGACTCCCGACCTTTCCTTGTAAGTCAGGGACAGCTCAGCACGTTCCTTGATGTAGGTTGGGTTTTGCAAGTCGATATGGAAGATGCCTTCGATGCGACCAACAAGCTCGCGCCAGACCCGCTTGTCTTCCCGCGAGAACAGTTGCCAGCACAGGTTGCGGAGCACCTGCCCGGTCTGCCCTTCGCCAATCAGGACGCTTATTTCTCCCGCTTCCTTTCGATGTTCGCGCTCCGCCAGCCCGGACATGGGCGGGAGAAATACCACGTTGTGGCGGCGAACTGCTTCTGGGATGAGGCCATCGTCACTGTCTTTCAATCGGCAGTAAAAGGACTCTTCGTTGGCGTAGTAGAACTCCAGCGAGCAGGTCCATGGTTTGTCTTCGTCAACGCCTTCGGCGGTGAGGGTGATATAAACCTTGGTAGTCTTGGCCGTGCCAGTGGCGCGGTCGCTCTCGTGCGTGTGCAGATCATTCCAGAGGAGACGGGAACTGGGCACGGGGATTGCGGCAAGATCTCGCCGGTTGATGGTGACACCGGGTCGTTTACCCGGCGAACTCTTCTCTCGCTTTTCAGCCCAGCGTTTCCAACCGATGTTCCACAGCGCCAAGGCTTGCAAGGCAGTGGTCTTCCCGGAGTTGTTGGGGCCAATGAATACCGCTGCACTGCCGAGTTCGAGGTCTGCCGTCTCCAGACGCTTGAAGTTGGAGATGCGAAAGCGCGTGATCATTCTCAGTCCTCCTGGTAATCGGTAAAGCCCGCAGCGAGCGAAACGAAACTTTGCGGCTGGCTGCGCTCGTAGCCTTGCTGATTCACGTACAAAAAGCGATAGGCCGGACCACTCTCAGCCTGGCTCGCGTTGGTTGCATCCGCGCACCACTGGCGCAGGCGGCCCATTTTTTGCGGCAGGTCGAGTTCCGCGCGGCCTTTGGTCTCGATAATCCAGACTGTGCCATCTGTCGTCTTGACGATGAAATCCGGCGTGTCAGTGGACAGAATCGCCATCGGCCTTGACGTAGTCTATCTTGAAGCCGACGGCGAAGTAGTTCTTGGCAAACGCGACGACATCCGGTGCATCGTCTAAAAAACTGGCGAAGCTCAGCTCGAAACCGCCGGCGTGCGGTTCGCCGACGATCTTGCTGAACAATGATTTCTTCGGCGCAAGGTAGGGCCGGTTTTCGATGCGGAAGGGCCGCGTGTCGCGCAGGCGGATGCGGTCTTCGATGCGGACCGAGCCGGTGTCCTGGATGGTGAGCGCATTGATGGCTGTTTTGAACGAGTCGAACAAAATCTTCCCGGCCTCGGGCTCGGAGAGATTGCGCAGCACGACCGGGTCTTCGAGGTTCACCGGCGACGCGGCGAAGAGATGCCCGCCCATGAACGCCTTCACCTTGGGGTAAAGTTCCATACCTCGGCCAACCCGCAGCTCAATAACGGCCTGCTGGCCTTCACGCTGCCCGGCCTCAAGAACGCCGACATCGTCGAAACGCTCAAGAAGCGTCACCGCATCTGCACGCGGGGCTCGAGGATTGCCTCAAGGGGAATATCATCAAGGCCCCTACGCCGACGGCATAGCTTGCGTCGTCGGTCCCTATATACGCTACCGTCACTCGATCTTTGCCTTGTCGTAAACGGTCACCAGGACCTCGGAGGATAGCCATGAGAAGCAAGTGGCGTTCGGTTCGTTTCGGCGGCGTGGCGGTGGTGGCTCTGTTGCTTGGATGGGCGTCTGCCGCGAGCGCGCAGAGTGGATTGGGTGGCCTTCGGGGAGCGGTGACCGACCAGCAGGGTGCGGGGCTGCCGGGCGTGACGATGACGGCGAGTTCGCCTGACGTTCTGCGACCGCAGAGCGATGTCACGAACGAACGCGGTGAATACCGGCTGAACAACCTGCCGCCGGGCACGTTTACCCTCACAGCGGAATTACCCGGGTTTGCGACCTTCCGCCGCGAAGGCATCCTGGTGCGCGTCGGCGCCACCTTCGCCGTCGACATCACGATGCAGCTCAGCGCGGTCCAGGAGACCGTGACCGTGGTCGGCGACTCGCCGATGATTGAAGTCGACAAGCCGGGCAACGTGCTGAACATCGACGGGGATTTCCAGCGGCTTATGCCGATCCAGGCGCGACGCAACTACAGTGATTTCCTCGAGCTCACGCCGGGTGTCATCTCTCGCGCCTTCGACGATGGCAGCGGCCGGCAGGTGTATTTCGGCCATGCCACCGAGCATTTCGCGCACGTGCTTCAACTCGAAGGCACGATTGCCACCAACTATCACGACGCACAGCTGACCTATGTATCAATGGGCGCCGACATGGTGCAGGACATCCAGGTCAAGACCGGCGGCGTGGATGCGAGCTCGCCCATGGGCGTCGGCCTCGTGATGAACATCGTCACCAAGAGCGGCGGCAACACGTTTAGAGGGAGTGGAGCGTTTGCGTATCAGCCCTTTGGTTGGAACGGCAACAACGTGGACAACTGCTCCGAGGCGCCCGGCTGCAAGCCTGGGACCGGGGGCACGCCGACGACGGCTTACGTGAAGCAGTTCGACGTGGCCTTGGGCGGGCCGGTCATGAAGGACAAGGTCTGGTTCTTCGGCGCCCTTCGCCGGGCGGTCTCCGCCGCCGGCATCAGCCGGACGTCCATTGAGGTCGAACGCATCAAGGCGTACAAGCCGAACGCCGTGCTCTTCAACAACAGCAGCGAGAGCTGGCAGCCGTTCCTCAAGATCAGCGGGCGGGCCGGCCGGCATGACATCCAGGGCTTCTTCCAGCAGGACCGGCTGGTGCTGACGGGCAACCGCGAGTACAACTACGAGCAGATTTCCGCCCAGTCCACCGGCGGGCCTCTCTATAGCGGAAAGGTCACGTCGGTGTGGGGCATGCGCACGACCACCACGTTCACGGCGTCGTACAACGGCAAGGGCGGCAACGACGCCGACACATTCGCAGGGTTGGGCCTGTCGGGTCCGCAGATCATCATTCACGATTCGGCGAACGTGCAGGGCAGCACGATGCAAGGGTCCGGGCGCATCCTGGAGGGCGGCAACGTCCAGGCGTACGCCTTCCAGCCCGCGTCACAGATCGTGGTGCGTGGCGATCTCACGTATTATGGACGGCTGGATGGGAAGCCATCAGTTTCAGACCGGGTTCTTTGCCGCCCCGCGCAGCACCTACGACCAGCAGACCGAGTACGTCAACGGCGGGTTCGTGCTCGAAGAACAGCGGCTGCGCACGCCCGGTAACATCGCCGGCGGCACGGTCCCGTTCCATCGCCGCTACCAGTCGCCGGTATCGCTGACCACGCGCGCCGCTCGCGACCGTGACATCGGGATCTACGTGCAGGACACGTGGCACCCGAACAACCGGATCACGCTGAACCTCGGCGTCCGGGCCGACTTCGTCACTCGCAACGACGACATCTTCAACATCCAGCGGCAGAACAGCACCTCCATTGGTCCGCGGTTCGGCTTCTCGTACCTGCTCACCAAGGATTCGCGCAACGTGCTGCGTGGCAGCTACGGGCGCGTGCACGAGCAGGTGATGGGGCGTGATAACATCACGCTCTTTGGCGCCAGCGAGGCCGCCGGGCAGCGCGACGAGTACGACGCCGATGGCGACGGGCGCTTCGAAATCGTGGTCCCTACGGCGGCCCGCACGGCATCCATCGCCGACTACGAGTTCGCGGACGGCCTGCACCAGCCCTACGTGGACGAGATGATCCTCGGCTTCCGCAGGCAGTTCCCGGGGCAGATCGGCCTGGACGTCGCCGGGATCAGCCGAAGCTACAAAGACATGTGGGCGCGGGTGGATATCAACGGCATCTACCCGAGCGGGCCCAATCAGCCCTTCGGAGGTTTCGGCAAGATCGATCCGGCCCGCGGCATCATCTTCCAGCAGCAGAACAACTCGTGGAGCACGCTCGAGTACCGCGCGCTGGAAGTGACCCTGGCGAAGAACCTGTCGAAGGGCTTCCAGGCGCTCGTGGGGCTCAATCGCCAATGGCAGCACTTCGGCGGCACGTGGAACCCGACCGATCCGGCGAGGTTCATCCAGCCCGGCGCGTTTGACAGCAACACACTGCTCTACATGCCACGAGGCAACAACGAAGACAACAGCCTGCCGATTGCGACGGGCACCACCGTTCACACGTACGGCCCGACCTGGCAGAAGTATTCGACGCGCTTCGGCGGTTCCTACCAGGCGCCTTGGGGAGTGAACATCGCGGCGAGCCTTACGATTTTCTCGCCGGTCCCTGGTCGGGGCCCATTGTTGACCTGCTGCCGGTCGGTGACCCGCAGCTGACCGCCTTCGGGCCACCTCGGACGTCGAACGGCCAGACCAACCCGTTGTCGACGCGCATGCGATTCGCGAACTCGACGCGAGGCGAAGGCCAGGAACAGGCGCCGGCGATCAAGACGCTGGGCCTCAACGTCAACAAGTCGGTTGGCCTCGGTGGCGGACGCGAAGCGGTGCTGAGCGTCGCGATCTTCAACGTGATGAACGGGGGCAACTACACCCAGTCCAACTACAGTGGCGCGAACGAAAAGTTCAACCCGAATTTCCTGCAGTTGCGCAACCAGCAGCCGGCCCGCGCGGCTCAGGTGACGGCGCTCGTGAAGTTCTAAATGCGACGACTGCCTCTCATCGTCGTGCTCCTGCTCGCCCTGAGCGGCGTCGAAGGGCTCAGCGTCCGGATCGCGCGCGTTGATGCCCAGACAACGAAGACGGCGCTGACGCTGGCGCTCGAGGCGGAGCTCGACCGGTTTCCTGCCAGAACCAGCATCTATCTGAAGCACCTCAAGACCGGCGAAGAGGCCGCGGTTCGCGCCGATGAATCCTTCAACAGTGCAAGCGTCATCAAGGTGCCGATCATGGTCCGCGCCTTCCAGCTCGCCGAGGAGCGAAAGCTGGATCTCGACGAGCGCGTCACGTTGGGCCGCGCGGACCTGCGCGCCGGCACGGGCGTGTTTCAGTACGCCGATCTGGGCCTGGCGCCGACCGTTCGCGATCTCATCCTGCAGATGATCATCACCAGCGACAACACCGCCACCGACCAGATCACCACGAGGGTTGGCGGAGTCGAAGAGTTGAACGCGTGGCTCGCGCGATCCGGCTACCGGATGCGAATGCTGAATCGCGGGTACGAATACCGGCGAAAGCTTCTCGCGCGGCTCGATCCGCGCCTGGCGGGCATCACGGCGGAGGAGACGACGGGCCTGCAGTATGCACTGTCGGACAACCCATTGTTCGAGCTGTACCGTCCGCTCTTTGCCGGCCAGCGCGCGGCGTGGGTGGAGGTGGTTCGCAATCCGGCGAATCGCCGGACGCACGCGGAGAACCAGCGGAAGCTGATGGTGGAAGACCGGAACTACTGGCTGGGCGACATCAGCGCGCGCGAGATCGGTCGCATGCTCGAAGGCATCGAGCGCGAGACGATCGCGTCGCCCGCGAGCTGCAAGACGAGCGGCTCTTTCTGCGGCGGCAGCTCGCCGGGTCTCGTCGTCTTCCCCATTTCGTCGACGTCCCCGTGGCTCACAAAACCGGCGACAGCGGCAACATCGCCAACGACGTTGGCATCATCTACGCCGGCTCCGGGCCGATCGTCATTGCGGTCCTGGCCAATGGAATTACGGGTTCGTACGGTGAAGCCGAAGATCGCATCGGGCGGATCGCCAAGCTCGTCGTCGATCACTTCGACTCCTCGACTACGCTCGGGGCAGGCGCCGCGCCGCAATCGTCGGATCGGAAGCGTGTGATTCAGCCTCCCGGATATAAACCCACCCCGTCGCCGTTGTCGCCGGGGATTCTGGTGGGCGACACGCTCTATCTGTCGGGAAGCACCGGCGGCGATCCGGTAACCGGCCAGTTGGTGAAAGGCGGATTCGAGCCGGAGATGCGGCAGATCATGTCGAACGTGCGGACCGTGCTCGCGGCCGCGGGCATGACGCTCGGCGACGTGGTCTCGGTGACGGCGTATCTCGCCGAGATGTCGGACTTCGCGAGATTCAACGAGATTTACAAGGAGTATTTGTAACTACTCAGGTAGCCCCACCATGGCGCTAGCTTTGACCGGAG
>JBCKZH010000051.1:0-22947 GCA_038919385.1 Vicinamibacterales bacterium | reverse complement strand
GGTCTGTTCGGGCAACACCGCGCCGGCGCCGCGGATCATGATGTTCCGGCGCTTGCCGACCCAGGCCACGCGCAGGCCATTCGTCGACCAGACTGCGCTCTCGTCGACATCCGTGCCAAGCGATAGCCGCGTCGGCACCGGTTGCGTGCCTTCGCGAATCCAGACGTCGAGCGTGCGCAGTTGCGGATCGAGTTGGGTCACGGCGATGCGGCGGCCATCGGGCGCGATGCGCAGATCCCACGAGTCCGCCGGCTCGCCGGCCTGCCCAAGCACGTTGCCGTCACGCGACACCCAGCGCAGTTCGCGCACGCGCGATCCCGGTGCGCCGTAGATCAGCACATCGGCCGCCGCGGTGGCAAAAAGCTGCCCGAGTGGACCGCGCCCGGCCGGAACTCCCACGAGCGTCGATCGTCCCGCGGCCAACCCCGTGGCCGGATCGAGCGGCTGCACCATCAGCGCCGTGTCGTTCAGGACCAGCAGCGTGTGGCCGGCGATCACCGGCTGCGCGTCCGACGCCGACACGCGCGTGCGCGAGGTCGGCTCGTCCAGCGATGTCAGCCAGATGCCGCTTCGCGATCGCTCGCTCGACGTCACGAGGTACGCGACGTGCCGTCCATCCGGCAGGAAGGCCGGCCACGCGTGCGCGGACTCGCCAGCCTCGCGGTCAAGCGTGGTCAGCGGCGCGATCGTGCCATCGGCCGATCGCTGCATCAGCCCGCTGGTTCCCCCCGGCGCAAACACGAGGTCTCCGGATTGATTCCATGCGCCACCGCGCCCAGCCTTCGACTCGACGAGGCCGGTGACCGATCCAGTGGCGAGGTCGAGAGCGCGCAAGCGTCCCTCGCTCAGGAATCCGACTCGCGATCCGTCAGGCGACCAGAACGGCGTCGCGGCGCCATCGGTTGATGGCAACGCTCGGGTTTCGCCGGTTGACAGATCCTGGAGCCACAACGAGACCAGGCCGGCGCGCGCGGCAGGGTAGACCACTCGGCGGCCATCTGGCGCCAGCGCGAGTCCAAAGGGATAGTCAGATCCCGCCCCAACCTCGACGGCGTCGGGTGGCATCCACGAGCCCCGGATTGGCTCAGGTCGAGGCGGTTGGGCGGGGGACGGCTCCCGCACGCAGGCCGCGGCACTCGCCAATGCAAGGACCAGCCAGAGGCTGGCCCTGAGCGAGGCGAGTGAGGAACGCCGAGTCGAAGGGTATACTGTCGGTCTCACGTCCACAGGAGGGTTGCTACGCATGCGTAATCGTTTTCTCGCCCTGGCCGTCACTGTCATCGTGGCGGGACTGCCCAGCGTCACCACATCGTTCGCGCAAACCGCCGCGCCGGCGCGCCGGCCTGACGTTATCTTCGTGCCCACGCCCGAGGCGGTGGTGGAGGCCATGCTCCAGCTCGCCAACGTTACCAAGAACGACATAGTGTACGACCTCGGCTGCGGCGACGGCCGGATTCCGGTGACCGCCGCCAAGAAGTATGGCGCCCGCGGCGTCTGCTTCGACATCGATCCGCAGCGCATCAAGGAAGCCAACGAGCGCGTCGCCGCGAACAACGTCGGCAACCTCGTGAAGGTGATTGAAGGCGACCTGTTCGAGCAGGACCTGAGCGGCGCCACCGTGGTCACGTTGTACCTGCTCCCGTCTCTCAACGTAAAGCTGATGCCGAAGCTGATGAAAGAGCTCAAGCCCGGCACCCGCATCGTCTCGCACGCCTTCGACATGGGCGACTGGAAGCCCGAGAAGGAACTGGATGTGGACGGGCGCAAGGTCTACTTCTGGACGATCCCGAAGCGGTAGTGCTTGCCTCGCCGAAGCGCGTGAGCGCGAAGGCTGGGAACCGCCGAGGACTCTTACTACTCCGACGCGCGGCCGGGGTGGAGCGGCTCGCAGTTGAGCGTCTGCGGTCCGTGCTCCGTGCACACGGCGTAGGTGGCAGCGTACATCGACACGCCCGCGTACTCGCCCTTCTTGTTGACGATGTAGAAGTTGATGCGAAAGTTGGGGAGGCCGCGCGCGTTCAGCAGGCGCTTCTCGACGGTGTTCTTCTGGATGCGCCGCAGCGCCTCCAGGCCGGCATCTTTGGGCGACTTGCCCATGCGCATCTGCTCGACGATCAGGAACGAGCACAGGTTGTAGAGGTTGGCCTCGCCGCGGCCGGTCGAGCCGGCGGCGCCGACCTCGCCGTCCACGTAGAGCCCGGCGCCCAGGATCGGCGAGTCGCCGATGCGCCCCGGGATCTTCCACGCCAGTCCGCTCGTCGTGGTCACGCCGCACACCTCGCCCTTGCTGTTCACGCCGTCACAGTTGATCGTGCCGTAGTAGTGGTCCGGATCGATCAGGCCGTCGCGCACCATGCTGAGCCCGGCCATCTGCATGGCCTCGCCGCGCCTCTTGGGATCGAGGTAATGGGTCGGGTCGATGCGCCGCTTCCACTCGATCCACAGGCGCCGTGACGTCTCGGTATTGAGGTCGTCCTCGATCTTGAAGCCGAGGCCGCGGGCAAAGTCCTGCGCGCCCTTGCCGGCCAGCAGGTGATGGTCGGTCTGCTCGAGCACGGCCTTCGCGACGAGCGACGGCGTTCGCACCCCTTCGAGGCCCGCCACGCCGCCCGCGCGTTTTGTCGGGCCGTGCATACAGCACGAGTCGAGCTGCACGATGCCGTCGGCGTTGGGCAGCCCGCCGTAGCCGGCGCTGGTGTCGGCCGGATCGAGCTCGCACAGGTTGACACCGGCGACCAGCGCGTCGAGCACGTCGGCGCCGCCGGTCATCAGGTTGAACGCTTTCTGCACGCCAACTTCCGCGCCGCCGTTCTTGTAGACGTTGCCGTTGTTCGAGGCCACCACGACCGGCTTGATGATGTTGGTCTGGATGGCCGGCGCCTTGCCGAACACAGATGTGGACGCGCCGAGCGCCACACCGGCCGCTGTCGAGGTCTGGACGAAGTCGCGACGAGTCATCTTCTTCGTCATAGCCAACGCTCCCGTCGCAGATGCTACATCACAGAGGCCACAGAGAGGCTGGATCTCTTAACCCAGGGCCGCAGATGACGCAGATGACACGGATGGCGCAGAAGGGCTGTCCACGACAGGTGCCAGGATCCTGTAGCCAACCTCGAAATCGCCACGGCGCGTCCAGGCAGATGACCGCAGTCGCTCCATCGCGTCATTGACCTCCGTCGTCATGCCAGGCTGGGCCAGTATGAAGAAGACGCGGCTGCTGCCCCGTCGATAGCGCGCAAACCACGCGGTCGTTAGTGTCGGGAGCGCAGCGAAGAGGCGGTCCAGTCCCTGTTCAATCTGAATCGGATGGGATGCCGACCGGTTCAGGTGGTGATAGATCACAAGGGAATGCCCCGCGTTGAAGAGTCTGCGGATTTCATGCAGCCCGATGTGGCGCTGCGATACACAGGTCTCGTCGAATACGATCCCATTGTCTGGATCACAGAAAACGATCGCGCAGCTCTTGACTCGTTCCATGGAGTGTTCGAACCAGCGACCGCGAACAGCGCCACGCGCCACCAACTCCTCGTGAAAAACCGTTCCCGCTGGGAAAAGTGGCTGAAGGGCAGCGATCGAGCGCTGCCTACCAAGTCTGAATAGCCTGCCCATCTCGTCCCAAAGCCCCGGATCGCAGGCTCGGAAACGTTTGTCGCTCAGGTAGCTCACATGCTTAGCGTCGGCGCCCAGAGAACCAAGTTCTGTCCTCCACCAGAGCACGCCGAGACTAAGGTGAGCTGATGCCAAAGAGCGCAATAGGCCAATCTTGCCGTAGTCACCAACGTCGAACGCGTAGCGGTCCTGCATTCAGCCTCCCAGACTTGAGTGATGTTTCCCGGTATTCACGTCTCGTGCCACCGGCTCGAATCTGTATTCTTGAAGGCTAGCTCCACGTATCAAGGGGATCGATGCCGGTCCGATGCGGCGACAGTGTCCTGGCGTGAGGACGAACGAGTGGCCTCCACCTTTGAGATCAGCGACGTGCGTCAACGCTGACACACAAGATTGGGTAAGCGTGACGTCGACTGGCAGGCGAAGTCTGCGTAATCTGTGTCATCTGCGGCCCTGGCTGAGTATCATCTGTGTCATCCGTGAGACGCGTTGACATCCTGTGCCTCGCCGCCATTCTCTGCGTGGCAGCCGCTCTGCGTTTGTGGGCGCCGTGGGATGACGTCCTGGACCCGGATCGTGTCAACTTTCTCGAGACCGATGCCTGGTATCACGTGCGCCTCGTCGAGAACCAGGTCCGCAACTACCCGCATCGTGTGACGCTCGACCCGTACGCGTCGCCGAACGGCCAGTACGTGGCGGTGGCGCCCCTGCTCGACCTCCTGATCTCAACTGTCGTCGTGATGACGCAAGGCACGGACGCCCCGGTCCAGTACATCGAACGCGCGGCCGCGCTCGCGCCGGCGGTGCTGGGGGTGCTGGCCGTGGCTGCCGTGTGGGCCCTCGGCACCCTCGCGTTCGATCGCCGCGCCGGGCTCATCGCCGGTCTGCTGGCCGCGGTGTTGCCCGGTCATTTTCTCGATCGCACGCTCGTCGGCTTCGTCGATCACCACGCGCTCGAAGTCTTGCTTTCATTCGCAACGCTGGCGTGTCTCGTGTGGGCATTGAGATCCCGTCGGGAAGTGCCCTCCCGACAAGAAGTGCCCTCCCGGCAAGAAGCACTCTTCCCGGCCGTAGCCGCAGGGTTCTGTCTGGGCCTATATCTCCTGGCGTGGGGCAGCGGCGCGTACTTCGTGGCGATTCTGACCGGCTGGATCGTGCTGGTCCCCCTGGTCGGCGCGTCGCGTGACATCGTCGAGCGTGCGGCGCGCGCCTCGGCGATTGCCGCCGCCCTCGCGCTGATCATGGTCGTCGCGCTGCAGGACCCCGGCCTCTTCCGCTACAACACGCAGGTCGCCGCACTGGCGGCGTTGCTGGTGCTGTCGCTACTCGTCATGCTGATGGCCGGCCGCATCATGATGGCGCTTGCCGCGCTCGTGCTTCTCTCGGCAGTTGCGATTGCCGCAGCCTACCTGGTGGCACCGGAACTTGTCCGGCAGGTGACGATCGATCTGGCGCGCTTCCGTCCCGATCCGACCCGCATGGCCGTGCTCGAGGCGCGGCCGCTGTTTCTCTACACCGGCAATTGGGTGTGGACGCAGCCGTGGACCTTCTTCCGCAGTGGGTTCTATGTTGGCGCCGTGGCCGTCCTCTTGCTGGCCGCCAGCTTGCGGCAATCGCGCCGTCTCGATCGCCTGTTGATCGTGATGTTCACGCTGGTGAACTACGCGGCCACCATCGGCCAGAACCGCTTCGGCTACTACCTGGTGCCCGCGTCGGCGCTGGTGGCGGGATGGCTGTGCGTGCGGGTGCTCGACTGGGGCGGCGTGCCACACGCGGACAATCGGGCGCCGCAGGTCACGCAATGGTTCCCGTTCCAGCGCGAAGTCGCCATTATTGTCGTCGCCGGCATCGCAGTGGCGCCCAACCTGGTGCCGGCGGCGCTCACCACCACGCGCGCCGGCGGCATGCCCGACTACTGGGCGGCCGCCATGGCGTGGCTGCGCACCGAGACCCCCGAGCCCTTTGCCTCACCTGATTACTATCTGGCGCGATACGGCGCCGCCAATCCGCCCGCGGCCTACACGGTGATGAACTGGTGGGACCAGGGCTACTGGCTGATTCAGGCGGCGCATCGGGTGCCGGTGTCGAACCCCACGCAGGGCGGCGCGCCCTCGTCCGCCGCGTTCCTGACCTCCACCGATGAAGCCGCGGCCCTCGAGATCTTGAAAGCCGAGCGAGCGCGCTACGTGCTGGTGGATTGGGAGTTGCCCTTTCGCGACGTCGGCGATGGTGCCTTAGCGGGGCGCTTCCAGAACCTGGCCGACTGGGCCAGCATCCAGACGACTCGCTTCTACTCGCTGTGCTACACCCGCGAGCGCGACACCGATGCGTGGGCGCCCAGTTGGATCTACACCGAGGCCTACTATCAAACGATGGTCTACCGGCTGATGGTGCTGGGGGGCCGTGGCGTCGTGCCCGTGGACAATACGTGGGTCGTCCGAAAGCAGCAGCGGCGCGACGTCAACGGGCGTGAATTCTGTGAACTGTCTGAGGCGCAGTCGTATGCGTCGGCCGATGAAGCCAAGCGGTTCGCCGCCAGTCGCGGCCCCGAGTTCATCGCCGTCGGCCGCTCGCCCTGGCAGCCGGCCTTCCCGCTACCAGGCATCACCGGACTGCGCCTCGCGCAGGAGTTTCGCGAGTCGCTGCAGCAGACAAACGAAACGCCGATGGTGCGAGTGTTTGAGGTGGTCGAAAGGTGATTTGGTGATCTTGTGATTTGGTGAGTTTGGGATTTTTGGGCCTTGGCTATTCGGCTCTAAGCGCGGTCGCCGGATCGGTGGCGGCGGCACGCCGGGCCGGGTTCCAGCAGGCGGCCGTGAGAACCAGTGCGAACAGCGCCGCGGTTCCTGCGAAGGCAATCGGATCGATCGGTGGCACCCCGACCAGCAGGCTTTGCGCCAGCGTGCCGATGACAGCCGCCAACACCAGCCCGATCACGCCGCCCGTGGTTCCCAGCCACGCCGCCTGTGTCATGACCATCGACCGCATGTTGCCCTCGGATGCGCCGAGCGCCATGCGGATGGCGATCTCGCGCGTGCGCTGCGTGACCAGGAACGCCATGAGGCCGTAAAGCCCGAGGGCGGCCAGGAAGATGCCGATCGCGCCAACACTGCCCGCGGTCCATGCGGCCAGTCGCTGCGGAATCAAGCCAATCGCGGTGGCGTCGGCGAACGACTGCATCACGATGATTGGGACGCTGGCATCCACTTGCGCGATGCCGCTGCGAATCTCCTGGCTGACGTTGCGGCCCGCCGTGTGCTTGATGAAGAGGGTGATGTCGCCCATGGGTTGTTGCGCCATCGGCACGAACACGAACGGCTTCGGCGTGTCACTGAAGTAGCGATACTTGGCATCGGCAACCACGCCGATCACCATCACCGCCTGTTTCTGATCGCGACGGGTCTCTTGCATGAACTGCTGGCCGACGGCTGGCCGTCCCGGCCACGCAGTGCGGGCGAAGGTGTCGTTGACGATCGCGACCAACGGCGCACCGGCCCGATCCAGAGAAGAGAAATCGCGGCCGTCGATCACGTGCGAGCCGACCAGACTGAAATAGCCAGGGGAGATGACGTTCCAATCCGCATCCACCGTTCCGTCGTTCCCCTCGCCCTGGTACCCAGCAACTTCAATGTCACCCAGGCCCAGCGAACCGCCCTGCAGTGGAATCATCCGCGCGGTGCTCACCGTCGTCACGCCGTCGATGGCGCGCAGCCGTTCCTGGAGGCGATCGACCAGGCTCACGGCCTCTTCGCTGCTGTAGCCGGAGATGGTCGCATCGATACTGACCAGCTCCACGTTCGCAAAAGCGTAGCCCGGGTTCGTCTGTGCGACATTCCGCAGGCTGCGAACAAACAGCGATGCAGTGACGACGAGCATCAACGACAGCGCGACTTGCGCGACGACGAGCGCATGGCGCAGGCGGAAGCGGCGACGATCCACCGTGGCGTAGGCGCCGTGCAGCGATGCCGCCAGATCGGTGCCCAGCGCCTGCTTGGCCGGCGCCAGCCCAAACAGCAGGGCGGTCACGAATGCCGATCCAAATGCGAACGCCACCACGCGCGGGTTGACCGACAGGTTGAGGTGCACCTCGGCCGGCAGGGCCGGCAGGAAACTCAGCAGGCCGCTCATCAGCCACATGGTGATTGGCAATGCGGCGACGGCAGCGGCGACGAACAGGAGTAGCGTTTCAGTCAGCAGTTGCGCAATCAGTCGTCCGCGCCCGGCGCCGACCGCCAGCCTGGTGGCCATCTCTCGACGCCGGCTGGCGGCGCGAGCCAGCAACATGCCGGCGACGTTGCTACAGGCGATGGCCATCAGTGCCGCGGTCAGCGCGAACAGCAGACCGATGAACGCCAGGAAGGGCAGCCGCACCGGCGCCGGCACGCGGCTGGTCCGCGCCACCGCGATCTGGTGGCGCTTGTTCGCGCGCGGCTCGCTCGCCTTGAATGCCTCCATCAACGTGTTGAGTTCGGCTTGTGCCTGCGATGGAGTCACGCCCGGCTTCAGACGGCCCACGGCCATGTGCCACGCGCCGCCGGGCTCGGTGAGCAAGCTCACGCTGTTGCCACCGCGGACGGTGCCGACCATCGACATCGGTACCCACACGTCGGTGCCGATGAACGTCAGGCCTTCGAAGCCGGCTTCGGTGACGCCCACGATCGAGAACGTTTGGTTGTTCAGGCGCACGGGCTTTTGCAGGATCTCGGGATCGCCCTTGAAGCGCCGCTGCCAGAAAGCGTGGCTCATCACGGCCACCGGCCGTTCGCCAACCACGACGTCTTCGTCGGCCCGGAAGAAGCGGCCGAGAGCCGGCCGCGTGCCCAGCACATCGAAGAACGATCCCGACACCAGCACGCCGGTGATGCGCTCGCTGGACCCGTTCTCGGCGAGACTCATCGGATCGCCGCCGAACTCCACCGCCGACATCGCGGCCAGCGTCGTCGTGTGCTCCTGCAGGTAGGTGTAGGCCGGGTGCGACATGTTGTCGAACCCGGAGCCGTCGGTGGAGCGGCCAATGTCGACCACCATGGCGGCGTCGCGCACGCCGACGGTGGGCGCGAACAGCAGCGCGTCGGCCAGGCTGTAGATGGTGGTGCTGGCGCCGATGCCAATCGCCAGCGACAGGATGGCGGTCAGCGAGAAGACCGGTGTGCGCAGGAGCAGCCGGACGGCGTACCGCAGGTCGGAAAGAATGGCCATGCAGGCATTAGACTCGGGTCGAGCGGCTTTTGTTCCAGGGCGCGCGGACCTGGGAGGGCCAATCCTCGTGGTCTATTTCCCGTGGTGCCGGGCAATCTCCCGCGCGCTGAGCCGGAGGAAGCGCGCGGCATTGTTGTACAGGATGTTGCGCTTTTGCCCGCGGCTCAGAAAGGGGGCCTCCTCGATCACGGCGATCGACCGTTCGATCACGCCCGGCCACACCATCTGGTCTGACCCGAACATCACGCGGTTTCCGAATCCGGCCTCCACGATCCCTTGCAGGTATCGGTAGAACGCAGGGCGCGGCTGCGTTGAAACGATGATCCCGACGTCGACATACACCTGCGGATGCGCGTACAGCACCGCGAGCAGGTCGTCAAGGAGCGGAAAACCTGCGTGCATGATGTAGATCCGCAGTCGCGGATGTCGCACGAGCACCTCTTCGACCGTGAGGGCACTGTGCAGCCTGGCGCGGTAGCCGGAGGCGCCGAGGTAAATCACCCCGGGCGGCCCCGGACCTATGTGGATGCCGACGGGAATGTTCATTTCCTCCGCCAGTGCCCAATAGGGTTCCATTCGCTCGTCGTCTGGCGCGATGCCGGCATACTGGTTGGTGATCTCACCGAAGACGGCGAGCCGGCCTTCTGCGTGCATGAGGCGCAGAGACGCGGGAGAAGGGCTGTCGCCCCCCAGTTGGAACACGAGGCCGGGGAAGAAGCGGCCTGGAGCAGCCGTCATCCACGTGGCAACGCGGTCCGCCGTGCCACTGAGCACGCCAAAGATGTTCCGGCGCCTCACCACGTCAAGCGTCTGAATCATCAGCGATTCGTCGGTCATCGGCGACCAGACCGGGTCATCGCAAAGCGGCTTCTTCAGCATGGCCATGAAGGTGACGCTATACGGCTCTGCCGGGTCCCACGCGGGAAACGGATCGATAGGAACACACAAAGCGACAGGCGGTGGGCCCTGGTCATTGGCGGCGACTGCGTGGAGGTGCATGTCGATGACAGGCAGCTGCACCTGCGCCTTGACCGTTGCTGCCAGCAGGACAAGCAGACTGCAGCGAATGAGAGTCTTCACGGTGCTGCGCATTCTGCCACAGAACGCTCGCCGCCTGTCCTCGCACCTCGTAACGGAGATAATGGAGACTTGAACCGCCTCTCCTCCTTCCAGCGCCTCGCCCGGTGGACGACGGCGACGACCTATTTCCTGATTCTGGTCGGCGGCCTGGTCCGCGCCTCGGGCGCCGGGCTGGGGTGCCCGGACTGGCCCCGTTGCTTCGGCGGCTGGATACCACCTTCGTCGGCCGCGGCACTGCCGCCGCACTTCGATCCTTCGCAATTCAACCCGACGTTGATGTGGACCGAGTATCTCAATCGCCTGCTCGGCGCCGCGGTCGGCATCCTGATCTTCGCCACGGCCGTCTCCGCCTCGCGGCATCATCGTCGCGACCCACGCATTCTGTGGGTCACGATCGCCGCGGTGCTACTGACCGGATTCCAGGGATGGCTCGGCGGACTAGTGGTCGCGCACGAGCTGGCGGCGTGGATCGTTACGGTCCACATGATCGTCGCGCTGGTCATCGTCCAGATGCTCCTGTATGTCACCGTCCGCTCAGCCCCCCAGCCCCCCAGCACTTCAGCACCCAAGCACCTGAGCACCCTGACGGTCGGCCTGATCGCCCTGACGCTCCTCCAGATCGCTCTTGGCACACAGGTGCGCGGCGGCGTGGACGCGGCGCTCGATACCGGCGTGGCGCGCAGTGCCGCACTGGCGACGGTTGGCACACTCGACTACCTTCACCGCGACGCGGCGTTCGTGACACTGTTGGGGGCAGTCCTCCTTGTGTTCTGGCTGGTGGCCCGAGGTGCAGATGGTCTGCTCATTCGATGGTCAGGGGCGGTGCTGGGCCTGGCGGTTGTCCAGGTGGCGGTCGGTCTGGTGATGGCATATGTTTCGCTGTTACCAGGCGCGCAGGTCATGCATCTAACGGTTGCAAGCCTATTACTCGGAGCGGAAACCGTGCTGTTGCTCCTGAGCAGGAGAGGATCCGTATGAAGACGCGTTGGCCCCTCGTCGCGATCGTCGTCGCCCTGTCGGCCGCCTGTTCGCGCCCACCGGAGCCGGTGGCCGCCCCGGCCAATCAATCGGCTCATGATGTGCACGGCAGCCAGACCCCGGCCAGCGGGCCGCGGACGAAGCTGTTAGGCAATCTCGGCTCGTATCACCGCGCCATCAAGACCACGAGACCTGAGGCGCAGCAGTTCTTCGACGAGGGCCTGGCGCTGCTCTACGGCTTCAATCACGAAGAGTCGTTCAGGTCGTTCGCGCGGGCGGCTGCGCTCGACCCGGCTTCGCCCATGCCGCACTGGGGCATGTCGCTGGCGCTCGGCACCAACATCAACGACGTCGCCCCGGCGGATCGGCTCAAGCAGGGCTACGCACACCTCGCCGAGGCCGAGAAGCGCAAGGCCGCCGGCAGTGAAGTGGAGCAGGGGCTGGTGGCGGCCTTGAGCGAACGCTACGTGGCGGATCCGACCGGCGATCAGATGGCCCGCGAGCTGGCGTACTCGAATGCGATGGGCGATCTGTCGAAGCGCTTCGTGGACGATGTTGACGTGGCGACGCTGTACGCGGAAAGCATGATGAACCTGCGCCCATGGCGGCTTTACCAGAAGGACGGCACGCCGGAACCCGGCACCGATGCCATCGTCGCCACGCTCGAAGCCGCAATCAAGCGCAACCCTCAACACCCGGGTGCAAACCACTACTACATCCACGCGGTCGAAGCGTCGAACACGCCCGAGCGCGCCTCGGTGTCGGCCGGCCGCCTCGAGACGCTCGTGCCTGGCGCCGGACACCTGGTCCACATGCCCGCGCACATCTACATCCGCACCGGCCAGTACGCCAGGTCAGCCAAGAGCAACGCCGACGCGGCGGCCGTGGACGAGCGATATTTCAAGGACACCGGCGCCAGGGGCTCCTACGCGACCATGTATTACGGTCACAACTTGCAGTTCGAATCGGCGGCGGCGATGTTTGCCGGCAACTTCGCGCAGGCTCGTGATGCCGCACGCCGCACCGTTGCGCTCGCCGATCCGATTGCCGATCAGATGGCGATGATCGAGCCATTCGCCGCGCAGGAACTCGCGGTGCTCGTGCGGTTCGGACAGTGGGCGTCCATCCTCGAGATGAAGGCGCCGGCGGCAACCCGCACGGTACACACGTCGCTCTATCACTTTGCGCGCGGCGCCGCGTTTGCCGCTACCGGCAAGGTCGCCGAGGCCGAGGCGGAACTGGCGGCCGTGAAAGTAGCCGCGGCCAGGATTCCGAGAGACCTCATGGTCGGCGCGGCGAACACGGCCGTGGATGTCATCTTCGTCGCCGTGAACGATCTCACCGCCCGCGTGGCCGAAGCGAGAGGCGACGTGCCCGGCGCCATCAAGGCGTTTACTGAAGCCGTGGCCGCCGAGGATCATCTCGGCTACAACGAGCCGCCAGACTGGCTGATCCCGGAACGCGAGCGCCTTGGCGCGCTGCTGAACAAGGCCGGCCGGTTCGCCGAGGCCGAGACGGTGTTCCGAGCCGACCTGGTGAAGAACGTCGGCAACCCGCGCGCGCTGTACGGCTTGTATCGCAGCCTGGCGCGCCAGAAGAAGCCGGCCGCGACCGAAACCAAGGCGTCGTTCGACAAGGCCTGGGCCGGGGCCGATGTCAGTCTGGCCTATGATCTGTATACTGCTCGCCGTTAGGGGGAATCGTGAAACGTATCAGCCTGTTGGTCCTGACTCTGGTCGCCACCGCCGCCGCGGCGCAGACCTACGACGAAGCTGCACTCAAGGCCTTCCACGCCGAGCGCGAGAAGGCGCTGCTGGCCGACAACGGCTGGTTCACCGTGGCCGGCCTGCACTTCCTGAACCCGGGCGAGAACAAGTTCGGCTCGGACCCGCTGAACGACATCGTCCTCGAGTTCGCCGACCTGCCGAAGCAGGCGGGCGTGATCACCATGGACGGACGCAACGTCACCATCAAGGCCGCTGACGGCCAGATGATCACTTACAACGGCAAGCCGGTGAACGAGGCGCCGCTGCGGCTGTCTGAATCAGGGCGGCCGGCCGATCTCATCACCTACCAGGGCACCTCGTTCTTCCTGCACTTCAGTGGCCCGCGCCTGGCCATCCGCGTGCGCGATCAGAAGGCGCCGCTGCGCACCGGGTTCTCTGGCCTCAAGTGGTTCACCACCAACCCGGCGATGAAGGTGACCGGTACGTTCACGCCGCTGGCGGCGCCCAAGGTCATTCAGGCGCCGACCATTCTCGGCGACCTCGAGCCGTTCACCGTGCCCGGCACCGTTGCCGTGACCATCGGCGGCAAGACCGCGAACATGGAAGCGTGGAAGTCTGGCGATCGCCTGTGGTTCGTGTTCCGCGATCTGACCAGTGCCGACGCCACCTATCCGTCGGCGCGGTTCCTCTACACCGACGCACCCACGGCCGACGGCAAGGTCACGCTCGACTTCAATCGCGCGCAGAATCCGCCGTGTGCCTACAACCCGTGGACGACCTGCCCGCTGCCGCCATCGGCGAACAAGCTGGCCGTGCGCATCGAAGCGGGTGAGAAGCGCTATCACGCGGAAGCGACGTCGAACGCGGCCGTACTGAGGAAGTGATCCCCACGGGACTGGACCCGAGCTTCTTCGCGTACCTCTCCTTCACCTTCATCCTCGTCGTCACTCCGGGGTCGACGACGGCGGTGGTGGTGCGTAATACACTCGAGGGCGGCCGGCGTGCCGGGTATGTCACCGCCCTCGGCGCGGCGCTTGCCAATGTGTCGATTGCCACCGCCTGCGGCCTTGGGCTTGCGGTCTTGATGTCGTACTGGCCCGGATCGGTCGAGGCCATCCGCGTGTCCGGCGCCGTGTTCCTGGCGTGGCTGGGCGCGTCGAGCTTGTGGCGGGCGTGGCACCAACCTGACGGCGGCATTCGCATGTCGCTCGACCCCGACAGTGCGCCGCAACGATCGCACGCCGGCGCGTATTTCGGTGACGGGCTCGCGATCAATCTGTTGAGCCCCGTGATCATCAGCTTCTACCTGTCGGTAGTACCGACCTTCATTCCCGCCGGTGCATCACGCTTGTACTACCCGATGCTGGCGTCTTCGCACGTCGGCTTGGCGTTGCTGTGCCATTCGGCCTGGGCGACCGGCCTCGACGCCATGCGGCGCTGGTTCATTGCGCCATGGACGCGGCGCGCACTGCAAACCGCGACCGGCCTCGCGCTGATCGGCCTGAGCGCCCGCGTCATCCTGTACCCGCCCCACCCACCCCACCCGCCCTACCAGTCCTACCAGTCCCACCCGCCCCACACCAGCATGGCCTATGGCCTGAATACTGGTAAAATACGGGTTATGGAAACGACCAAGGTCACCGTGGAGTTGCCGCTGGAGTTATTGGATCGCGCTCAGAGTTCGACCGGGGAGGGCATTACCGGCACCATCCGTCGCGGGCTCGAACTGGTGGCAGCGTCGCGGGCGCAGGACCAGCTGCTCGCGTTGCGTGGCAAGGTCAAGTTCTCGATCAAGCTTGACAAGCTGCGTACGGATCGATGATCGCCCTCGATTCGTCGGCGCTGATCGCTCACTTGGAGGGACGCGACACGGTGGTCGCGGCGGCCGCGGGCCTGGTGCTCGCCGAACGGCAGGCGTGCCTGCCCCCCGTCGTGCTGTCGGAGATCCTCGGCGATCCCAAGCTGCCACCGAAGGTTGCGGCCCTCATCATGGCCCTGCCCTCGTTGGCGGTCACCGAAGGTTACTGGGAGCGAGCAGGCCGGTTGCGTGCACGATTGCTGGCGAAGGGCTTCAAGGCCCGTCTGGCCGATACGCTGATCGCTCAGAGCTGCCTCGACCACGGCGTCAGCCTGGTGACCGCGGACCGCGGTTTCCGTCACTTGGTATCGTTGGGGAAGCTGCGCCTGTTCGATGGCGCTTGAAGCGTGATCCTTCCCGAGACCGATCCTGATCTCGTTGCGCGATTCCTGCGGGATGCCGCGCACTACCCTGGCGGGCACGCGGCAGGAGTGGTGCGCCCGGCCGCGGTGGGAGAGGTCGCCAGCTTTCTGGCCAGCCTCCCTGCCGGTTCGCGAGTGCTCACGGTGGGGGCGCAATCGTCGCTGACCGGTGGTGCAACGCCTCTCGGCGATGTGGTGTTGAGCACCGAGCGTCTGGCCACTCTTCAGGTCGATGGCGATCGTGTGCGCGCGGGCGCAGGCGTGACGCTACAGGCCATTCAAGACGCGCTCGCCGCGGTTGGCCGCTGGCTGCCGCCGGTGCCCACGTATCTTGGCGCCACTGCCGGCGGTGCGGTCGCAACGTGCGCGGCCGGTGCGGCCACTTTCAAGTACGGCACGGTGCGTCCGTGGGTCCACGGCCTCACGGTGGTCCTGGCCACTGGCGAGGTTCTCGAGTTGGAGCGAGGGCAGCGCCTTGCCGCCAGCCTCGTGTCCCTGCCATCGCTGCGCATGCCGGATGTTCCCAAATGCTCGGCCGGCTACTTCATCGCGCCGGAAATGAACCTGGTTGACTTATTCATCGGCGCCGAAGGCACGTTGGGGGTGATCACCGGCGTCGTGTTTCGAACCGCCCCACAACCCGCCGCGCGGTGTCATGCGTTGGTGCCCGTTGCCGACGAAGAGACCGGCATTCGCCTGGTGGGCGACCTCCGCGCCGCCGCGCAAGAGACCTGGCGCACCAACGACCCGTGCGGCATCAACGTTGCTGCCATCGAACATCTCGACGCGCGGTCGATCGCGGTGGTCCGCGAAGACGGCGTCGATCGCAAGCTCGACATCCGCCTGCCGTCTGGCGCTGGCATTGTGCTGCTGATTGAACTGGAGCTGTCGCAGCGGGCCACCCCCGCCGAGTTGTGGCAGCAACTGGCCACGGCTCGCGATGCGGATGCCGCCGACTCGTCGCTGCGCCGGTTCTGCACGTTGCTCGACCGCTACGACGCCCTGGACGATGCGGAGGTTGCGTTGCCGGGCAATCATACGCGGGCGGCGGCGTTTGCGGAGCTACGTGAGGCGGTGCCCGCGGGCGTCAATCGCCGTGTGGCCCTGGCACAACAACAGATCGATTCGCGGATCTACAAGACGGCGGCCGACACGATCGTGCCGTTCGGTCGCTTTGGCGAAATGATGCGCACCTGCCGGCGCCTGTTTGCCGAACGCGATCTCGACCTGGCGGTGTGGGGTCACATCTCTGACGGCAGCGTCCATCCGAATGTCATACCGAAGAGCGCCGAAGACGTGACGAGAGGGCAAGAGGCGATTCTTGCCCTTGGCGATGCCGTGATTGCGATGGGCGGCAGCCCTCTTGCCGAACATGGCGTGGGCCGCAATCCGATCAAGCAAGAGCTATTGAAACGGCTCTACGGATCGGAGGGCATCGACGCGATGCGCGCCCTCAAGCGCAGCCTGGATCCCCACGGTGTGCTGGCGCCGGGAGTGGTCTTCCCCCGGTAAGCTCGGACCAGCTCCAGCCACGGTCACGCCGGCTCGATGCCGGTACGGGCGAAGTCTTCACCGACGAACAGCAGCGTATCGCCCGCCACGGCCGCGGCCGCATAGGCGAGGCAGTCGCCGAAATTGAGCGCGGCGCGGTGGCGGCCGCGACCGAACCGCTGGAATGCGGCGACCGCGGCATGCCATTCGGGTTCCGCGAACGGCACGACCGTGACACCGAGCTCCTTCACCAGCTCTTCGACCTCACGGGTTGAGGCGGTGCCTCGACGCGAGGAGAAGACCATGCTGGTTTCGACCAGCGTTGGCGCGCCGACGCGGACCGAGCCGGCGGCCAGGATGCGATCGACGAGGTCGAGGTGGCCGGCCTCCGAGAGCAGGATGGCGATCAGGGCCGAGGAGTCAATCGTAATACCCCCGCCGGTCCGTAGCCAAGAATGCCGTCTTCCTCCTCGCGCGTCAGCCGCCGCCCGAGTTGGTCTTTCGGGATCGTCGGCCACACCTTGCGCTCCAGGAACTTGATGACCCGGGCGCGGCGGTCTTCGAGCGACGAGCCCTTGAGCCGCCGCTTGCGCTCCTCGAGCGCACGCCGGATGGCTTCGGTCTTGGACTCGCCGGTCAGCCGCGCCACTTCAGTCACCAGGCGTTCGACCTCGGCGTTCTTGATGTTTAGCGGCATGATTACACCATGGTATATCATTGATAGATTGTGAATCCCTTCCTCGGTCTTGGCCCGGCGCGCAAGCACTAGGGACGGCGAAACGCCGGTCGCGCTCAACGCTGAACCCACTATAATCGCCGCATCCCGCTGTCCCCCGGCACGCGCCTCGGCCCCTACGAAATCGTCTCGACCCTCGGTGTGGGCGGGATGGGCGAGGTGTATCGCGCGCGATGCGAAGTTGAATCGCGACGTCGCGATCAAGGTGCTGCCGGAAGCGTTTGCATCGGATCCCGATCGCCTGGCGCGGTTCGAGCGCGAAGCGAAGAGCATTGCGCAGCTGTCGCATCCCAACATCCTCGGCATCTTCGACTTCGGGCAGGCGGACGCAGGGCAGGGCGGTGTCACGTATGCGGTGATGGAGCTGCTCGAAGGCGAGACGCTACGCGATCGTCTGGCGTCGGGCGCGTTACCGGCCCGGAAGGCGATCGAGTACGCGGTGCAGATCGCGCACGGTCTCGCGGCGGCGCACGACCAGGGGTTTGCGCACCGCGATCTCAAACCCGAGAACCTGTTCATCACGCGCGACGACCGCGTCAAGATTCTCGACTTCGGCCTGGCCAAGCCGCTCGATCTCGGCGCCGCCAGCGCCACGGTCGCCAACACGGTTGGCACCGCCGCCGGTGTGGTGCTGGGGACGGTCGGCTACATGGCGCCCGAGCAGGTCCGCGGCCTCGCCACCGATCATCGCACCGACATCTTCTCGTTCGGCGCGGTGCTCTACGAAATGGTGACGGGACGCCGCGCGTTTGAAGGTGACACGGCGGCCGACACCATCAGCGCCATTCTCAACCGCGAACCGCCGGACCTTGAAACCGTCACCGGCGCCGCCCCCCTCGCGCTCGATCGCATCGTCCGCCGCTGTCTCGAGAAGAAACCGGAGCTGCGGTTCCAGTCGTCGCACGACCTGGCGTTCGCGCTCGAGACGCTGTCCGCGCGTGGGTCCGGTCCGGTCTCGGAGGTCGCGGCCACGACGCCGGTGGCGAGGTCATCGCGTCAGCGCATTGCCGCGGCATTTCCGTGGGCGATCGCCGTGCTGGCAGTGGCCGGAGCCGCGTCGTGGGCGATCGCCATGCGAGCGCCGGCGCGCCCCCCATTCTGGCAGGCATTCACGCCGGTCACGGATGCGGCCGGCGAAGAGACCTCGCCGAGCATCTCTCCTGATGGCAGCACCATCGCATACGCCAGTCGCGCGTCGGGCACCTGGGACATCTACGTCCAGCGTGTCGGTGGCCGTAATGCCACCGCCATCGCCGCGGACCGTGAGCGCAACGAAACCGCGCCGGCGTTCTCGCCGGATGGACAGTCGATTGCGTTTCATGTCAGCGATGGTGACGGCGGAATTTTCATTGCCGGCGCCACCGGCGAATCGTCCCGACGCCTCACCGACTTCGGGTTCCATCCCGCCTGGTCGCCTGACAGCACGCGGATTGCGTTTTCCACGGAAGAAATCTACGAGCCTGCGAGCCGCAACGGGCAGAGCGCCATCTGGGTCGTCGACGTCGCGGGAGGCGCACCGCGCCGTCTCGACGGCACCGGCGACGCGGCGCAGCCTTCCTGGTCCCCATCGGGGGAGCGGCTCGTCTACTGGAGCAACACGGGTGGACAACGGGACATCTTTACCGTGCCGGTGGCTGGCGGGCCGCGAACACCAGTCGTCGAAGATGCCCCGCTGGACTGGTGCCCGGTCTGGTCGCCCGATGGGCGGAGCGTGTTGTTCGCCAGCAACCGCGGCGGGTCGACCAATCTCTGGCGCATCGCCATTGATGAGGCGTCGGGCCGCACCGGTGCGCCGCCGGAACCCGTCACCGGCGGCGTGCAGGCGGCGCTCGAGCAACCCGCGATCTCGAGGGATGGCACCAGGCTGGTGTTCCGCTCCCGGATTTCCGCCGTCAGTCCCGTGTCGATCGCGTTCGATCCGGTCAGTGGTCGAACCGGCACGCCGGTCGTCCTCGATAACTCGGATACGAGGCTGAACCCCTCCGACGTGTCCCCGGACGGGCGGTGGATCGCGTACGTCAATTTCGGCGACCGTCAGGACATTTTCATCAGTGCGATCGATGGCTCGGGACTGCGGCGGATTACCGACGATGTCGCGCGCGATCGCGGCCCGGTGTGGACGGCGGACGGGCGATCGCTGGTGTTCTATTCCAACCGCGGTGGTCAGTGGGATGCGTGGCGCATCGATCGGGATGGCGGCAATCTTCGCAAGTTCGAACTCCTGGGCCAGCAGCTCATTTACCCTCTGCTGTCGCCATCGGGCGAGCAGCTGGTGGCGACGGGGGTAGTGGATGGGGTGTACCTCGCCGATCTGCGCAGTGCGACGGCGAGTGTCAGGCGCCTCGAAAACACGACGCTCGAAGGCCAACGCATGACGGTGACCGCCTGGTCGCCAAATGGCTCGAAGCTGGCCGGCTACCTGATCCCGCAAAGCGGCAACAAATCCGGCGTCGGTATCTACGACCTCGACTCGGCAACGCTGCGAAAGGTTAGTGGCGATCGGACCTCCGGTGTCCGGTGGCTTTCCGACAGCCGCCGCGTGCTCTACCTGATCGAGAGCGGAGAAGTCGTGGTGCTCGATACGGTGTCGTCGAAGCGGACGGTTCTCGACGTCCGTCTTCCGCTCCTCCCGTTCGATGATGTCTTTGCGCTCTCGAAAGACGACCGCACGATTCTGTACGGCGGCGCGCGGTCGGAGTCGGATATCTGGATCGTGGAGCGCAAGTAAGGGTGAGGTTGCGACCCGCCTTGCCGAGGGGGGGGGGCCGTCTCGGGCGGTCATGCTGACGACGGCGGGATCGATTGGTGAATCTCCTCGAGCAGGGACGTCGTGCCGTGCAAGTCAGACCAGCGTCGCAGGTACGGCCAATCGAGATCTTCGGCCCGCACCGCGAGGATGTTGCGGATGTCATCGCGGTCCTTGGTGCGATGGACCTGGTCGACCCAGCGCAGCTTCGTGACGATCATGTCCTCGGCGGACGCGACCCACGCGACGCGATCGAAGACGCGAACCGGCAGGCGCCGCCTGAATCGCTCCTGATCGTGCGCATCGTCGCTCCTGACGAATAGCTCGCCGACGAACGGGCTGCCGGCCAATTCAACCAGGTGCCGCGTGGTGCCGGTCACGGCCTCGAACGCGGCTTGTGGGTGGAGTGTCAGTCCGGCAGGCAGGGCATCGGCGAGGCGCTGAAGTAGTCCCGGGACCAACTCGACGACGAAGTCAGCATCGCGGGTCGAGCGCGGAATGCCATGAAAGTTGGCGGCCAGCGAGCCGACAATCATGTACGGCACGCCGGCCGTCTCCAGCGCATCGAGTACGGCGATCACGGCCTGATCGGCGGTCACTGGCGTTCAATCGCGTCGAGACGTTGCAGCCGTGCCACCAGAAGGCTGTGAACCCCGGCGGCGTCGAGCGCGGGATGCTGATGGCGGATGCCGTCGGCCATCATGCGGCATGCACGCTCAAACAGGCGCGTGCCTTCGAGCAGCTTGTCACCAGGCGCCATCGCTCGAGCGCGGGCCACCTCCTCGAGGTAGAGCGAGTCGGCGAGTGCAGCGAGCGACATCTCGCGCCGATTTTATCATCCGGCGAGGGGGGATGAACTAACCGGTCCGCACGGCCCGGCAACCGCTATACTGCCCTCCATCCCGCTGACTCCCGGCTCACGCCTCGGCCCCTACGAGATCCTCTCCGCGCTTGGCGCCGGCGGCATGGGCGAGGTCTATCGCGCGCGATGCGAAGTTGAATCGCGACGTCGCGATCAAAGTGCTGCTGCCCGCAGTCGCGGCCGATCCTGACCGACTCGCGCGATTTTCACGCGAAGCGCAAGTGCTGGCGTCGCTCAATCCCCCGAACATCGCCGCGATCTACGGCATTGAAGACTCAGAGGGTGTACGCGCGCTGGTGATGGAGTTGGTCGAAGGTGAGGATCTCTCGCAGCGCATCGCGCGCGGAGCCATTCCGCTCGACGAGGCATTACCGATCGCCCGGCAGATCGCCGAAGCCCTCGAAGCCGCGCACGAGCAGGGCATCATCCATCGCGATCTCAAACCCGCGAATATCAAGGTGCGCGCTGACGGGACCGTCAAAGTCCTCGACTTCGGTTTGGCGAAAACTTTCGACCAGGATCCCAAGACCTCAGGACCTCAAGACCTCGCACACTCCCTGTCGGGCCTTCCACTCTGTCAAGGCGAAATCGCGTCGAGACGGTGCAGCCGCGCCGCCAGGAGGGTCTGAACCCCAATGGTGTCGAGCGCCGGACGCTGGTGGCGAATGCCGTCGGCCATGAGGCGGCAGGCGCGCTCGAACAGGCGGGTGCCTTCAAGCAGCTTGTCGCCAAGCTCCATCGCAGGCTGATTTTATCACTACCGATGAGGGGCCGACTTGCCCCGCATCCCCTTACCCCCAGGCTCACGCATCGGCCCTTACGAAATTCTCTCCACCCTCGGCGCGGGTGGTATGGGCGAAGTGTATCGCGCGCGCTTCGGCCGCGAAGCGCAAGTACTCCGAGCCGACGTTGTCGATGGCGAGAACGGACATGATCATGTACAGTTTCATCTATGAAGAACGTGCAAATCACCATTGACCAAGCGACGTTGGCTGCGGTGGATAAGGCGGCCCTTCCGTTAGGATTAAAACGCTCGGAGATCGTCCGTCAAGCGCTCCGCGCGTGGCTGCGCCAGCGCTCGGTCGAACGCTTCGAGCAGAATTGGATTGCGGCGCTGCGGAAGCATCCCGACGACGCGACCCGCGCGGACGACTGGTTGTCCGTCGAGACGTGGGGTGGCCAGTGAATCGCGGCGATCTCTGGCTGCTCGACCTGGGCGGCCGCGCCGGCCGGCGGCCTGCCGTGATCGTCACCAGGCAAGCGGTCATTCCCCACCTGAATAAGCTCACGGTGGCCGAGATCACCTCGGCGGGCAAGGGCTATCCCACCGAAGTCCCGATCGGGCGCAAGGCCAACCTCTCGAAGGATTCCTTTGTGACGCTGGACAACATTCAAACGGTGTCCAAGGCACGATTCGTGAAGTATGTCGGGGTGCTCGACGCGGTGACTATGCGAACGGTTGGTCGCACGTTGATTCTGGCGCTGGGACTCGAGGATGCCTGACGATCTCGCCCCGTCGTCACCGGTGAGCTGGCGTTTCGCCGCAATCCGGAGCACAACGCCGTTTCAGCGTTGCTGTGGCGATGGCTCAAGTCGGCGGCCCGCCGCTTCGAATCGCCGATAGTCGGCGGCGTTACCGGTGACCAGCGTGGCGTTCGCGCGCAGGGCGGTGGCGGCAATCAGGCAGTCCGACAGGGAGCCGCGCCGTCTGCCGCCGACATTGAATAGCGCGGCGGCCGTCTCCGCGTCACGGTCAGTGAGCGTCAACGGTGTCTCGACGATGTCGCGGACCAACTGCCGCTCGGGCTCGCCGATGGGACCGCAGAGCAGCTCGGCCCACGCCACGGCGCTCATGCGAACGCTGGCGCGTTCGCGCAGCCACCGGCGCAATTGGCGATCCTCGGGAGTGCCGGCCACGAGGGCACGAATCAGGAAATCGGTGTCGAGGTGCCGCACGTCAGGCGCGCGTTTCTCGCTTCGCGGATGCCTGACGCCGCTCGCGCTTCAGACGCGTCGCCCAGGCGGCCGCCCTGGGCGGCGTGAGAGCAAGGGCGTGCTGCACGCGATCCAGCGCCTCGGCCGGCGTTCGCGATTCGGCGTGCGCCCGCGCACCCTTGATGACGCGGCGGAGAGCCTCGGACTTCGAGACATTCCATTCGCGCGCGAGTGTCTCGAGCCGGTCGACCGTTTCGGCGTCCAGGGCGAAAGTGGTCCGGATGGTGCTCGCGGCCATCACAGTATGGTATGGCCATACTTTTTCAGGGTCAAGCCATCACGGAGGCGCCCAACCCGTTAATAC
>JBCKZH010000050.1:0-23585 GCA_038919385.1 Vicinamibacterales bacterium | reverse complement strand
CCCAGGTGATTGATCACCTTCACGGCAATTCTCCCGCTCTTCGGCATCGGGAACGGCCGCGAGATGTCCTGGTTGAGCGTCGCCCAGACATCGGCGTCGATCTCCGCCTTCAGCGTCGTCTTCAGCGCGCCGTACGGATCGTTCTGGCCAAGGAAATACGCGTGCCTCACGAAGAAGCTCTCCTCGTTGTAATCGGTGTCGATGAACCAGCAGGCAATGCCGTCGGCGCCGTCGCTGCGCACCTCGCCCGTGCTGGGGTCGAACACGTCCACGCCCTTCACATGCACGCGCACCGTGCCATCGTCCAGGTGCAGGATGTCGATGTCGGGCTCGCCGAAGATGACGAACAGGTTGCCCTTGCCGGTGGCCTTGAGCTCGCCGCCCATGTGCAGGTCGGCGTTCATGCGCGCCTTGAGCACCGGGATGCGGCCCAGCTTGTTGAACTCGGTGGCATGCGCCTCGTAGTTGAAGGCGCAGGCAATCAGCACGTCGAAGCCGGCATCGCCCGCTTCCCGGGCTGCGGCGACCAGATCGGGACGGCTCACAGTGCCAAACTCGGGACCGATGAAAATGGCCGCGCGCTTTTCGTTCTCCGCCTCTCGATATCGACCCTCCGCACACACCATGTCACCAGGCCATGGCGTGAGCGACGTAAAGGTGATGCGATCCTCTTTGTGCGCCTGCTGCACGCCGGCCGTGCGCAGGTTGTCGAGAATCATCTGCTCGAACGATTGAGGACCCGCCCCACCCGCCCGACCAGCCCCACCAGCCCGATGCGGATCGATCAGTTCATCATTCTCATCAACCGCCATCGTGCGATGCGGGCTCAGGCTCTCGACGGTGAAGGGCCCGGAAACACGGACGGTCTTCTTGTCCTCGTACGGCTTGTCGTAGATGTGTTCGTATCCAGCCTTCGTCGTTATCGCATTATCGATGGCTTCTTGACGATGGACACACACTTTCCAGTAGTCAACTAGAGTGGCCCTTGCCGCTTCGGGCCAATTCGCTGGTGGCACTCTCGGCACTTCCCATTCAAGTAACGCTGAACAGGAAACGACTTTATCGTCTGGCAGTCTTGAGGTCGCTTCCGCTGGGCAATCAAAATGAATCAGTTCGCCCGACCGACCACCGCGCTCCACCGTGTAGGGAGTCGTGTGCCCCCGAAGCGTGAGATTGAGCTGAGTCAGCTTCTCCTGCAACTGAGGCCGCCATTTCTCGTCTATCGCTGTAATCTCTGCATCGTTGGCAATTGAACCGACTGTTATCTTCGGAACTCGTTCGTAGACAAACCCCTGTCTTACGCTCCCTTGAGGCTCTCTTGCGGAAGAAACGCCGGAGTTGGACACCCTACTCTTCTCCCGCCCATCCGCTGAGTCGGCCAGTAGGTAGTACGGATACCGGGCACCCATGATCCTTGAACGAGCAAGAGCAAGAGCAACTCTTGAGGTGTCAATAGTTATCCACCGCCGTCCCCAGTTTTCGGCCACGTAGGCTGTAGTCCCTGCGCCACAGGTGGGATCCAGAACAAGATCTCCAGGATCAGTTGTCATCAGCACACAGCGCTTGACAACCTCGGTGTTGGTCTGCACAACATACTGCTTGTCGTCCGCACCAACGGTATCAAACCACGGCGCGGTCATCTGTGAAGCTTCGCCTTCGTCAGCGTATAGCACGTAACAAAGTCTGTTCCCTTCAGGCTCAATCCTCCCGCTCAGTTCAACGCGCTTCATTCCTTCTGGCGGAGTTCCGAATCCGTTCTTAGGATGTTTGTAGTGAACACCCTCGAACGAATAGTCATACATTCCAGACTCCATCTTGCCGGAAGGCTCAAGCGACTTTAGCCTGAAGACCCTTGAGCGGCTAGGTAGCAACGCGTGGTTGTAGAGCTGATATCGGGACATCCTGTGCCGCTCGCCATCGGGCGACTGATACCAACAGTGGTGAAACTCGCCCTCAACCGAGCGAAGCAGGTGCTGCTTGCGGTACTTTGCCGATGGTCGGCCACGCGAGTCAGTCTTGGATTTCGCGTACCAAAGCACGAAGTCTGACATCTGCTCGATATAGCTCGAGCCGAAAGGCATCGTCTTCTTGCGAAACGGGATGATCGCCACGAAATTGGCGTCACCGAATACTTCATCAAGAACCGACCGCACGCGGTGCACATTCTCGTCCCCGATCTGAACAAAGACGGCCCCCGACTCGGCCAATAGCGTTCGAGCCGCGACAAGACGATCACGGAGGTAGCTTAGGAAGCTATGAATCCCATCCTTCCAGGTATCCCGGAACGCTCTCACTTGCTCAGGCTCTCGGCAGACCTTCTCCACCGAATCAGAGGTTGTTCCCGTCTTGTCTGTTGTTGACCACTGAAAATTGCTGTTGAACTTGATCCCGTACGGCGGGTCGATGTAGATGCACTGCACCTTCCCGCGCAAGCCCTCGCGTTCGGCCAGGCTCGCCATCACCTGCAGCGAGTCGCCCAGGATCATCCGGTTGGTCCAGTTCTGGTCGTGCTGGTAGAAGTCGGTCCTGTCGGCGCCCTCGGGCACGCCGTTGAAGTCCCCGAACAGGTCGAACTGGGCGCCCGACTCCTGCGCCTTGGCGCCCTTCGACTCGCGCAGCAGGTCGTCGATCAGGACCTTCGGGTGCACCTTCTCCTGGATGTAGAGCGGCGGCGCCTGGACGACCAGGTCGCTCCAATCCTGGTAGTCCTTGCCGCGCCACACCAGTTGCGGATCGAGGTCGGTGTTGCGCGGGTAGCGCACTTCCCTGCGCGCGGCATCCTCCGCCGCCAGCACCGACTGGTGCTCGGCGGTCGGGATGTTCACGCGCTTGTCGCCGGTGTGGCGCAGCGCCTCGACCTGCTTGGGAGATTTCGCCGTCTTTTTTGCCATTCCTACACTTTGATCTTTCACTTCCTGAGCCGCCTTCGGCTGCCGCTCAGGCATCCGGTCAGTCCGTAACCTGCCGACATGTTCAAAAATCGCCCTTTTCTATACACGTCATCCATGACGCGTATATCCCGCGGGCATTTCCTATACACGTAGCCCAGATGCTTCGTGGACCGGCGCGCACTCAGCCATGACCCGCTCGAGTTCCTGCGAGACCTTGGCAGAAAAATCCGCTTCCATTTGGTAGACGTCGGTAAATTCCGCGAACGCCCATCGCCCGAACGTGCCGAGGTTGTTCACCCCCGGCACCCAATACGTCTCCATCGTCAGCTTCTTGTCCTTGGCGTCTTCACGCCGGTAGCCCTTCACTTCGATCACCAGCCGCAACAGGTCGCTCGGGCCACGGCCGTCGTCCACCAGGACGATGAAGTCGGGACGGTAACGGCGGACTTCGGAACCGTAGCGGTAGGGCACTTCGAAGCCGAGGTTGTGGTTCTTGGTATAGGCCACCACGCGCGGGTGGGCTTCGACGCTGCGGCAGAGCTCGGCTTCCCAGTCGCTGTCAAGCACCACCCAATTGACGTGGTTCTTCGGCGGCGGGCCGCTGGTGTCCCAACGATCGGTCTTCGAAGTCGGGAAGCGCACGTGCGAGGTCGAACCTTCCGGGTTGTAAGCGTCGAGCAACGCCTTGATGGGCCGTGATCCTTGCAACGCCGTGGTGATGGCGGCCGTGATGCGGTTGCACGCCATGTCGGCCAGGTCTTCATACAGCAGCAGCGCCGGATAGGTGCTGCCCTTGCAAGTCAGGCAGGTGTCGAGCCACTGCTTGGCAATCCGCTTCAACTGCCCGAACAGGTGCAGCTTCGGTTCCTCGCCCGGGTCGCGCCAGTCTTTGTAGATCAGCCGCTTGGTCAGGTAGAACAGCAACGTTGACTGCCGCACGTCCTCCAGGTGGTCGACGGTCAGGTCGGCGGCCTCGCCGATGATGCCCTGGTTGCGGGTGCGGGTCGGGCCCACCAGGTCCGGCGTCAACTCGATCCTTGAATCGGCGGTGAACGTGGCGGTCAGCCGTTCGGTCGGCAACTCGACGCGATAGCCCTCGACGCGGGGAAACCGGATGGCGAGATGGTCGCGTTCCGGCCGAATGGCCTTCACCTGAACCGTGTCCTTCGGCGGTGCGGGCTTCGACACGACCGGCTTCGCGGTGAAGTCGAAGGGCACGCCGAAGATGTCGGCGTACTCGGCGTCGAACAGGTGATCTTCGTTCAGCTCATACGACTGGCGACGAAGGGCGCGGCCAATCACCTGCTCGCACAGCAACTGCGTGCCGAAGGCGCGGATGCCAAGGATATGGGTGACATTGTTGGCGTCCCACCCTTCGGTGAGCATCGACACCGACACCACGCAGCGAATGCTGGCGCCCAGCGTGCCGGCCTTGCCCACGGTGTTCATCACCTCGCGCAGCAGCTCGTTGTCCGGGATATCGCCGTCAGCCACGTTTCCGCTCCGCTCGATGCGTTCGCGTCGGAAGCGTTCGATCTCGTCCGCCGCCATCGCCCGGAACCTGTCATCGAGCGCCTCGCCTGATTCGAGCTCCTCGGAATCGATCAACAGCGTATTGGGACGCGGCAGTGGGTTGCCGGTGGTCTCGTCGAAATTTCGGAACAGCGCCAGCCGCCCGTGCTCGAGGGTCGAACTGCCATCCTCGTGGTTGCGATAGAACCCGGAGATGTAGTCGTAGACCAGTTTCGAGATGGCGGTGTTCTGGCACACGACGATGAAGCAGGGTGGCACGGAGATGCCGCGCTCCTTCCAGAGATGGAAGGTCTTCTCGTAGTGGCCGTAGAGGGCTTCGAGCGCCGTCTTGAGACGGGTGGGCAGCTTCAACGGGTCGAGGTCACCGCCCGCGCCGCGTCCCTTCTTCGGCATGTCCTTGCGGATGTGCTCCCACAGGTTTCGGAACAGCGGCATCTCGTCGCCGGGAATGTTCTCGGCCACCGGCACCCGCGGCAACTTGACGATGCCGCATTCGATGGCGTCCATCAGCGAGAAATCGCTCATCGTCCAGGGGAAGAGCGTGCCTTCGGCGTAGCCCGAGCCGCGCAGGAAGAACGGCGTGGCCGACAGGTCGAGCACGCGCGACACGCCGAGCGTGCGGTTGACGGCTTCGAGCCCCGACACCCACAGGCGCGCCGCCTCGTTGTTCTTCTCGGCTTCCTTGCGATCGTCGCCTTTGAGCGCCTCGTCTTCCTCATCTTCAGGCTTCTCGCGATAGCAGTGGTGCGCCTCGTCGTTGATGGCGAGGATCTGCTTCATCCCCATCAGCTCAGGCATCACCCGCTGCAGCATCTGGCCTTCGGTTTCGAGGGTTTGCACCTCCGGGCCGGTGCGGCCCGACAGCAGGGCGCGGCCGCCGGCCGACAGCTCGAAGCGGTCGCGGCGCTTGAAGGCGTGATAGTTGGTGATCACGATTCGCGCCTTCTTGATGTCGTCGAGCATGTCGTGCGGCACGAGCTCGCGCGTGCCGTAGTAGTTGTCGGGGTCGTTGGGCTGCAGCACGCGCAGCCGGTCGCGAATGGTCAGCCCCGGCGTAACGATCAGAAAGCCGCGGGTGAAAGTGCGGCTGCCGGGCCGCCGCACCGCGTTCAGCGTCTGCCAGGCGATGAGCATGGCCATCACCGTGGTCTTGCCGGCGCCGGTGGCCAGCTTCAGGGCCAGGCGCTCGATCTTTGGGTTGGCTTCGGCGTTGACGCGCTTCAGGTTCTCGATCAGCCGCTTGCCGGCAGCGAGGTGCGGTGCCACCTCGGTGAACCAGATGGCGGTTTCCACCGCTTCGATCTGGCAGAAGAACGGGCGGACGCCGCCGAACTCGAAGTGCCGCCAGTGATGTAACAGCCGCGCGGTCTCGGGCGTCACCTGCCACTGGCTGGGGGCAAGCTGCCGCCACGCATCAACGCTCTGCCGGACCTCGTTGATGATCGAGGTCAGGTCGTACTTCTGCTTCGCCGACGACAGGCCCTGACTATCGCCAATCTCGAGCTCTGCCTGTTTCGGCTTGGCCTTCTGCTTCTTCGGCTTCGGGATGGGCGTGATGAACTCGGCCCGGCGGCGCGTCTTGAGCAGCGCCCCGGTCGGCTGTCCAGTCTCATCGAGCTGCCAATGTTGGCGCGGGTACTCGTACGGAGAGTTGATGATCGGCCGTTCGAAGAACGCGTTGGACATGTTCGGGGCATCGGCCGTCGGCGGCCGGTGCCCCGAATTCTACTTGAGAACTTCCTCGAAGAACTTGAGCGCCCGGGCACGCCCTCGACGAGCGGCTGCGTGTAGCCAATCCACGCCGGCTCCGTCAACGTCGCGGCCAGCGCCGGCAGGTCTTTGGCAAGACCGGTCGGGAGCGCGCGCTTCGATGCGTCCGTTGACCAGGCGCGGCGTTTGCGCGGCAGCGGGCGCACTGAAGTGCGCCCCTACCAGCGTCGCTACGACCCAGGCGCTCATTTGTTCAGAATCTCCATCAGGTTCGCGCCGTCGTTACCGCTTCATCAACGCGGGCCAGTTGAGCACAACATGAATGGGTGGCGCATTGGGATCCCTGACTCTGACCGCCACGAGGAATCGCTGACCGTTCAATGTTGTCGAGTAGACATTGGATGACGGAAAGATCAGCCTGTCATCGAGCAGCTCGGCCAGATTGTCCACGCGGAAAAGAACCTGCGGCGTCCCCGCTTCTCCTGCGTTGAAGGGCGTCGCCATCATTTGCTTCTCTCGCGAGATGTAGAAGACTTGCGCGCCGAGCGCCCCCCACTCCGGTGCCGCGCCGCCCGCGACCGACACTTGCCGCCGATTCTCGCCGGAGGGAAAGGCCGCGACCCACACCTCCTCCTGCCCGGATTCGTCAGTGACGTAAGCGATCCAGCGGCCATCAGGCGAAATCCGCCCCTGGCCTTCATTGAAAGTCGTGTTCAGCGACAGGCGTTCCCCAGTGGCGTCTTGCCCGCCTTGCAGCCGCCAGATCCACAAATCGTGGCGATTGACCGGATCGATGGAGACGCTGACAATCGAACTACCGTCACCGCTCCAACTGAGCGGAAAGTCCGGTGGTTCGGTCGCCCCCACGACGATGTCTTCACCCGTGGCGCCGAGGTTCCGGATGAACAGGTCCGGCGGTTTTCCACGGGCCGCCGAATACGCGATTCGTGTACCGTCTGGCGACCAGAGGGCTGAGAAGGTGACCCCGTCATTGGTCAGGCGGGATTCAGTGCCGCGCTCGAGGTTGCGGACCCACAGGTCTGCACGGCCGTCGTCCATCGCTCGCGAGAACGCGAGCTGGCGGCCGTCAGGTGAGAGTCTGAAGCTGAGATACCGCGCCGGCGTCGCTACTGCCGCCGAGGTGCGCCCATCCCGGTCGAACCATTGCAGTACGGCCGGCGTCCCGACCGCGTACGGCCAATAGGCCAGAACGCCCGTGGCGGACGCCGAGAACGGCGCCCGTCCCGGCCCGGTGATGGGGATGCCGTCCAGCATCCGGATCGGCTCGGCCGAAAACTCCAGGCGTGCTTCGTCGAACGCCCTTGCGAAGAGTCCTCCGTCCTGGTCAATGAACAGGACGTACCCGGGCACGTAATCCAGGGAACTCACCAGTGCGCTCTGGAACGTCGACACGATCCGCGGTGTCTCACCGCTGAGCGATGCCACATAGATGCCCCCGGGATTCCCGCGTCCCGACACGCCGGCATAAATGAAGTGGTCGCCGTCTCCGAGAAATCGCGGCCACAGGTGGCCGCCCTGTCCGTTCTCCGGACCGGGTACGGTTGCCTGCACGATCGGGCCGCCTTGCGCCGACACGCGGAATAATCCGGAAACAGGTCCCGGGGGAAACAGGATCACGTCGCCAGAACCCCAGCTGGCCCCCGCAAACGTCGACGCGCCGCTCGCGATGGTCTGTGGGAGTCCGCCCGAGATGCGCACCTTCTTCAGACTGCTACCTGCGAAGAACCCGATCCACTGGCTGTCGGGCGACCAGAACGGCATGCTCGCCTCGGCCGTTCCGGCCATCGGTTGAGCCCCTTCGGAGTCCCACGCGCGCAGCCAGAGCTGCTTTGTGCCGTTGGCGCTGACACCAACGTAGACGATGTAGCGACCGTTTGGAGAGAGGGCAAACGGCACATCGTAGCCGGAGTAGAACGACGTGCCCGCCGCGGGGAACAGCGTGAACCGCGTTGCCGGCTCATCGCGGGCGGCGTTGCCAGGACCTCCACTCTGGGTCCGGCTCCACAGGAAGGTGCCGACGGTTGCCGCCAGGACGGACACGACCATGCCGGCCGCCCAGAGCGCGCGCTCCCGGCGTACACCGCGGCGGCCATGTGTTGCGCCGCCTGAGTGCGGGCAACTGGGCAACCGAGCGCAACTGAAACAGGAGGTCGTTCGCCGTTTGCCACCGGTCGTCGCGGTCTTTGGACAAGCACCTGGAAATCGTGCGTGCCAGGAGCGGTGGCGTATCCGGCGCGAGCTCGCTCGCCGGCCGGGGATCGTCGCGGAGGATCGCGCCAATCAGGCCGGCCTGACTCCCACTCTGGAACGCTCGTGCTCCCGTGACCATCTCATACAGGAGGGCGCCAAACGCGAAGATGTCGGTGCGAGCATCGGCCTCGCGACCTTCCAGCTGCTCGGGCGCCATGTACTGGAGCGTGCCGATGATGGCGCCTTGGGTCGTGATTCGCTCCTGAAGGTCGACCGTTGGGATCTGGGAGGTTGGCCCCGTGGCGGCGTTTTGCTGCGTGGCCAGGCCGAAGTCGAGCAGTTTCACGCCGGACTTGGTGAGCATGAGGTTGCCCGGCTTCAGGTCTCGATGGACAACACCCCGCCGGTGGGCCTTGTCCAGGGCGTCGGCAATCTGAATCCCGAACGCCACCGCCTGCTCGACGGGGAGACGTCCTTTCTGGAGACGCGCTTCGAGGGTGATGCCCTCGAGGTATTCCATGACGAGATAACGCACGCTCGCGTCCGACTCGGGCAGGCGCTCTTCGCCGATGTCGTACAGTGTGCAGATGTGTGGATGGTTCAGGCTGCCGGCAATCCGGGCTTCGCGCTCGAGTCGGCGGCGGCGTTCGGGATCCGCCGCGAGCGCTGCGGGGAGTACTTTCACGGCGACGGTCCGGCCCAGGCGCGTGTCTGTGGCGCGATAGACCTCGCCCATACCGCCGGCGCCAATAGCGGCCTGGATCTCGTACGGCCCGAGCTTGGTGCCGGCGGTGAGGGCCATCTGTTGTAAAGTCTCGAAATTATAGATCTTCGGGCGGACCCTGGAGTGAAATCCGTCCTGGCGGCTCAAGACGAGCCTGTTAGCGTCGCATCAAGGCACCTTCGTGGCCAACTGCGGACGATAGGCCACATTATGCCCTGCGACGCCGTGGCGTCAAGGCCGATGAGGTCAGGCCTGTGCGGCCGTGGTGGTCGGGCGATACATCGACATCCGCCTGAATCAGGCGGATGGAACCTGGCTGTTCTACCGTGATGTGGTGACACCGGTACCGCAGCCATGACCCTGCGGCGCTCAGGCTGTTTCGTCGGTTGGACCATTGACTCGGGCCCGTCCAGGAAGAACAGCGTCTCGGGGCAAGCGGCGCGCGCGTGCCGCCAATGGGAGCAGACGGCCGCGAATCAGATCGATCGAACAGTTCACGGTGATCCTGTGCAGCCAGGTCCGAACACCCGCCCGGGCTTCGAACCGGCTCAATTGCTTGTGCGCCTTGAGCCACGCCTCCTGCACCACGTCTTCCGCGTCCTGGGCGTTGCCCATCCGGTGCGCCAGCGAGAAGATGTAGCGGGAATGGCGATCGACGAGCGCCCGAAACGCCTCGCGGTCGCCGTCGCGGGCCTTGGCGACCACTACCGCGTCGCGTTCATCCATCCCTCCTACTTCGACGGGGCGGGACGAAATCGGTTGGGGTCTCACGGGTGCTCAGGTGCTTTAGTGCTGTGGTGCTAAAGTGCGGGGTTTCGCAGCTTGCATACCTGCCGCCGCGAGGCGCATCATCTTGCCATGGACCCACGCTTCCCGACCGGCAAGTTTGTTTTCAATCCCAACCCGACCGCCGAAACCCGCCGCGAATGCATTGTCACCATCGGCAGCTTTCCGGCCGAGCTCAAGGCCGTGATGCCGACAGCGCGCATCGACCATCCCTACCGCGAGGGCGGCTGGACCGGCCGCCAGGTCGTGCATCACGTCGCCGACAGCCACATGAACGCATTCGTGCGTTTCCGCCTCGCGCTGACCGAGGATAAGCCCACCATCAAACCTTACAAAGAGGCTGAGTGGGCGAAGCTGGCCGACTCGACGACCGAGGATCCGGCGGTGTCGGTGCAGATTCTCGAGGGCCTGCACCGCCGCTGGCATTGCATGCTCGAGGCGATGACGGAGGCCGACTTCGCGCGCGCCGCGATTCACCCCGACCATGGCCCGGTCACGCTCGACTGGTTCCTCCAGTTATATGCCTGGCACGGGCGGCATCACATTGGACACCTCAAGCTGACGGCTTGAGGGCTTGGGGGCTTGAGGGCTTGAGGGCTTGGCAAGCCGCAGGACGCAAGCCGCAAGCCCCGGAGTAAACATGTTCAACGAGTTTCGCGAATTCATCGCCAAGGGTAACGTGATGGATCTTGCCGTTGGCGTGATCATCTCCCGGCAGAGGGTGCTTCCCGACCAGGAGCGCCCTCCCGGCTGTAACAGCAGAGATACAATCGTTCAATGCCTGTGTCTCTGACGACCCGCGAACGCGCTCACTTGAAGGCCCGCGCGCACAAGCTCGAACCGACTGTCTTCGTCGGGCACGGCGGGCTCACGCCGGCGGTGATCGCCGAACTCGATCGGGCGCTGACCGCGCACGAGCTGATCAAGGTCAAGATCCTCGGCGACAACCGCGACGCGCGCGCAGCAATCGGCGAGGCCATCTGCGCCGGCACTGACGCGGCGCCGGTTCAGCGGGTCGGCAAGGTGATCGTGTTGTGGCGGCCGAAGCCGGAGCCGGTCAAGGAGCATACGCTCGCGCCGACCCGCTAGAGTGGATCGTGTAGACGCAGGCCGGGGACTTTCACGAACCGGGTGTCGTGCGTCCACAGCTCGGTGGCGCCGCCTTCAAAGGCGGTGAGCGCGATCTGCAAGTCGAACACGCGAGGGCCGGTCACATCGAGATCGGCCGCGACCTGCAACAGGCGATCACCGAAACCCGGTCCAGGAAGCCAGATCTGCGCGCCCGACTTGACCAGTGCCGCGATGAAGGCCGCGGCTTGCTTCGGCGTGGACGGGCGGCCTGCCGACGCCGGATGGGTGGCGACGGAAGGGAGCAGGACCTTGATCGCGACGTCGCGATTGAGCTTCGCATCGCGGGCGCGGTAGACCTCGCCCATACCGCCGGCGCCTAACGCGGAGAGAATCTCATACGGGCCGAGGTGCGCGCCGGGGGGAGTGATGCCGGGAGTATAACGGCGTTGTGCTCCGGATGGCGGCGAAAAGCCCACGCACCGGTGACGACGGGGCCCGATCGTCAGGCATCCTCGAGTCCCAGTGCCAGAATCAACGTGCGACCGACCGTTCGCATAGTCACCGCGTCGAGTGCCCCGACATACTTCACGAATCGTGCCTTGGACACCGTTTGAATGTTGTCCAGCGTCACAAAGGAATCCTTCGAGAGGTTGGCCTTGCGCCCGATCGGGACTTCGGTGGGGAATGACCGCTTGCCTGGTGACGATCACGGCAGGCCGCCGGCCGGCGCGGCCGCCCAGGTCGAGCAGCCAGACATCGCCGCGATTCACTGGCCACCCCACGTCTCGACGGACAACCAGTCGTCCGCGCGGGTCGCGTCGTCGGGATGCTTCCGCAGCGCCGCAATCCAATTCTGCTCGAAGCGCTCGACCGAGCGCCGGCGCAGCCACGCGCGGAGCGCTTGACGAACGATCTCCGAGCGTTTTAGTCCTAACGGAACGGCCGCCTTATCGACCGCGGCCAAGGTCGCCTGGTCAATGGTGATCTGCACGTTCTTCATAGATGAAACTGTACATGATCATGTACGTTCTCGCCATCGACAACGTCGGCTCCTTCGGGCTGTTGTCGATAACGCCGGGCCAGTGGCGCCATCTACTTTGCCAGGACCTTCGTCTTCAGCGTCTCGACCCAGTTGAGCATCACGTTGAGCCGCACGGGACGCGACGCCGGGTCGGTGCGAATCAACAGAAACCGCTGGCCGTCCGCGGACACGTCGAACTGGTGGAAGTAGGCGGGGTCGTAGGCCGATAGATCGAGCAGTTTGCGCCGTTCACCCAGCACCAGCGTCGGCGCTGTTTTCACGTCGACCGAGATGAGATCATCACCGTCGCGATAAAACAGTTCTCGACCGTCGCGCGACCACACCGGTCCGGTGCCGCCGCCGAGGGAGATCGAAATGCGGTCGCCTTTGCCTGACAGCGGCACGGCATACACCTCGTTTCGGCCAGATTCATTCGAGACATACGCCACGTATCGGCCGTCGGCCGAGACTCGGGCGGACAGCTCGTTGAATTTCGTCACGACGAGCGGCGAGGCCTTGCCATCGGGACTGATGGTCCACAAATCAGCCCCCGTTTCAGGATGTCGCTCGAATGCGATGATCGTGCCGTCCGGGGCCACATCGAGCGGGTGCTGAACAAAGGGTTTCTTGAGCAGTGGCGTCAACTCGCTTTGGCCGCTGATGCCGACCGTATAGATTTCCCAATCGCCGCTGCTGTTCGAGCTCACAGCCAGTCGCTGACTGTCGGGCATCCAGGCGGCGGCCAGAGTGCCCACGTCGGAGAGAATCCGGGTGCGCGCACCGGTTGCGAGGTCGAGGACCCACAACGCGGTAGCGTTGCCATAGGCGACGCGTCGGCCGTCGGGAGAGACCGAGGCGTGTGAGATTTGCGCTGGCTCGCCGGGCAGTTGTGTCACCTGGCCTCGCCGATCGACCCACACCAGATGACGATTCGATGAATCTCCTGGCACATAGACCGCAGTCCCGTTGTCGGCAACGCTGAGCCACGGCCGGTCCACACCGGCCGTCCAGTAGACGTTGTCGAGAACGACCGTTTCCGGATGCACCACCGCAGTTGTATCCGGCGTCCAGGCGACCGCCATGACGCCGCCGGCGCCGTCATGGACAAACACATATCCGTGGGTGGACGTACCCGTGGCTTGTCCGAAATCCGGCGTGATCGCCCGCCACGCGCCCGTTTCTGTGTCGACACGCGACATGTTGAACTGCCGTCCCCAAAACGAGAACAGCAGATCGGTGGTACCCGACAACCGCTCAGGAAATGTGTGAGCGTAGCCGGCGTCACCTCCGTCCGTTTTCGTTAATTGCTGGAGGCTCCCCCCAATAGCCGGCACGCTCCACAAACCGCCGCTCATCGTTGAAAAGACCATGCGGTCGTCGTCGGTCCAGGTCCCGCCCCAAGGTGCGCCAACCGCGGCGACGAACTTGGGGGCGCCGCCCGTCACCGCCGCGCGCTGCAATTTGCCGCCGGCAAAAAATGCGATCGATCGTCCATCTGGCGAAAAGAACGGATAAATGGCTCCCGCACTATCGGCTACGGGATGTGCAGTGAAGTCGTCGAGCGATCGCAGGTAGAGCTGCGACGACGAAGCAGTACGGCCCGCTACATATGCGACCGTCCGGCCATCGCGCGAAATCGCCGGAAAGGTCGTCACTTGCTCGCCAGGCGGTAATGCGATCGAGAGATGGGTCGCTGCTGTATTCGTCACGGGCTTGAGCGACCAGCCGGCCGCGACCGAGGCGATGGCGACAATCGGCAGCGCCAACCACGCCAGCGGCGAGCGCGACCGTACCATTAACGCAGCCGCGGGCACCTCGTCATTCCCACCAGATGTTTCGAGCCTCGCGATTTCAACGCGCGCTTCGCCGGCGTCACGCAGCCGGGATCGCGGATCGCGATCGAGGCAACGCTCCAGCAGGCGGCGCAGCCGCGAAGGCGTGGTCGACGGCAGCGCGGCCCAATCGATCTCCTGCCGCAACACCGCCGCGAGAATGTCGGAGAGTGTCTCTCCAGCGAATGCGCGCCGGCCGGTGAGCATCTCGTAGACGATGACGCCGAGTGACCAGATGTCCGCACGTTTGTCGACGGCTTTGCCGCGCGCCTGCTCGGGAGACATGTAGGCGGCGGTGCCGAGGATGGTGCCAGCCTCTGTCGCATGAAGGGAGAGCGTCGGCGAGTTCGCCAAGTCGGCTTGCGGCTTGCGGCTTGCGGCTTGCTCAATCGCTTTGGCAAGACCGAAGTCGAGCACCTTCACCGTGCCATCAGCACGGACCTTGATGTTCGCGGGTTTCAGATCGCGATGGATGATCCCCTGCTCGTGCGCGGCCTCAAGCGCTTCGGCGATCTGCCTTGCGATCGGGAGGGCTTCGTCGAGCGGGATCGCGCCGCGTGCGATTCGCTGCGAGAGATCCTCCCCTTCGACCAGTTCCATGACGATGGCAGCGTAGGGGCGCACTTCAGTGCGCCCGTCTCCCGCGGGCGCCGTTTCAAGCCCGTAGATCGCGGCGATGTTCGGGTGATTGAGCGACGCCAGCACCTGGGCTTCACGGCTGAAGCGCGCCAGGCGATCGGGATCGTTGGCGACGGCAGGCAGCAGGACCTTGATCGCGACGTCGCGATTCAGCTTGGCATCGCGCGCGCGATAGACCTCGCCCATGCCGCCGGCGCCGAGGGCAGTAAGAATTTCGTATGGACCGAGGCGGGTGCCGGGGGACAGCAAGATGCCGGGAGTATAGCGGGTCGGAAGCCTGTACGGGGGCCATCGCAAATTGAGACGCACGGTCAGCCCTGAACTGACCACGCGCCGACGCCGAACGGGCGTCAGGCCTCCGTCAGAAACTCCGGCGGGGCGTAGAGGTGGCGGACTCGCAACGGCTCGGGACCTTCCGTCTCGCAGGAAAGCCGCAGCCTCGGCATGGTCTCGGCGGCGCGGACGAGGTAGATCGGCTCCGGCGCGGCCCCCACCGCCGCGGTCCACGACGGGGGCGGCTGATGGGATCGCGATGCGAAGAGCTCAACCACTCCGGCCGCCACGGCCAATTCCAGCGTGGTCCAGTCGACCGGACGCACCACATCCGCCCAGATCACGGCCTCACGCGTGGCGTCCGCAGCCCACTGGCGCGCCGTCAGGGCGTCACGCGCGAGCAGAGCGTCGACGAGATCACGCAGTTCCATGCTCACTCTCCCACAGGTCGTCGAAGGTCTCCCGCGTCAGCACTTTCACACCGGTGATGGTAGCAGTGAGAGGAGGATTGGCGAAACCGCCACAGACTTGCGATTGAATCGCTACTGCTGGTGGCGCTCTCGCGCCTTCTGCGCGGCGAGGGCGGCTTCCAGCATCGGAATTTGGGCGGTGTCCTTCGGGCGCTTCGCCGCGCGCTTGCTGACCATGACGCGCTCGAGCGGCAAGACTTTTACTCGAATGCCGTCGAGATCGTATTCGCGCGCCTTCGCGAATTCCGTATCGAAGGAGTCGAGACCCGAAGCCGTCAGCACCACATCGACCCGATCGAGCCCTTCGCCGCCGAGTGCCGGAGGCTGCAGTCCGAATCCGGATGTATAGAAGCCGCCGGCTCGGCGTGCGGCTGCCGCCAACTGTTCGTTGTCGATCTGCCCGAACCATAAGTTCAGATCCTGGGTCGTGCCAGGCGCGCCCTCGATCAGCGCGGCACCCATGCCGACGATGAGGCACCGGACACCGAGGGCGTCCAGCGCGTCGAACCGAGCGCGCTCAGCCGCTGTGAGGACGATGTCGAACACGGGTCAACACCGGGATTCACGGCCGCGATCGCGTGCGCCTCGCGCCACAACGCCTCGCTGTGGAGCATCCAGGCGCGTTCACGTTCCGTGAGAAGCCGAAGGGCTTCGCTCTCGCTATTGACCACGAACCATCATGTTGCCACAGATCCAGCGTCATGGCTTCTTCCCAGAGCAGCGCCGTCCAGTTGACAATCATCTCGATCGGAGCATTGTCACTGTCGCCGACCATCGTGTTGACGAATGTCTGCTTCCCTGATTCGAGATCAGCGGAGAACGATTCTGGCAGCACCTTGATCGCAACGTCGCATTCGAGCCGCGCATCGCGCGCGCGTATAGACCTCGCCCATCCCGCCGGCGCCGAGGGACAAGGCGAGGCGCGGAGTATAGCGGTGTTGGGAGCGGGTGCGGGTGTAAGTTCGCCCTCAGGCCGACCGGCGTGACGCTTCATCGCGATCAGGTCGTCAATCGACGCGACGCCAACATCCCCTGGTCGCGCCGCCAGATCCGAACCTGCTCGGGATCGCGAATGCGTTCCAACGTTTCCGGGATGCGCGGCCGAGCGCCGAGGGACCACAACAGATCGACGGCAGCCTGCCATGACGTCTCTGCCAGACTGGGGACGATGTCGAGGTCAAACGTGACGGTCGTGAAGGTGACTCAGAATCTCGAGGAAGTTACTGGCCGTTGCGGGACTGGTCGACGAAGGCCGTACGCAAGCGCGTCAGGCTCGCGGGGCGATCGATCCGGCTGCACGCCAGTCCAGTCCACCCCTTCCCTGAGGTCGGCTTCTGCCATGCCCTGATGATCGCCCACGCGCGGCATGGATGTTAGAATCGCCTCGTGGATTCGCTTCAGGATCTCGCGTCCGCTCTCGCCACCGACGCCGACGTACAACTGGCGGTGGTCTTCGGCTCCGCGGCGAGAGGTGCGGCGCATCGGCGGAGCGATCTCGACATTGGCGTGATGGGTGTGCGGTCGACTACCCGATTGGCTTCGATCGCGGTGACACTGTCCCGCATCGCCGGACGAGAGGTGGATCTCATCCCGCTCGAAACCGCGCCTCCTCTGCTGCGTTTCGAGATCGCCCGTGACGGCGCGGTGCTGCTGGCGCGCCCGCCTCACCTGTGGCCGGATTTTCAGGCGCGCGCGATGGTGGATTGGTGGGAGTGGGCGCCATTCGCCCGCCGGTTCGCGGCGGCGGCCATGACCCGCCTCCAGTCGCAGGTGGGTGATGGTCCGGCCTGACGTGGCCAGGGCCCGGATGGCGCGGGCCACCACCTGGCTGCACGACGCGGAGGGTCTCTTCGGCGGCGATGCCGACGCCTTCCTCGCCGCGGTGAAGGACCGCGACCTCGCGATCTTCTACCTCTTTCTCGCGCCGCAGGAGTGCATCGATCTGGCAGCGCACTGGGTGACCGACGCGGGGTGGGGCGTTCCAGATGATGCCGGATCCACGTTCGACGTGCTCGCCGATCGCGGGGCGATTGATCGAGCCCTGGCGGATCGGTTGCGCGAAGGCGTCGGCCTGAGGAACCGCATCGCGCACGGCTACGCGCTGTTGGACTACCACCGCGTTCGGTCCGAGGCGCTGGTCGGGATCCCGGTCATGCGGTCGTTTCTCGCCAGCGTGGGGCGCGCGGCAGGGCTGTAAATCGGACACCTCACGGCGGCTGCCGCGGTGTCGCGATCGCTGCTTGGCCAATAAGGCCGGCCAGTTGAGCAAACTGAATCGACGGATCGTTACGACTGGGCTGATTGCCATGGCCATATCGCCATGGCTATATTGACCGGATGAAGACGATGGCCGCCGGGAAGTTCAAGGACGTCTGTCTCAAGACGCTCGACGAGGTGGCACGCACCAAGGCGCCGCTGGTGATCACCAAGCGCGGCCGGCCGGTCGCCAAGCTGGTGCCGTGCGGGGCGCCAGCGGCGAAGCGGAGTCTCGCCGGCAGCGTGTTAAAGGAAGTGGGCGACCCGTTCAGCACGCGGGAGGCGTGGGAGGCCGACGCTTCTTGATACCCACGCCTGGATCTGGTGGGTCACCGAAGACCGCCGCCTGTCTCGTCCGGCCCATCGCGTAATCGCACGGGCGCTCGCCCACGACGCGCTCTGGATGTCGTTGATCTCGATTTGGGAAGTGGCCACGAAGGTCGAGAAGGGTCAGCTCGTGCTGGGCTGCATCTGGCGGAACTGACGCGGCCGATTCTGGCGGAGAGCTGCCGGCTGCCGCCACCCTTTCACGGCGACCCCGCCGATCAGATCATCGTCGCCACCGCGCGCGATCGAGATGCCATCATGGTCACCAAGGACCGGCAGGTCCAACAGTACGCCGACGTCCGCTCGCTCTGGTAGGGCGCTCCACGGACGCCTGCCGGGCGACAGCACGTTGCACCACGGCCGTTGGCCACCCTCGGTAGTGAGCGGTGGCATAATGGAACGGTGAAAGTCGTAGGCAATCGCCACACGGACAGGTCGTCAATGGCCGACCAGGCAGGTCTCGCGAGAACCGCCGCCCTGCTTCGCGGCACCGCAGGCCTTGCGCCGCGTGGTGTCTATCGTTTTTCGAGCTTCGATGAGGCCGACGCGTGGATGACACAGATGCTGTTGAGTACGCGCGCGCACCCGAGCCGGAAGACCTCGTCCGCATCTGTCGCGCCCTGAACGAGGCCGGCGCGCGGTACGTGCTGATGGTGAACAGAATCGCCTGTCCGCCCGGCAGGATCGAGGGTTGTTGATGATCTTGCTCGCCGTTGGCCGCGTCCGGCGTCGTGAGCATCGCCGGCTCGTTCAGGGCGCAGATCGGAATCACCGATCCGCCGGCGACCGAGACTTTCTTCATCGCCCTCGTCGTGCCGTCGAAGAACCCGATCCATTTCCCGTCCGGAGAAAAAAACGGTGCGCGCGCGTCGGTCACGCCGGAAAGAGGTGCGGCCTCGAGCTGGTCGATGCCGCGGATGACCAGGCGGCCGTCCCCGGACGCATAGACCAGGCGGGGGTGTTCCACGGCAGTGCCTGCCACGAGACCGAACGCTTGCGGGACGACGCGCCGCCGGTCGCGGGCGCAACCGGCCGCCACGGCTCTACGCCGGAGGCCAGCGGTTCGAGTTGGAGCCGGGCTTCGCCGATGTCGCGCAGGCAGCCGCCTCACTTCGGGCGCGACGTTCGGCGGCAGCGTCTCCCAGGCAGGTTCCTTGCTGACCACCGACACAATCGTGTCGGTCACATCGTCGCCGGCAAAGGCTCGCGCGCCGGTCAGCATCTCGAACAGCACGCACCCGAAGGCCCAGATGTCGGTACGCTTGTCGACCGCTTTGCCGCGCGCTTGCTCGGGCGACATGTAAGGGGCGGTGCCCAGAACGCGCGAGGCGGTCCGGGTCGTTGGCAACCGCGGGCAGCAGCACTTTGATCGCGACGTCGCGATTCAGCTTCGCATCACGCGCGCGGTAGACCTCGCCCATGCCGCCGGCACCGAGGGTTGAGAGGATTTCGTAGGGACCGAGGCGCGAGCCGGCTGTGAGTGACATGGCTACTTTGTCGGCACGAGCCGCTTCAGCTCTTCGAAGAAGTTCAGCACGACGACCAGCTGTGTGGCGGCGGTGGCCGCCGCGGCGTCCTTGATCATCAGAAACCGTGTGCCGTCTGGCGAGACATCGTAACTTCGGCCTAGACCAACGCCCGCGAAGTACGCGCGGTCCACGACCACGGCGGCGTTCCCCCGTGTGAAACCGGGCCCCGGCCGGATGGGCACGGCCATCAGCTTGCCGTCGGGCGCCAGGTAGAACAGCTCGCGGCCGCTGCGCGCCCAGAGCGGCCGCGTGCCGCCGCCCGTCGAGACCTGCCAGCGGCCCTGCTCCACGTCGGGGAAGGGCCGTACATAGATCTCGTCGGTCCCCGACTCGTTCGACTGGTACGCCAGCCACGCCCCGTCGGGCGAGACCTCGGCGTTCAGCTCGTTGAACGGGGTCGCCACGAGCGGGCGGACGTCGCGCGTCGGGCCGCGTCCGCCGGCCCCCGAGGGGAGAGACAGGAGGAGAGACAGATCGAATCCGGTTTTCGGATGCGTCTGCCGGAAGACGAGACGGGTCCCGTCGGGCGAGAAAGCATTGCCGACCATCGCCGACGGGGCATCGGCCAGCGGTTCGGCTGCGCCAGTCCCATCCGCCGCCCGCCAGAAGAGGTTGGCAAGATTCCCGGAGGTGTACACGACCCGCGCCCCATCGGGCGTCCAGACGGGAAACTGATCCAATATCGGATCGAAGGTCAGCCTTGTCAACGTCTGGCCGGCGAACGCCCAGATCCAGATGTCGTTCTCCTGGTCGCGGACCTCAAGCGCCACGCGCCGGCCGTCGGGTGACAGTCGCGGGATCGCATAGCCTCGCGGCGGGGCGGGAATGGGGTCCTCGCGGCCCTGCCGGTCCACCCACACCAGCGTACGCGCAGGCGATTGCAGGTCGCCCGCCAGGTAGACCAGCGATCCGTCGCGCGCGAGACTGAAGTTGGCCGCGCCACTTGTCTTCATGACGACGCGCTCGACGACGGGCACCGGGCTCCCCCGGACCTGCAGGCGATCGAGGTCGAAGGCCACGGCGCGCAGCGTGCCCCCCACGCCGTACACAAGGTGGCCCGACGCGGCGTAGTGCGGGTTGCTGCCGCCCTCCATGAGCACGCGATACCGGCCCGTCCGCAGGTCGAGCACCGCGACCTGGCTGTTCTCGATCGGCCCGGTGGTGAGGATGGTGAACAGCACCGCCTCGCCGCCCGGCAGGATCTCCGGGAACACATGATCGACTTCCCCTTTCGCGGTGTCGGGCGTCGTCAACACCCGGGGCTCGCCGCCGCCGGCGGACACCTCCAGCAGACCCGTGTCAAGGGCAGTCGTCGCGAAGATCACAGTGTCCTGCGGGCCCCAGCTTGCCCCGCGAGGGCCCCCGGTAATCTGACACAGGGTCAGTGCGGAACCGCCGGTGATGGCGACCTTCTTCAGCGTTTGTAGACCACCCTCAAAGAACCCGACCCACGCCCCATCGGGCGAGAGAAACGGCGTGCGCGGGTTCGTCAGGCCGCGGAGCGGGGTGGGCTCCAACTGGTTCAGGGCGCGCACAGAGAGCTGGTATTGCCCGCCCGCCGTCCCGAGGTAGACGAGGCGGCGTCCGTCGAGCGACACCGCCAGATCCGGATCGAGGAGCGTCGTCCCCACCACCTCGCCGGGGTGCAGCGCAATCGTCACGCGGACCACGGCTGGCGGTGTTGATGACTCGCGCATCGCCAGCCAGACCGCAGTGCCGCCCACCCCGAGCGCGATGACCGTCGCGGCCACGACCGGCAGCGCGCGCCGCCAGGCGGGTCGGGACACGGGCACGGCGACGCGGCTCCCGTCACCGCTCGCGGCCAGCGGCGCATCGTCGATCTCCAGCCGCGCGTCGGCCGCATCAGGGAGCCGGCGCTTCCGGTCCTTCTCCAGACATCGTCGCAGCAACCTGCGGATCGACGCGGGCGTGGTCGGCGGCAGCGCCGTCCAGTCCGGGTCGTCCTTCAACACTGCCGCGAGCACGTGCGACACCGTCTCGCCGTCGAAGACTCGGCGGCCGGTCAGCATCTCCATCAGCACCACGCCAAACGCCCAGAGATCGGTGCGCTGGTCGACGACCTTGCCCGCGGCCTGCTCGGGACTCATGTAGGCCGCCGTGCCGAGAATGAGCCCGGCCTCCGTGGCGTGGATCGACAGCGTCGGCGAGTTGGCCAAGTCGGCTTGCGGCCTGCGGCTTGCGGCTTGGTCGATCGCCTTGGCGAGACCAAAGTCGAGCACCTTCACCGTGCCGTCCGGCCGGATCTTGATGTTGGCGGGTTTCAGGTCGCGATGAACGATCCCCTGCTCGTGCGCGGCTTCCAGCGCCTCGGCGATCTGTCGCGCGATCGGGAGCGCTTCGTCGAGGGGAACCGCACCTTGCGCGATACGCTCGGCGAGCGTTGGTCCCTCGACCAGCTCCATCACGAGGGCGCGAACATTGCCGTCGTCTTCAAGACCGTAGATCGCCGCGATGTTGGGATGATTGAGCGAGGCCAGCACCTGCGCTTCGCGGCTGAAGCGCGCCAGCCGGTCCGGGTCGTTGGCGACGGCGGGCAGCAGCACCTTGATCGCGACGTCGCGATGCAGCTTGGCATCGCGCGCGCGATACACCTCTCCCATGCCGCCCGCTCCGAGCAGGGCGAGGATCTGGTAGGACCCGAGCGTGGTTCCCGCAGTCAGCATTGCGCGTTCACCCGGCGATCGCACCGAGACCGCATCTCGTCAGAGGCGGGGCCGGCGGAGTGTCACGGAGCCACAATCTTCAGCCCCGCCTTCCGTGCCGCCGCACGCTGACGATTGTCGAACGTGAGAAAGCTCTCCGCCTGAAGGAGCAACGCTGATGCAATGTGCAGCAAATCCAGCGACCGGACTCCCATCGCGCTGGACAGTCTCTTCGAAAGTGTTTCCGCAAGGCGAAAGACGTCGAGCCAATTCAGATCGGGCCGAACCAGCACGCCCGACCTGAGGTCTTCGTCCAGGAGCCGCAGTGAACCGTCGACGGCATCGGCCGCCGACTCTCCGCGAAACAGCTTCAGTCGCAATCCATTCCTGATTTCAAGGTCATGAAGGTGCGAACACGCTATCGGATGCGGCAATGATTGGGCGAATGTCGACACGACGGCGGAGTGTGCTTCGGGCACGTAGAGCTTCACCATGGCACTGGAATCGAGGTAGGTCTTCACAACCGATCGTTGCGGTCGTCGATGATGAGACGGCTGACCGGTTTCCCTTTGACGGCCTTACCCCAAATGTTTCTCGCCCTGGCTGTGAAATCCGGCCAGTCTGGCGCGGTGGATGGCGATGCCGCCGGCACAATTCTGGCCACGACTTTGCGATGACGAACGATCTCCACGGAATCACCGTCCGCGATCCACCGAAGGACGCCGGCCAGGTTGTGCTGCACTTCTCGCACGGTCGCCTTTTTCATGTCTAACAGTGTGACGCACAAATGAAACCAAGGTCAAGAAGGACCTGGCTACTGCGCCGGCACCAGCCGCTTCAGCTCCTCGAAGAAGTTCAGCACGACGACCAGCTGTGTGGCGGTGGCCGCCGCGGCGTCCTTGATCATCAAAAATCGCGTGCCGTCTGGCGAGACATCGTAGCTTCGGCCTGGAGCGCCGGCGCGCCCGAAGTACCCGCGGTCCACGACCACGACGGCGTTCCCCCGTGTGAAACCGGGCCCCGCCTGGAGGGGCACCGCCATCAGCTTGCCGTCGGACGCGCGGTAGAACAGCTCGCGGCCGCTGCGCGCCCAGAGCGGGACGGGACACGGGCACGGCGACGCGGCTCCCGTCACCGCTCGGCGCCATCTGCGCGTCGTCGATCTCCAGCCGCGCGGCCGCTGCATCGGGGAGCCGGCGTTTCCGATCCTTCTCCAGACAGCGCCGGAGCAGTGTGCGAATGGACGCCGGCGTCTGCGCGGGGAGCGCGGTCCAGTCCGGCTCTTTGGTCAGGACGTGCGCGAGCGTGTCGGAGATCGTGGCCCCCTGGAACAGCCGCGTCCCCGTCAGCATCTCGTAGAGCACCACGCCGAGCGCCCACAGGTCCGCGCGCCTGTCCACCGTGCTCCCGCGTGCCTGCTCGGGGCTCATGTAGGCAGCGGTGCCGAGAATGAGCCCCGCTTCCGTGGCGTGGATCGACAGCGTCGGCGAGTTGGCCAAGTCGGCTTGCGGCCTGCGGCTTGCGGCTTGGTCGATCGCTTTCGCGAGCCCAAAGTCGAGGACCTTCACGGTGCCGTCTGGGCGCACCTTGATGTTCGCGGGCTTCAGATCGCGATGGATGATCCCCTGCTCGTGCGCCGCTTCCAGCGC
>JBCKZH010000049.1:0-23952 GCA_038919385.1 Vicinamibacterales bacterium | reverse complement strand
CTGCACTGTGCGAATGTCATAGCCGTCTTCAAGGAGATGCGTGGCAAAGCAATGTCTCATCACGTGCGGACTCACCCGCTTCGTGATGCCGGCGCGCCCGGTCGCCTCTTTCAAGTCATCAGTCGCCGCTACGAGCAACGCTCCATCGTCGTGACGACAAACCTGCTCTTCAAGCAGTGGGACACCGTCTTCCCGAACGCGTCGTGCGCGGTCGCGCTCATCGACCGGCTCACGCACCATGCCGAGATCATCCCCAGCGAGGGGGAGAGCTATCGCAAGCGTGAGGCTGAACGCACCCAGAAGCAGCGGCGGGGAACCGCGTGAGCGCCGCCGCCGGCCGTCGTCGACCACCCGTCCAGATTTCTACGTTTCTTCATGGTGGCCCCTGGAAGTACTGCAGGTCGCGGACCTGGTCCACGCCCACCGCGCGAATGGCCCGCATCATCCCCCTGGGCAAAGAACAGGTCGGCCTCGTTCTGCGCGTAGATGTGATTGATGCCCCAGCGGTCGCGAAGGATCTCCACCGGCTGGCTGAGGCCAGGGCAAGGACGAGGGCAGCACCGAGACGTGGCTTCATAGCCCGCAATATACTGCTAGTAATGAGATTTGCCCCCGAGTACGTTGCGAACGTACTCAACGACAACTTCGAAGACGCCAAGGAACTGCTGCTCACGCCCTTGATGTCGATCAACTACGCCCACCTGGTGATGCTGACCGAGCAGGGCATCATCACCGAAGACGATGCCCGCGCGCTGCGCACCGCGCTCGACGGCATCTCGCTCGACAGCATCCGCCAGGTGCTCTACGACGGCACCTACGAAGACTTGTTCTTCTACATCGAACGCCTGATCGAGCAGTCCTGCGATGAAGACGTTGCCGGCCGCCTGCACACGGCGCGCAGCCGCAACGACATCGACATGACGATGTACCGAATCCGGCAGCGCGAGTTCATCGCGGCGCTGACGTCGGCGACGCTGGAACTGCGCGAGGTGCTGCTGGTGCTGGCCGATCGCCACAAGAACACCGTCTACGGCGCCCACACGCACACGCAGCCGGCGCAGCCCTCGACCATCGCCCACTACCTGCTCGCGGTCATCGAACAGCTCGAGCGAGACACCACGCGGCTGGCCGCGGCGTTCGAGTCGACCAATCGCAACCCTCTTGGCGCGTGCGCCATCACCGGCACGGGCTTTCCGATCGACCGCAACCGCACCAGCGAGTTGCTTGGCTTCAGCGGTCCCACCTGCAACACCTACGGCAGCATTGCGACGGTGGACTACCTGCTGGAGAGCGCGTCGGCCACCAGCATCCTGATCGTCGGTCTCGGCCGCGTCATCCAGGACTTCCTGCTGTGGTGCACGATGGAGTTCGGCTACCTGCGCCTCAGCGACGGCTTCGTGCAGGGCAGCAGCATCATGCCGCAGAAGCGCAATCCGGTGGCGCTCGAGCACGCGCGCGCGATTGGCAGCAAGGCCGTCGGCCAGGCTCAGGCCATCACCACCACCGTCCACAACACCCCCTTCGGTGACATCGTCGACACCGAGGACGACCTGCAGCCGCTGGTGGCGTCGATGTTTGGCGATGCGATCCGCATGGTCACGCTGGTCGCGGCGGCCATGCGGCTGGCCGACTTCAACGTCGAGCACCTCGCGTCGCGCGCTTCGCACGGCGGCACGACGATGACTGAGTTGGCCGACACGCTCGTGCGCGATCACAACCTGCCATTCCGATCGGCGCACGGCATTGCCGCGCTGTTGCTGAAGGCCTACACCGAGGATCCGAGTGTGTCGCTGTCGGCGGCGCTGCGTAGCGCGTCGAGCGCCATCCTGGGCCGGCCGCTCGAATACACGGAGGCTGACTTGCACAAGGTGCTGAGTCCCGCGCACTTCGTCAGCGTGCGCAAGACCTACGGTGGACCGGCGCCGGAAGAGACCGGCCGCGCCATCGGCGCGTCACGGCGGTTGCTCGATACCGATCGCGAGAGTTGGACGCTGCGGCGCGAGGCGCTCGATCGCGCCGAGGCGAACCTCAAGGCACGGGTGACACAGCTGTGACCGCGATGTCGCGGACCTACATCAGGGTCGCAGTCGTGTGGGTCGCCACATTGGCCGCGTTGTACTTCTTCCAGTCCTACTTCACCCGCTGATGTCGGCCATCGACTGGGGCATCATCGTCGTCTACCTGACCTGGGTGATCTGGGACGGCATTCGCCTCAGCAAGAACACCAACGAGATCGAAGGTTACTTCCTCGCCAGCCGCAGCCTGCCGTGGTGGGCCGTCGGGTTGTCGGTGATGGCGACGCAGCTGTCGGCGATCACGATGATTGGCACCACCGGTCAGGGCTACGCCGTCGGCATGGGCCTGCTGCAGCAGTACTACGCGCTGCCGATCGCGATGATCATCATCGCGGTCACCTTTGTTCCGTTCTTCCACAACGCGCGCATCTTTACTGCCTACGAATATCTGGAGCGCCGCTTCGACGCCAAGACCCGCTCGTTGACCGCGCTGCTGTTCCTGTTCTCGCGCGGCATGGCCACCGGCGCGGTGATCTCGGCGCCGGCGGTCGTGCTGTCCGTGATGCTCGGCCTCGACGTCACGACGACGTGTCTGCTGCTGGCGCTGCCGACGGCTTTCTATACGATGCTCGGTGGCGTGCAGGCCGTGGCGTGGACCGATGTCAAGCAGATGTACCTGATCGTGTTTGGCCTGACGGCGGCCTGCATCGCGCTGATGATCGGGCTGCCCGACAACGTCAGCGTCGGCGAGGCCCTGCACATTGCCGGCACCACCGGCCGCCTCCAGGTCTTCGACTTCTCGACCGACCCGAGTGTTCGCTACACCTTCTGGACCGGCACCATCGGCGCGCTGTTCCTGTTCCTGTCGTATTTCGGCACCGACCAGAGCCAGGTGCAGCGCTACTTGACCGCCAAGTCGATAGACGAGGCGCGCACGTCGCTGTTCATGAGCGCCTACTGGAAGATTCCGCTGCAGGCGCTGGTGATGATCATCGGCGTGTTCATGTTCCTGTTCTACGTGTTCACGCCGCCGCCCATGTTGTTCAATCGCGCCCACGACCAGCGCGTGCGCGACAGTGCGCGGGCGGGGGAGTACGTGGCGCTCGAGCAGAAATTCGGCGAAGCCGTCGCCGCGCGCAAGCTGGCGGCCGAGCAGCTGGCGGAAGCCCAGCGGTCGAGCGACGCGGGACTGAAATCGACGCGGGCGGCGACGTTCAACGCTGAAGAGAAGCGGGTGCTGGGCGTCCGAGCCGAGGCCGTGTCGCTCGTCAAGGACGTGACCGGCGACACCTCATACAACGACATCAACTACGTGTTCCCCACATTCATCGTCACGCACCTGCCGGTCGGCCTGATCGGCCTGCTGATGGCGGCCATCTTCGCGGCGGCCATGTCGACGATTGCCGGCGAACTGTCGGCGCTGTCGACTACCACCGTGATCGATTTCTACCGGCGGTGGGTGAGAGACGACGGCAACCAGGCGCATTTGCTGTGGGTGTCGAAGCTGGCGACGCTGTTCTGGGCGGTGTTCGCGTCCATCGTCGCGATTTGGGCATCAGAGCTGGGCTCGCTGATCGAGGTGGTGAACCGGTTCGGATCGTTCTTCTACGGCTCGATCCTGGGCGTGTTCCTGCTGGCGATTGGCTGGAAGCGTGCCAACTCCACCGGTGCGTTCGTGGGCCTGCTCACCGGCATGGGCGTGGTCGGCTACGTCACGGTCAACACGTCGATTGCCTTCCTGTGGCACAACCTGATCGGTGCAGTAGTCGTCTTCGCCGTGGGGATGGCGGTCAGCGAACTCACCGGTCCGCGAAAAGCCTAGTGACCGGCCGACCGCTCCTCATCGCGCTCTTCGCCGTGATCGGCCTGATGGTCGTGTCGTGGATGCTCGGCGAGTGGATCCGTCAGCGGAAAGACAAATAGCCGGGACCCGCGGTCCGGCTTAGATTTTGTCTAGCGAATCCTTGCCAATTACGACGTTCCATACCAGCAGCTCGTACTGCGCCACGCCGGCCTGGTAGTACGGGTCGGCATCGCGGATGGCGTCGAGCGCCTTCTGCGGGTTCTCGTCGGGCACGCGCACCAGGAACATGCCGCCGAAACGCGGTTCGTGGGGGCCGGCGGCGAGGACCGTACCCTCATCTTTCAGCTTTCTCAGGAACGCCCGGTGGGCTTCCTGGTGGACCAGCACTTCTTCAATGGGGCGGCGGTAGCGGACGATCACCATGGCATACATGGCGAACAGAATACATTAGCCACAGAGAACACAGAGAACACAGAGAAACTTTAGAGAAACTTTAGAGAAACTCTTTTCTAAAACGCAAGATGCCCGGCCGAACGGTAGTGCCTGCATTCAGAAAGAATTCCTCTGTGATCTCTGTGTGCTCTGTGGCCAACGTATTAGAAGCGGAAGGTCCGGACGACCTTCTCCGGGCCGAGGAGAAGCAGTGTTTTCTCGACAATAGCTGTCTATGATACGTGTATGTCTTCGCTGACGTTTCTCGGAGCCGCTCGCACGGTCACCGGCTCCAAGTACCTGCTCGAGATCGACGGGCACCGCATTCTCTTTGACTGCGGCCTGTTTCAGGGCCTCAAGGAACTGCGTCAACGAAACTGGGCGCCCCTGCCCATTCCGGCCGACAGCATTCACGCCGTCGTCCTGACCCACGCTCACCTGGATCACACGGGGTGGCTGCCCCGGCTGGTGGCCGCGGGCTTCAAGGGCAAGGTCTACTGCACCGGAGGTACCTTCGATCTGTCGAAGCTGATCCTGCCCGACGCGGCTCGCATCCAGGAGGAAGACGCGCGTCACGCCAACCAGCACGGCTTCTCGAAACATCACCCCGCGCTGCCGCTCTATACCGAGAAGGACGCCGCCGCCGCGCTGGCGCGGTTCAAGACGTGCGCGTTCGAGACCACGACCCAGATCGGCGATCACCTGGACATCGAGTTCATTAACGCCGGCCACCTGCTCGGTTCGTCGTACGTGCTCGCGACCCGCCGTGGCCCTTCGACTTCGCTCAGGGCAAGCGGTGGTCGCATCCTGTTTGGTGGCGACCTTGGCCGCTACGGCCGGCCGGTCCTTCCGGATCCCTCGCCCGCTGTTCAAGCCGACGTGCTGCTGGTTGAGTCGACCTACGGCGATCGTCTGCATCCGCCGGAAGACGACGGGGCGGCGTTCGCGGCGGTGGTGCAAGAGACGGCAGCCCGGCGCGGCAAGCTGATCGTTCCCGCGTTCGCGATCGGCCGGGTCGAAGAGCTTCTCTACTGGCTGCATCGCCTCGAAGATCAGGGGCGGATTCCCAAGCTCCCAATCTACGTCGACAGCCCAATGGCCCTTGAAGGGATCGAATTCTACGAGCGGCGGGCCAACGAACTCGATCCGGAGCTGGCATCGATGCGCCGCGCCACCCCGCGGTTCACCGCGGTGGAAAGCGCGGAGGAATCGAAGCGGTTGGTGCAGACACCGGGCCCCGCCATCGTCATCGCCTCCAGCGGCATGGCCACCGGCGGCCGGGTCGTGCATCACCTGTTCGCGGAGCTGCCATACGAGCGCAACACCGTGCTGTTTGTCGGCTACCAGTCGGCCGGCACCCGCGGTCGCCAGCTGATCGAAGGCGCGCATCATGTCAGGATCTACGGCCAGGAAGTGCCGGTGCGGGCGCGCATCGCCAAGATCAACGGCATGTCGTCGCATGCGGACGTGGGCGAGATCCTCAAGTGGCTGCGAACCTTTCCCCAGGCGCCGAAGATGACGTATCTGGTGCACGGCGAGCCGGTCGTGCAGGACGCGCTCAAGGCTCGCATCCAGAAGGAACTGTCGTGGAATGTCGAGATCCCCGCCCACGGACAAACCGTCGAACTGCCTCTCTGAATATGACTACGCAACGACCTTATCTCCTCGAACAGATCGACGATGCGGCGGTCGTGCAGTTATATGCGGATGGCTTCGACGAACTGACGTTGAAGGAAAAGACGCTGGTGTGGCACCTGTATCAAGCCGCCATCGCCGGCCGCGACATCTACTACGACCAGCGCCATCGCCATAACCTCGGCATCCGCGACCTGTTGGAAGGGATCCTGATCCACTCAGAAGGTGTGCCGGCCGACACTTTGGCTGAGCTGACGCGTTATACGAAGCTGTGTTGGCTCAACACCGGCCCATACAACAACCTCACCGCGCGAAAGTTCCTGCTGAATCTCGACCGCGCGCGGGTGAAGGAGGCGATGGCGATCGCCACCAGGAACGGCGCGGATTTCAAGCTGGCGAAGGATGAATCGATCGGCGATCGCGTGGAGCGGTTCGCCCGCATGTTCTTCGATCCCGACTTCGAGCCCATGGTCACCAGCAAGACCCCGGGCGACGGCCAGGACATGCTCGCCGCCAGCGCCAACAATCTCTATGACGGCGTCACCATGGCCGACATCGAGGGGTTTCCAGAGAAGCATCAGTTGAACTCGCGGCTGGCCATGCGCGACGGCGCGCTCGTGGAAGAGGTCTACAAGGTCGGCGGCCTCTACGACGTGCAGATTTGCCGCATTGTCGGCCACCTGCGCGACGCTTTGCCATTTGCGCCAGAGGCCCTCGGAAAGGCGCTGGCCGCGCTCATCCAGTTCTACGAAACTGGCGAGGACAGCGAACGCGAAGCCTTCGACATTGCCTGGGTCCAGAACCGCGACACCGCCGTTGACACCATGAACGGCTTCATCGAGGTCTACATGGACTCGCGGGGCATGAAGGGCGCCTGGGCGGGCATCGTCTACTACGCCAACCACGAGCGCACCGAGAAGATTCGCGCGCTGGCCACGCACGCGCAATGGTTCGAGGATCACCTGCCAATCGACCCGAAGTATCGCAAGCCAACGGTCCAGGGCGTGTCGGCCATGGCCATCGAAGTCGTGATCGAGATTGGCGACTCCGGACCGATCACACCGATTGGCGTGAACCTGCCAAACGACCAGCGCATTCGCGAAGTGCATGGCAGCAAGTCCGTGTCGCTGTCGAACGTGCTCGAGGCGTACGAGAAGTCCATGCCCGACAGCTATCGTCATGAATTTGCATGGGACGATGCGGAGGTGGAGCGGGCGAAGCGGTGGGGCGCGTTTGCGAGCGAGTTGACCACGGAGATTCACGAAGTGCTGGGTCACGGCTCGGGCCGCATGGCCGGCCACATCCAGGTGACGCCGCAGGACCTGCTGAAGGAGCAGTACTCCGCGCTCGAAGAGGCGCGTGCCGACCTGGTGGCGTTGTATTTCATCGCCGATCCGTACCTCGCGACCATTGGGTTGGTGCCGGCCGACGAACAGCAGGCCGTGGTGCAGACCCAGTTCGAGGCGTATGCCAGGAACGCGCTGGTCCAGTTGCGCCGCGTCCGCGTCGGCACGCAGCTGGAAGAAGACCACATGCGCAACCGCCAGGCCATCGTCCATTGGCTGCTGGCCAACACGAAAGCCATCGATGTGCGGCGCCGCGACGGCAAGACTTACTTCGTGGTGACCGACTCGGACGCGTTGCGCCTCGGCGTCGCGAGGCTGCTGGCCGAAGTGCAGCGGATCAAGTCCGAGGGCGACTACGCGGCCGCCCGCGAGCTGTTCGAAACCTTCGGCGTGCATTTCGACCCGGACTTAAGGGACGAAGTGGTGGCGCGCGTGGACCACCTGAAGCTGCCGTCCTATACCGGCTTCGTGATGCCGAAACTCGAGCCAGTGACGGATCGTTCGGGCACCATTACCGACGTAAAGATCTCGTATCCTTGCGATCTCACGAAGCAGATGCTCGAATACTCTGGGAGAAAGTGAACCTGCTTCACTTTTACGGTTTACGTAAATCGATGCGAAAACTGCTACTCGGACTCCTCTTATGCACCACCCCGGCGTTCGCGCAGTCGCTGCAAGAACGCATGCTTCAAGCGGAGGATGCGCGGCCGACCACCGAGGCGGGTCTCGCGCCGCTCATGGAGGGCCTGAAGGGCAATGGCCGGCGAACGGCGATTCGCGCGATTGGCCGGCTTGAGCGTCCGGCGATGATTCCGCTGGTCGCGCCGGCGCTGGCGGATGGCGTCGGCATTCGCGCCGAAGCTGCCAACGCGCTGGCGCAGATGGCGCGCACGCCCGCGGCCGTGATCGAGGTGCAGAAGCTCCTCATCGACCGCGCGGCCATTGACGCCAGCCTGAATACCTGGGAGCCCTGGGGCGAGATTGCCGCGGCACTGGGCCGGCTGCCGTACGACACAACCGAGCAAGTAGCGGCCGCCGAAGCCGTCCTGATCACCGGTCTGCCGTCACCCGACTCGATCAACGACGTGGATTCAGCCGCACTGATCGGAGCGGCGCGGGGCCTGGAATCGCTGGCCCGCACCGTCCGCGGGAAGAAGCTGCCGCCGCTCGGGTCGAGGACCTGGGACCTGTTGCGGTGGGCGGCGACAGCACAGCGACCAGCAGCCGATCCGCGCTCGGTGCTGACCCGCCGGCTCGCCATGGCCGCGATCGTGACCGGCAACCAGGCCACTTCGTCTGTGATCGAACGCGGCCTGCTGGATGTCGATGCCGAAGTGCGCCGATTCGCGGCCGCCGCGGCGTCTTCGGACGCGACCATCGGCGATCGCGACGTGCTGCTGAAGCAGGCGATGGCCGACAAGGAGACGCGGGTGCGCCTCGAAGGGCTGCGCGGCTGGGGCCGCCTGTTGCAGAACACCTCGTGCGCCCCCGTGCGGGCCGCGCTGACCGACGCCGACACCCACGTGCGCGTGCAGGCGATCGATCAGCTGGGCGCAGGTTGCCCGGCTACGGAAGGACCGTCGGATCTCGCCTCGATCGCGAACGCGCTGTCGCTGCAACCGCGAACCTGGCATGCACCGGCACACGCGATCGTGTCCCTCGCGCGAACGCAACCAGACGAGGCCCGTAAGATGCTCCCGCGATTTGTGGAGCATCCCACCTGGCAAGTCCGCATGTATGCCGCCCGCGCCGCCAGCGCATTGGGTGCGGTCGACACACTCACGACACTGATGGGCGATCGCGTGGACAACGTTCGCGAAGCCGCGCTGACGGCGCTCGCCGAGTTGAAGCGACCGGAGGCAGTGGCCGCCGCGGTCGAGTCATTAGCGCGTCCCGACTATCAGCTCGTGCTCACCGCCGTCCGCGCGCTCGAAGATCGCACCCTCGTCCCCAAGGCCACCGCGCCATTGCTGACGGCTCTGGGCCGCATCACCAAAGAACACAAGGACACGTCGCGCGATCCCCGAATGGCGATTCTCAATCGCCTCCAGGCGTACGGCGACACTTCACAGGCGGCGAACCTCGAAGGCTATCTGAAGGATTTCGATCCGGCCGTGGCGGCGAAGGCGGCCGAGATTCTGACCGCCTGGACGGGCAAGCCTCGTACCGCGTCACCACAGCCGCTGACCGCTCCCGGCGTGGCCATGGCGGCCGTCAACGCCCTTCGCGGCAAGGCCCTGCGCGTTCACATGGCCGGCCGCGGCTTCTTCGACATCGCGCTCGAGGTGGAGGCCGCGCCGCTGACGGCCGTTCGGATCGCGCGGCGCGCCGGCGAAGGCTACTACGACGGCCTCACGTTCCACCGCATCGCGCCCAACTTCGTGATCCAGGGCGGCAGCCCCGGCGCCAACGAATACACCGGCGAGCCCTTCTACATGCGCGACGAGGTGGGCCTGCACATTCGCGGCACCGTGGGTATTTCGACCCGTGGCCGGGACACGGGCGACGCCCAGATCTTTGTCAACACGATTGATTCCCCGCGGCTCGATCACGTCTACACCGTGTTCGGCACGGTGATCGCCGGCATGGACGTGGTCGACGGTGTGCTCGAAGGTGACCTCATCCAACGCGTGGAGCTGGTCACCCGCTGAATGACGTCTTCGCGCCTTCCTGCCAATCTTGAACCGAACGCACTCACGCGCGCGGTCGACGCCAAGCGTCGCCGCGGCGTGGCGATGGCCGATCTGACCGAATCGAATCCGACCCGCGTCGGTCTGTCGTATCCGCCCGCCTTGCTGGCGGCGCTGGCAGATCGACAGAGCCTGAATTACGATCCGCAGCCGCTTGGCCTGTGGCCCGCGCGCGCGGCCGTCGCCGCCGACTTCCGCCGGCGCGGTATCGTCATCTCCGCCGATCGTGTAGCGCTGACCTCGAGCACGAGCGAGGCCTACGCGCTGCTGTTCAAGTTGTTCTGCGACGCCGGCGACGCCGTCCTGGTGCCGCGCCCCAGTTACCCGCTGTTCGAGCATCTCGCGCGACTCGAGGCCGTCACGGCCGTGCCGTACGATCTCGAGTATCACGGCGCCTGGCGCATCGACATCGACTCGGTTCGGCGCGCGGCGGGTCCGCGCGTGAAGGCGTTGCTGATCGTGTCGCCCAACAATCCGACGGGATCGTTTCTCCATCGCGACGACCTGGCCGCGTTGTCCGATCTCAGTGTCAAGCATGGTTGGCCGATCATCGGCGACGAGGTGTTCGCTGACTACGGCCTGGATCCGGCGCCGTCAGCGACGCACGTGATGGCCGCGAGCGAGGTGCTGACCTTCAGCCTGGGCGGCCTGTCGAAGTCCGCGGGCTTGCCGCAGGTCAAGCTGGGTTGGATCGGCTTCGGTGGTCCGGCCGCGAAAGTGGACGGGGCCTTGGCGGCCTACGAGATCGTGGCTGATACCTACCTCTCCGTGTCCACCCCCGTGCAGGTGGCGGCCGCGTCACTGATCGAGCAGGGCGCGCTGGTGCGCGCGCAAATTCTCGCTCGCATCCGCGAGAACCTGGCGACGTTGCGGACGGCGGCGGCAGCGTTTTCGTCGGTGAACGTGTTGCCGGTGGAAGGCGGGTGGTCCGCCGTGCTGCAAGTGCCGGCCGTCCGTTCCGAGGACGCGCTCGCACTGGAGCTGCTCGACCAGGATGATGTGCTCGTGCACCCGGGATACTTCTTCGACTTTCCTCGCGAGGCCTACGTCGTGGTGAGCCTGTTGCCGTCGCCATCGGTGTTTGCGCCGGCCGTGGCTCGCGTGCTGCGCCGTGCCGCGATCGGGGCGGCGGCATGATGCGGCGCCAAAGCGGCATCAGCGTGCCGTTGTTCGCGCTCGCGTCGACGCACGGCTGGGGCATTGGCGAGTTTCAGGACCTCGCGATCTTCTCGAAGTGGGCCGCCGAGGCCGGGCAGTCGGTCCTGCAGATCCTGCCCATCAACGAGATGCCGCCGATCGAACGGTCGCCGTATTCGGCGATGTCGGCCATGGCACTGGATCCGATCTACATCGCGCTGCCGCAGGTGGTGGACTTCGCCGGTCTTGGCGGAGAGCTGGTGCTCAATGACGCGGAGATGGCCACGCTGCGATCGCTGCGCCAGGCGTCGCGCATCAACTACCTCGAGGTCCGGAAGCTCAAGGAGCGCTGGCTGCGCCGCTCGTTCGAGCGGTTCCTTCGGCTCGAAGTGTCGAGAGGCTCGCCGCGAGCGGCCCGCTTCGACGCCTTCATTGCCGACGAGGCCTGGTGGCTCGACGAGTACGCCGTGTTCCGCGCCTTGCATGCCTTGCACGAGGATCTGCCGTGGCACCTGTGGCCCGAGCCGCTGGCCCGCGCCGAAGCGGCAACCGTGAAGGCGGCCCGCCAGGCGCTGCACGCCGAGATTCGCTATCGCATGTACCTGCAGTGGATCGCCGCCGAGCAGTGGGCCGATGCCAGGCGGCTGGCGTGGCCGACCCGCATCTTCGGCGACCTGCCGTTCATGAACTCGGCCGACAGTCCTGATGTGTGGGCGCGGCAAGAGGAGTTCCGTTTCGATGCCACGATCGGTGTGCCGCCCGACGCGTTCAGCGAGACCGGACAGGACTGGGGGCTGCCGCCCTGGCGCTGGCAGGCGATGGCGGCGAACGACTTCGCCTGGATGCGCGCCCGCGCGCGGCGCTATGCGGCCCTCTACGACGGCTTCCGCATCGATCACCTCGTCGGTCTCTACCGCATGTACATCCGGCCGATCGACAAAGCGCAGCCGGCGTTCTTCGAGCCGGGCGACCAGGCCAGTCAGGTTCGCCTTGGCGAGACGATGATCGGCGTGTTCGGTTCCGGATCACCGACGCCGGTATTGATCGCCGAAGATCTCGGCGTCATCCCGGAGTTCGTGCGTCAATCCATGGCTCGCCTGGACCTGCCGGGCCTGAAGGTGCTGCGTTGGGAGCGCCGGTGGGATCAGCCGGGTCAGCCGGCGATCGATCCCACGACGTTTCCGGAACGCTCGGTCGCCACCACCGGCACGCACGATATTGAGCCGCTGGCGGCCACCGAGGAGGGCCGCACGGACGAACATCGCGCGGCCATCCTGCGGTCGTTGCTGTCGTCCGGCTCGTGCCTCACGCTGATTCCGCTGCAGGACGTGTTCGGCTGGACCGATCGCATCAACACGCCAGCGGTGGTGGACGACAGCAACTGGACCTGGCGCCTGCCGTGGCCGGTCGATACCTGGCTTGACGGTCACCAGACCGTGGCGCCGGCCGACCGTCTCCGCGCGTGGACGCGTGACGCCGATCGATAAGCGAGTAACCACGAAGGACGCCACGGACGCGAAGCTGATGATTGACTGAACATGTGAAGATCAAGATGCTCGACCCGGCAACGCGGCAGGTGACGACGTTCGCGGGAACCGGTGTGGCGGGCCAGGTGGATGGTCCGGCGAAGACCGCGCAGTTCTTCGAGCCAGGCGGGCTATCGGTAGCTGGCGACACGCTTTACATCGCCGACACCAACAATCACGTTATTCGAATGATCGATCTCTTGACGAAGCAGGTGAGGACGCTGACGATCGAAACACTGTTGCCGCCACCAACGTGGAGTTACCTGCGTTGAAACGTTGGCTCGCGGTGGGACTTCTCATCGTTCTGGGAGTCTTGGGCTGCAATCGCCAGGCGCCGCTCCCGGCCGATCGCGCGATCGTCATCCTGATCTCCATCGATGGCTGGCGCTGGGATTATCTCGAGCGCTTCGCGCCGCCCACGCTCTCGCGCCTGGCCGCCGACGGCGTGCGTGCCGACGGCCTGATCCCGCAGTTTCCCTCGAAGACGTTTCCCAACCACTACACCATCGTCACCGGCCTCACGCTGGCCCACCACGGCATCGTGTCGAACAACATGACCGCGCCCGGCATTCCTGGCACGTTCTCCATGTCGAATCGCAAGGTGCTGGCCGACCCGCGCTGGTGGGGTGGCGATCCGATCTGGAACACGGCCGAACGGCAAGGCAAGGTCGCGGCCGCGATGTTCTGGCCGGGGTCGGAAACCGTGATCGGCGGCCGCCAGGCGACGTTCTGGCGCGACTTTGATAACGATCTGCCGAACCAGGATCGGGTTGACCAGTTGATCGAGTGGTTGAAGTTGCCCGAAGGGAAGCGGCCGTCGTTTCTCACGCTGTATTTCAGCGATGTTGACAATGCCGGACACGGATGGGGGCCCGATTCCGAGCAGGTGCGTGAGGCCGCCTTGAGCGTGGACCGTTCGGTGGGTGACCTGGTCGCCGGCGTCGCCGCCGCCGGCCTTACGGATCGCGTGAACTACGTGATCGTGAGCGATCACGGCATGGCCGCGCTCAGCCGCGATCGCATGATCGTCGTGGACGACTACATCGACCCCGAGACCGCCGACATTCTGGACTGGGCACCGGTGCTCGGGCTGTCGCCAAAGGACGGCGATGTCGAGAAGATGTACGCCGCCCTCAAGGACAAGCATCCGCACTTGCACGTTTACCGCCGCAGTGAGATACCCGCCGTCTACGGCCTGGCCAACCATCCGCGGGTCTCGCCGATCGTGGGGATTGCCGACGAGGGCTGGTACATCACCTCGAAATCGGAAACCGATCGATGGGAGCAACACGATCGCAACTCGCCTGGCGGCACGCACGGCTACGATGCTCGGGCGAAGTCAATGCAGGGGTTGTTCATCGCCTCTGGTCCGCGGCTGCGGCGCGGGCTGGTCGTCAAGCCGTTCGAGAACATTCACCTCTACAACCTGATGTGCGCCGTGATCGGCGTGACACCTTCACCAAATGACGGCGACCCAGCCGTCATTCAGGGCATGTTGCAATAAACCCATGGCGACGTCATGAACCCCGCCGCCTGCCACGCCTTGGCTGGGACGTCTCCGAGGTCGGCTATGGCATGTGGGGCATGGGCGGCTGCAGTTTCTTCGCAACTGGCGGCCCTGCGCGGGTTCCGCTGGAACCGCAAGCCGGATCACCAGCCTTAGGCGAGCCCCTTCACGTGGCCGTCGCGCCTCGAGCGGTTCCGCTCGTTGGCGCGGACGACGACCGTCGTGGCGGGGGCGATGCTGGTCGCCTTTCACGGCTGGTTGTTTGCCGCGCAAGTGACCGAGGGCCGGCTTGCGGATCCGTGGCTGGCCTTCCGCTGGATCGTGGCGGCCGGACTAGTGGCGGCGCTCGCCGCCACTCGACGCGGCGGCGCATCGATCTAGAGCCGCCAGGGTACTGCCGCCTCGTCGCTCGCCGGCATTTTCCGCGACGGCTTCTCGCCTCCTTACACCTCTCGCCCCCCGCCGACCTCGTAGCTTCGCCCGTTTTCTGACTGCAGACGTTTTCTGGATTTCTGTCAGCGAGCCTGTTCGCTCGTACGGAGTTGTTGTGATGCGTACCATTTGTAGTTTTGCGTTGGCCGCGGTGCTGTTGACCGCGTCCTCAGGCGTGGTGGCCACCGGTCAAGAGACGGTGGTAGACACTGATGCGCAGGGGCGCTATCGATTCGAAACGCCGGCTGCCGGCACCTACCTGGTGATCGTGTCGCACGCGGGATTTTCGGACGCCGCGCGCACCGAGGTGATCGAACGGTCTGACGCCGGCCTCGACGTCCCGTTCTCGCTCGAAATCGGCGTGCGCAGTGCCCAGGTCAGCATCTCGGCCGCAGCCATTCAGCAATCCAACACGCTGGCCACGGGCGATGCCCTGGCGTCGGCGGTCAATGTCACGCCAGTTGGCAACGGCCCGTTCGGCATTCGTCCACGCCTGCGCGGGTTGGATTCGACGCGCCTGCTGGTGCTGGTCGATGGTGAACGGCTGAACACGGCTCGCCAGGCGCCCGATCGCACCGGTGCCGAGGTCGGGTTGATCTCGCCCGATTCCATCAGCCGTGTCGAGATCATCAACGGCGCGGGCACGCTGATGTACGGCTCCGACGCGCTGGCCGGCACCTCGCCGCGCGTGACGTTCCGCGTGCAGGCGGGCGCCGAGAAGTTCGACAACTACAAGACCGGCCAGTTCGACGTCGAAGATACGACCCCTTTGTTTACCGCCGGCACCTTGGAGCGGGTTGACACCATCGACAACAACTTCGGGTTTGCCTTCAAGGCCTTCCCGGACCCGTTCAACGCGCCCTACGTCAGAACCGACAGCGAGATTCTGAAGACGATAGGCCGTATTAGCGGCCTCTCCGGGGGGCCTCTCCGAGTCAACATAAGGTCCGTTCTCTGACCCAGCGCTCATGAACCAGCCACAGCCGCACCAAAGCTTCATGCTCGACAAACCCCTGCGCGAGTCGCGTGACGAGTTCGAGAAAGATCTGTCCCCTTTTTAGTTATGGAATGTCAAATGTAAGGCCTGACCCCGAGGTTGCGACCTCGCGGCTTATTATGAAGACGCGGTGCGCGGCGCGGGGGGCGGGGAGCCCAAGCTGTGCGCCAACTGGGTGCTGGGCGAGCTGCTGGGCGCGCTCAACAAAAATAACCTGGACATCACGCCAGCCCGGTCAGCCCCGCCCAGCTTGCCGGTATGCTCAAGCGCATCGGCGACAACACCATCTCCGGCACGATCGCCAAACAGGTGTTCGATGCCATGTGGCACGGCGAGGGCGATGCGGACGCGGTGATCGCCGCCAACGGCTTAAAACAAGTCACCGACAGCGGCGCGATTGAAAAAGTGATAGCCGAAGTGATCGCCCAATTTCCCGAACAGCTTGCGCAATACCGCGGCGGTCAGGAAAACTTATTCACCTTCTTCGTCGGCCAGGTGATGAAGGCGAGCCAGGGCAAGGCCAACCCGGCGCAGGTCAATGATTTACTCAAAGAGAAGCTCAAATCGTGAATGCCGATGGCTTGTCGCCATGGCGCCCTGGTTGTGTCATGCATTCCCATAATCAGGCTGCGCTCGCCCCTTCTTTAGGGACAAGAATATAATTTTGATTAATTGAAATCCCATCCCCCAGGCTTGATTTTCTAAACGCCTTGTCCTCCAATACATCTCCAAATTCAAAGAAAAAACACTTTCCGATCATTTCCAGCGCTTTAGGCATGTCCTGAACCAGGAAGTATTGTTCCTTGTCGGGGAAGGACCTGAACAATTCCGCGGAAATATAGACCCTGGGCCGCTTGTCCTTTTTTACGATGCGGTATATTTCTTTAATATGAGATTCCACTTGTAAAGTGAATAATTTAGTTCTTAGCTTCTCCATCAGGGGCATAAGCCTGGTCTCGTGCTTTGCAAGCTCTTCCAGACCGAAACATTCCAGAAGAAGACCGGAAAAATAGGTGTACGGCTCAAAATCAAACTGAGATAGCACCATGGAGGACGTGACCAAATCAATGGAATCATCCTCAATCGGTATCGCCTGGTATTTAATTTCATCGGCGGCGCTTATTGCCTTCAGAAATGCTTCTTTCGGGGTCTTGCATGAAACAATGCTTTTTTCAATCTTGGCTGAAAAGCTGCGCGAAACTCCACCCGTTATATCCGCTTTTATGAAGGCAGGCTCATCGGCGGGTTCATAATTCTTGCATGTAACAAACGGCTCCTCCAATGGTTCGAAGCTCGTACACAGGGCGTCCTCGGCAAATATGCCGGTGAAGTTCCCGCAATATTTTTCGCCGACGCCTTTCTTGCAAAAAAGACAGCTATGGCAGTCGCCATCCCTTTGTATGATCGCCCTGGATACGCCAATCTTTGTAACATTCTCAATCCAGTCAACCAGATAAACTTTTCGATTCTCCTCGACCAGATCGTCCAATGGAATGTCGTTAAGATACCCGGCGCCCAATATTGCAACTGTGCCGGGGCGCAGCATGGCAATCATTTTCGACAGGATTTCCTTGTGGGCGGCAAACGCTTTTTCACAAGGGCAAAGCATTTCCCTCAGTTGTTTATTGTCATGGCTATGCGATAAATAAGAATTCCAAAATGATGATTTATCCATTTGAGCATCATACTGAACGAGGACATTTTATTTTGATGACCATTTGGTTCTAGTTGGCTATTTACTTGACTCAGGTAACCCCAAGATGCTGTGGTTCGGATCAGGGCATTCTGGCGTACTTGACTAACGACTCGTACGGCGCCGGGTCGACGGCGACCGCCTGCTGCACCAGCCGATAGAACAGCTTCCCGCGACTCCGCGAGCGGCGCCGGTTGAACCGAAAGGTGAACTCGTCCAGGTAGTAGTCGAGATGTTCATGGGTGACGGCCCCATGATGCGTCCCGAGGAGCCACCGTTTGAGCAGGGACACGACGAGATGCACGTGTGGCATGAGTGGCGACGGCGCCTTGGCCTGCCCTTGGAGGTCGGTCACCCGATGCCGGTAACCCAGTCGTCGCAGGGAGTCGTACCCAGACCACCCGTCGGTATGCACGTGGCTTCTCGCCTCGATGGCGTCTTGGACGAAGGCGGTCAGGCTGGCTCCCGAGGCATCGAGCACCCGACGCAACCGGATCCGACCGAGGCGCTTCCCGTCAATCTCCACCGCCACGGCGACCAGCGCTTTGGTTTCCGTCTGGCGTCCCCGTCGCCCGGGATGCACGCCTCCCACATAGGTTTCATCCACCTCGACCCAGCCGGTCAGCCGATCACGGTCCGGCCGGACCATCGCGCGCCGCAGTTTGTGCAGCCACGCCCACAGGGTCTTGTAGCTACGCAACCCCAACACGCGCTGCAGGCCCAAGGCGCTGACGCCCGTCTTCTGGCTGGTGACCCACCACATCGCGCGGAACCAGGTCGGCAGCGGCGACCGAATGTCCTGGAAGATGGTGCCCGCCGTCACCGAGGTCTGATGACCGCACGCGGCACACTGCAGCAGTCGGCTCCGCACCGGCCACGCCTTCGCCTGTCCACACCGCGGGCAACGAAACCCGTCCGGCCAGCGGAGCTGCACGAGGTAGGCTCGGCACGCGTCTTCGGTCGCGAACCGGCGCTCGAAGTCGGCGAGATCCCGCGGATAATCCTCCACGGGGCCGAACACTACATGTAGGGGCTACCTGAGTCAAGTAAATAGCCAGCTAGGGCATAATCCTCGGCGTGTCGAATCGTCCAAGCCCACATCTTTCAGTTTTCTCAAACTGGCCGGCCCCGGACTGGTCGTGGCGGCCACCGGCATCGGCTCCGGCGACGTGGTCTCGGCCACCGTTGGTGGCGCCCGATACGGCGTCGTCCTCCTGTGGGCCATCGTCGCCGGCGCCTTCTTCAAGTTTGTGTTGACCGAGGGCATCGCGCGCTGGCAGCTCGCCACGGGCAAGACCGCTCTTGAAGGCTGGGCCGATCATCTGCCGCCGTGGGTGAAGTGGTACTTCGGCGTCTACCTCGTGATCTGGACGGTGGCCGTCAGCGCGGCCCTGACCAACGCCACGGGCCTCGGCATCGCCAACCTCACCGGCGGCGCCGTGTCGCAACCCTGGGGCGCGGTGGCGCACAGCCTGATCGGCTTCGCCTTCGTGTGGATCGGCGGCTACACCAGTTTCGAAAAACTCATGAAGCTGCTGGTGGGCATCATGGGCTTCAGCATCCTGCTCTGCGCCCTGCTCACGCTCGATAATCCGGCCCTGTCCGCTCAGGGCCTGCTGCTGCCCACCATTCCGGCGGGCAGCGGCACCTACGTGCTCTCGCTCATCGGCGGCGTCGGCGGCTCCATCACGATGCTGTCCTATAACTACTGGATGCGCGAGGAAGGCATGCGCGGCGCCGGCTTTCTGTCGTACGTCCGCGGCGACGTCGCCATCGCCTACATCTTCACGGCGCTGTTCGGCATTTCGATCATGCTGATCGCCAACGACGCCTTCTTTACCGCCGGCGTCGCCCTGCGCGACGCCGAGGCCGTGCCGAAGATGGCCGCGGCTCTCGGCACGCTGCTCGGCGCCTTCGGCAGCTTCGCGTTTTCGGCCGGGTTCTGGGCGGCCGTTTTTGCGTCGCTCCTGGGTGTGTGGCAGAGCGTGCCGTATCTGTACGCCGACTTCTACGGCATTCTCAAGAAGATGTCCCCGGCGGAGCGCCTCGCGGTGGTGAAAGTCACCAGCACGCCGTACCGCATCGCGCTCGCGTTCATCACGCTGGTGCCCCTGCCCTTTGCCTTCACCGGCCGCCCCATCTCGGTCATCGTGATCTACACCATCGTGGGCAGCCTGTTTGTGCCGTTCCTCGCCGCCACCTTGCTCTATCTGAACAACCGGGTGAAGTGGACCGAGCCTGTGCCCCACAATTCGTGGTACACGAACCTGCTGCTCGGCGCCATCCTGCTCCTGTTCGCCATCGTCGGCGCGCAGGAAGTGATTGGGGCGTTGCGGTAGGGGCGCGGCGCTGTCGCGCCGCGTGGGACTGGGCCTTCGGCCTTCGTGGGACCCGGCTTCGCCTTCGTCGGACTCGCGGCTGCGCCGCTCGTGGGATTCACGCTAAGATGTGCTCGTGGAATACAGAGTCGACCGCTCAGTCGTGAGCGTCGGGTCGCTGCACGACGAACCGGACGAACGTCGCTGGTGGTGGGCACGCACGCCGCTTGAACGGCTCGCCGCCATAGAGGTCATGCGTCGGGTGGTCTATGGACGAACCGCTACTCACGGAAGACTTCAAAGAGTTTTTGAGATTACTCAACGCGAACCGCGTTGACTATCTGGTGGTCGGCGGCTTTGCCGTCGGCTTTCATGGTTATCCGCGGGCGACGATCGACCTTGACGTCTGGGTTCGGATGACCCCGGAGAACGCCGAACGAGTCGTGGCCACGCTTGCCGCCTTTGGTTTTATCTCGGCGGCGCTCGACACCAGCCTATTCACTAATCCTCGCAGCCTGGTCCGCTTCGGCGTTCCGCCCTTCCGAATCGAGATCATGACGTCCATCGACGGCGTCGAGTATGATGCGTGCCGACAGCGTTCGGTGACCACCGACGTCGAAGGGGTGGCGATGCCGATGATCTCGCTGGACGACCTCAAGACCAACAAGCGCGCGGCTGGCCGGCACAAAGACCTGAACGACCTGGAGAATCTGCCTTAGCTTAGGCAGGTTGTTGACGCGCGCGTCGCGACGCGCGCGTGGGCGCTCTTCAGCGTGTCCTGATGCCCCGCTGTTTCTTCTGCGCCTCCACCATGGCCCCGACGTCCGCCAGCAACTTCTTCGCGTCGTAGACGATGCCGTCCTTAATCGTGTAGCGAATGCCGCCGACCCGCTCCATCTGGCCCGTCCGGTCGTTCAGCCGCAGGTGGCCCGTGCCGTACAACACCTTGATGTTCTGCAGCGGGTTCTGGTCCACCAGTACCATGTCCGCCAGCAGGCCGGCGCGGACGATGCCGAACTGCGGCAGCTGGCCCTTGGGGTCGTGGAGTGCTTCGGCGCCGTTCATGGTGGCGGCGCGGATCACTTCGAGCGGATGGAAGCCGGCCTCCAACAGCAGCTCCATTTCGTGGATGTAGCCGAAGCCCCAGGTGTTGTAGATATACGCCGCATCGTCGCTCACCGTGACCCGGCCGCCCATCTTCTTGTAGTCGTTCAGGAGCCGGAACCACACCTGGTAGAAGTTGCGCCAGGCGATCTCGTCCTGGTGGGTCCAGTCGAAGAAGTACGAGCCGTGGTTCTCGCGGTTGGGGGTGTAGAAATCCATCAGCGACGGCAGCGTGTACTGGTCGTGCCAGTCGGCATTGCGCATGCGCATCACGTCGCGGCCGGCGGCATACGCCGTCATCGTCGGATCGAACACGGTGCGCAGCTTGAGGTGCTCCTGCAGGTAGGCGTTCCACTCCGGGCCGCCCGGCGGATGGATCATGTTCCACAGCCGCGCCACCTGGCCAAAGCGGTACTGCTCGTCGTTGTAGTTCATGCCGTCGGGCCACGGCTGCACCCGGTAGTCACGCAGCAGCGGCTCGAAGTGGCCGTAGAAGTGCGTGACGGTGCCGAGGCCCATCTTCGCCGCCGTCAGCGCGTCCATCTGGGCCACACCGCGCTGCTCGAGATGCGCGGTCGAGCCGAGGCCGTGCTGCCTGGCTTCGTCGAGCAGCGCCGACATGATGTGCGGCGGGTAGGCGACGAGCTTCATGCCGTCAACGCCGTTGGCGGCGCACCACCGCACCCACTCGCGGGCCTTCTCGGGCGTGTCGGTCACGCCCTTGCCCCAGCCGGCGCCCGGGCGCTGGTAGTTGAAGATGCGCGGCGCCACGATCTGGTTGGCGGCGCTGCGTTCCTTCTCCTTGAGCGCCATCGGTTGCGCCGTCAGCTCGACGCCGCGGATGGTCGTGACCCCGTGCGCCAGATAGAGCTTGAAGGTGTATTCGTTCTCGCGCGACTTCACGTCATCCCCGAGGTGGGCGTGCAGGTTGACGAAACCGGGCATGAGGTACATGCCGGTGCCATCGATGGCGTTTGGCGCCGGCGGCGGGGCCGGCTCACGAGACTGAACCCCCGGCGTGCCGGCATTGACGATTCGGGCAATGCGGTTGTTCTCGACGATCACGTTGGCGGGGCCGAACGGGGGTGCGCCGGTGCCGTCGATCACCATCACGTTGCGGATGGTGAGGGTCGGAAACGGTCCGGCGCCTTCGCCGGGGCGCCGGTCGGGAGCCGGCACGAGTCCGGCCTGCTGCCCGTGCACATTCAGGCCGGCAAGCAGGAGTACGGCCGCAAGAGCGATGGTGATCTGCTTCATGCGCAGCATCATACGCCCACGGCAGCCGCTGACGGGCCTATCAGCGCAGGCGCCGCCGAAGAGGATGATGCCCACCGGGACTGGCAGCAGGAACTGGCGCGCGAAAACTCGGTGTCGGCGTGCCGCAGGATGGCGGCGTCAATCGCCTCGCGCGTCATGCCTGCCTTGATGCCGGGGTTGTTGGCAATCGACTTGAGCGTGACGTGCGGGACACGTTTGTAGACAACACCCTTCTTGATATCCGACGCAGTGGCCGCAGATGGATGCCTCGCCGACCGAATGCCGGTGGGACTTTCAGCACGCGCTGCTAAGCTGGTTCGCCTGGACCTTCACGACGCTGAGTTCCAGAATGTGTTTTTCCACCTGGAACAAGAGGATCTCCGACAAGTCGTTGGCGCCCTTCGACGCCTCCGATCAATTGCGATCAGCTCGGCTTGCCGCGGCCTGTGAACTGTTTCAGCTTCGTCGTCGCGACATCCCGGACGATCCGGTCGAGCAGCACGGTCGGCACGTCCGTCTGCCTCTTGATGTTGCGTCCAAGCGTGGTGCGTGGTTCAGCGGTGTCGGGGCGATCGCCCGCGATGCGATCCCGCTCTAGCGCGACAGCCGCGGCGATCGCCGCGCGACGGCTCGGCGGCAGAGTGTCGTGGCTGTCGTACTCTCCGTCGCCGTACGCGTCTGTCAACGCCCTGTCGAGGAGTGGATACGCACGCGACACGATTTCCTGCCCCGTGCCTTCTCCGAGTGCCTCGAGCGTCAGCTCACCGCGATCGGTCACGACAAAGTGAGCCTGAAACACAGGAAGCCGCACGATGGGGCAGGCTTCGGCGTTCCCTACTTGGTCGAGTTCGACGATGGCGTCCTCTTCATTGGCGGCCCAGACGACCGAGCAATCGCCGTTGGGCCAGCGACACAAGAACAGCGGCATGGCTCCCCCTTTCGACGTGCGCCTACAACCACGGCATTCTAACTCGCTCGTGAGCTGGCGTGTCCTGGTGGTGCGGACGCCGTGGCATGGCCACCAAGGTGGAAGTTTCTGCCGTGGCCAGGCTGGCGCGAGCTGGCAGGTTCCTCACCTGGCTGGCGGTCGAGCGCCGCGTCAGTGCATCCACGCAGAATCAGGCGCTCAGCGCGCTGCTGAAGCAGCTCACGGGCACGATGCGGCTGATTGTCATGCTGTCTCGGTATCATCTGCACGAGTCCGTGGTGCAGAAGGCGATGGCCCGCGCCGTGGTGCCGGCCGGCATCACGAAGCGCGTGAGCCCGCACGTGATGAGACACTCCTTCGCGACCATGAGTTACCTTCACATGATGCAGCGTGGTGCGTTGGGGGTGAAGAGTCCGATGGACCGGATGTGACGTGGATTTTTACTCGCTTGGATACGCGCCGGCGTTGGCGCGTATCCACGCCGATCCTCCGTTTCATGGAGGTTTCGCGATCGCCTTCGCGCGTATCCACGCGCGGTGGCAGATGGGGGGTTCTGCTAGAATCCCCGGCACGTCAGTGAATTATGGTGATGCCCGACGGTACGACGAGGCGGTGGTTACGCGCGGCGTCGCGGGCTACTAATAGTTGACCGCCAATTGGCGGTCTGAGGCCGGGCATGCTGTCGGATGTTCTCGAACGGGTGCACGTAAGCCGTTGACTTAGTAATCTCTTGGCGTATCCTTGATCAGTGCGAGTCGTCTGGGACGATGAGAAGAACGCTGCCAATCAAAAGAAGCACGGTGTGTCTTTCGAGGAACAGGGACCATGACGGATATTCCTGAACTTACGGAAGCACAGCTGGCGCGGGCTATTCCCGCTCGGGTGAGGAAACGTTTGATGGCGGGGCAGATTGAGTCCGGCGAGGATGTCGCGGCGTTGCGCCGATTCGTCGGGTTGACGCAATCTCAATTTGCAGAGGCGATGGCCATTAGCGTCCACACGCTCCGAAACTGGGAGCAAGGACGGAGGCGGCCAGAAGGCCCTGCGATAGGGTTGCTGAGAATTGCCGCCCGTCATCCCAGGATCATTCGCGAAAACGTCAAGTCAGCGGCTTGATCGATGCGTCTGCGG
>JBCKZH010000048.1:0-24841 GCA_038919385.1 Vicinamibacterales bacterium | reverse complement strand
TTATTCGCCAGCCAGAAACGTCCGTAGTTCCGGCAGCCGGGCGCCCGCGTCGGCCTCACCCATGTCGATCAGGTGCTTCACGTAATCGGGCTGGAACATCACCAGGCTGAGCATGTCGTTCGACCTTGTTTCACGCGTACCCATGCCGCGCGTCAGGAAGCGGAACGCCTTGGGCAGGTCGGCTTCATAGGCATTGGCGAGGCGGCCGAGATCCTGCGACGGCCGGACGACGAACAGGTCGATGTGCCGCAGGCCGTTGCGTTTCTCTTCCGGTTGCCCGTCAATCAGTTGATTGAGCTGGCGTAATTGCAGCGCGTCGCCATCAAGCTGATCCAGGAAGATGGCGTTGAACAGCACGCCCGCCACTTGTGCCGGCGGGGGATAGCCGGCGATCTGCGGACGGTCGGCCTCCCGGCTGGTGCTGGCATAGCGGGTCGAGACCGCGAGAATCCGCGTGGCGCCAAGATGAATCGCCGGCGACAGCGGCGCCGTCAGGCGGATGCCGCCGTCGCCGTACCAGCCGCCATCCACCTCGATGGCCGGGAAGAAGAACGGCAGCGCCGCCGATGCCATCACGTGATCGACGCGCACGGCGCAGATCTCGCTGCGGCGTTGCGGGCGCTCCCACGTGGGAATCAATTCGTCCTTGCGTGTCTGCACCCACGTGATCGACTGACCGGTGGTGTAACTCGAGGCGGTCAGCGCGAAGGAACGCAGCCAGCCGTCCGCGAGGCTCTTCGGGATGCCGCGCAGCGAGCCGCCCTCGGCCTGGAGTTCACGCTCGAGCATCTCGCGCAGCGGCATCGTGTCGACGAAGCTCTTGGCCGGCGGCAGCGGCGACTGGCCACCCGACATCAACCGCCCACCCCAGCGCAGCGTGCGGGACGCCAGGTCGCGCAAGTCGACACGGAAGACATTGTCGATGCGGAGGCTGGCCCACATCTGCGCGAGTTGCTCGACCTTGTCGTCGAACGGCGCCTGTCGCGTGGCGAGGAACGCCGCGTTGATGCCACCCGCGGAGACGCCCGTCAGGATGTCTGGCACCGTGTCGGGAAACTCGCGCGCCAGCACACGCAGCACGCCCACTTGATATGCCGCGCGCGCGCCGCCGCCGCTCAACACCAGCGCCAGCCCGCGCGGTTCGGTCCCGTTGCTCATGACGGAATGCTATCGCATCAACGGTTGCGAGGAAGAGGCCGTTCAATCGCCCACGTCGCGCCGGCTCATGCGTGATGGGCATCAGTTGGTGGTCTACGGCCGGTCACCAGACGCCGTGGCGTCGCTGGTCAACGAGGGGGCCGTCGGCGCCTCCACGATTGAAGAGTGTGTCGCCCGGTGACACCGTGATCGACAGCGGCAACAAGAGCCTGGGCCGGACCTGCACCGAGGTGATGGTCGAGCTGCGACAAGCGCCCCCGGTCGTCTTCAAGGAGGCACCGCCGGCGCATGGCAACTACGTGCGCTTCCGCCTCGGCCGGCAAGTGGCCATCGCCATCGGCGCGCGAATCAAGGAGTGTGGGTGGCTGGAACATACCGGGCCGATCCATCGGGATTTCTTGCGACAGCAAGTTAGCCACAGAGGCCACAGAGGACACAGAGCCAAGTTTTCTAAATGCGAAGGCTGGCGGTGTTCTCTGCGTCCTCTGTGGCTTACGTTCGTGGACTGCGCTTCAGGAACGCGCCGGCCCCTGCCTTGCCGGTGAACTTGCCGGCGTCGATGATCACCTTGCCGCGCGAGAGGACGGTGTCGGTCACGCCCGTGACCTGCCGTCCCTCGTACGGGTTGTAATCCACCCTCATGTGATGCGTCTTCGCTGACAGCGTCGTCGTCTTTTCCGGATCGAAAATGACGATGTCGGCGTCGGAGCCAGGAGCGATGGTGCCTTTCTTCGGGAACATGCCGAAGATCTTGGCCGGCGAGGTTGAGGTCAGCTCGACGAAGCGATTCAGCGAAATGCGGCCGGTGCGCACGCCGCCGTCGTAGACCAGGCTCATGCGCGTCTCCACACCCGGCGCGCCGTTGGGGATCTTCGAGAAGTCACCGTCGCCGAGGCGTTTGTCTTTCATGCAGAACGGGCAGTGGTCGGTGGCAATCGCCTGCAGGTCGTTGAACGCCAGGCCGCGCCACAGCCGGTCCTGCGTCTCTTTGGTCCTGAGCGGCGGGCTCATCACGTACTTCGATCCGCCGAAGTCCGGTTCATCGTAGTTGTCCTCGGACAGAAACAAGTACTGTGGGCAGGTTTCCGCGAACGCGGGCAGGCCGCGGTCGCGCGCTTCCACCACCTGTTCGAGCGCCTCGGCCGATGACAGGTGGACGATGTAGACGGGGACGTCGGCCATCTCGGCGAGGGCGATGGCGCGGTGGGTGGCCTCGCCCTCGGCGCGCGCCGGCCGTGTGAGCGCGTGATACTTCGGCGCGGTCTTGCCCTCGGCTAACGCCCTTTTCACCAGCACATCGATCACGCCGCCGTTCTCGGCGTGCATGCAAATGGTGCCGCCGTTCTGGCCGGTGCGCAGCATGGCGCGAAAAATGCTCGCGTCATCCAGCATGAACACGCCTGGGTAGGCCATGAACAGCTTGAACGACGACACGCCCTGGCGCACCATGGCGTCCATCTCCTCTTCCACCTGATCGGTCAGCTCCGTAATGATCATGTGGAAGCCGTAATCGATGGCCGCCTTGCCTTCAGCCTTCTTCATCCAGGTTTCGTAGGCGTGGTGCAGCGTTTCACCCCGGTACTGGATGGCGAAGTCAACGATGGTCGTGGTGCCGCCGAAGGCGGCGGCGATGGTGCCCGACTCGAAGTCGTCGGCCGATGTTGTGCCGCCGAACGGCATGTCCATGTGCGTGTGCACGTCGATGCCTCCAGGCAGGACGTACTTGCCTTTGGCGTCGATCACCCGGTCTGCCGGCATGGTGAGCGCCGAGCCAATGGTGGTGATCTTCTCGCCCTCGATGAAGACGTCGCCAACGTATTGATCGGTGGCGGTGACGATGGTGCCGTTCTTAATCAGGATGCTCATGGTGTGTACCGGCCCACTATAATCGGGTCGTGAATCAGAGCGAAATAGTCAGTTTCATCTGGGGCGTCGCCGACCTCATCCGCGACACCTTCAGGCGTGGCAGGTATCAGGACATCATTCTCCCCCTTATCGTGTTGCGCCGGCTTGACTGCATCCTTGCCGCCAACAAGGCGAAGGTCCTCGAGGCGCAGGCACGCTACAAGGGAAAGCTGGACGATACGAGCGGTGTGCTGAAGAAGGCCTCCGGCTTCGCCTTCTACAACACTTCCCGCTACGACTTCGACAAGCTCGTGGCCGATAGCGGCAATGTGGCAGCAAACCTTCGCAATTACATCGCCGGTTTCAGTCCGAACATGCGCGAGGTGATCGAGAAGTTCGACTTCGACAACACCATCAGCAAGCTGGACGAAGCCGGCCTCCTGTTTCAAGTGATCGAGCGGTTCAAGGATGTCGACCTTCACCCCGACAAGGTCAAGAACCCCGAGATGGGGACCATCTTCGAGGAGCTGATCCGGAAGTTCAACGAAGCCCTCAACGAAAATCCTGGTGAGCACTTCACGCCGCGTGACGTCGTTCACCTGATGGTCGATTTGATGATCGACGGCGACGACCGGAAGCTCCGCGTCGGCAAGCCGATTCGAACGGTGTACGACCCAAGCTGCGGATCCGGCGGCATGCTCATCATCACCAAAGAGCACGTGCGAGGCCTCAACAAGGCGGCCGAGGTTCATCTGTTCGGCCAGGAAGTCAACCCGGAGACGTGGGCCGTCGCCAAGTCGGACTTGTTCATGAAGGACCCGACCGGCCAGGACGCCGACAACGTCGCGTTCGGGAGCACACTGTCCAAGGACCGGCACGCGGGAATGAATTTCGACTACCTGATCGCCAACCCGCCGTACGGCAAGGATTGGAAGCGTGATGAGGAAGCCGTGCGCACTGAGCACGAACGTGGTGCGTCAGGCCGCTTTGGCCCCGGATTGCCGCGGATCAGCGACGGTCAGTTGCTGTTCCTGTTGCACATGCTGTCGCACACTAAGTCGCCAAAGGAAGGCGGGTCGCGCATCGCGATCATCATGAACGGCTCGCCCCTGTTCACCGGCGACGCCGGCAGTGGCGAAAGCGAGATCCGCCGATACATTCTCGAGAATGATCTGCTCGACGCTCTGATCGCACTTCCTGAGCTGTTGTTTTACAACACTGGCATCGCCACTTACGTCTGGGTCGTGACTAACAACAAGCTGCCGGCGCGGCGTGGCAAGGTGCAGTTGATTGACGCGACCTCGTTCTGGGTGTTGATGCGGAAGACCTTGGGTAGTAAGCGTCGGGAGATCCCACGCGAGCGTGCGGACGAGATCTTGAAGATCTTCGCCGACTTCAAGGAGAGCGACATTTGCCGGATCTTTCCAACTAAGCATTTTGGGTTCCGAAAGATAACGGTCGAACGCCCGCTCCGGTTGAATGTTCAAGCCAGTGCGGAACGTATTGCCCGCCTCGGTGACGAGCGTGCGTTCCAGGCGCTCGCGCAGTCAAAGAAGAAGGGTGCGGCGGCCGCGAAGGAGCAGGCCGAGGGCCGGGCTCATCAGGATACGATTCGCGCGTTGCTGCGCGCGCTGCCTGCCAGGTTGTTCAAAGATCGCGCGTTGTTCGAGCGTACGCTAGATGCGGCTGCAGGTAAGAGCGATATCAAACTGTCTGCTGCCATTAGGAAGTCAATTATCTCAGCGCTGTCGGAGCGCGACGAGACCGCGGAGATTTGCCGCGACGACAAAGGCAATCCCGAGCCGGATCCCGAACTCCGCGACACCGAGAGCGTGCCCCTTGCCGAGACCGTTCAGACTTTCTTCGATCGGGAAGTGAAGCCGCACGTGCCCGATGCCTGGATCGACACCGCCAAGCGTGACCCAAGGGATGGCGAGGTCGGACTGGTGGGTTACGAGATCAACTTCAACCGCTATTTTTACCGTTACGTCCCCCCCCCGGCCTCTGGAAGAAATCGACCGTGAAATCCGAGAGATCGAGTCGGACATTTTGGGGATGCTGGCGGACGTCACGCGGGTCAAGTAGGGACGCACATGTCGGCTGATAAAATTAAGTGCCGACATTAATGTCTGGACACGAATGTCGGCACATGCCAAAATAAGCCGACGTAAGAACCAGGTATTAATCCCAACAATATGGCTCCCCGCCAACTCACAAGCCCCTTCACCAAAGCCGGACTGGGTGCGTTCTTCCGGGCTCGTGACGCTCAGGTCTTGGGATTCAGCCGCGGGGACATCGCCAAGGCCGCCTCCGCTGGCCAACTCGAAAGGTTCGGACCGGGCCTGTACCGGATCGTTTCCGTGGAGGCGACGGAGCAGGAAACGCTTGCGATGGTCTCTGCCGTGGTCCCCGCCGGTATTGTTTGCCTAGTGTCGGCGCTCCACGTTCACGATATCGGCACACAGCTACCGCATCAGGTATGGCTTGCTATCGATCGTAAGGCTCGGAAGCCAGCACAACTCCCAACGCGGGTCCGGTTTGTCAGGTTCTCAGGAGCGACACTCACTTACGGCGTAACCGAGATGAAAATGCTTGGCACCAACGTGAGGATTACGTCCCCGGCAAGGACAGTCGTGGACTGCTTCCGCTACCGGAACAAGATTGGTCTGGACGTCGCCCTAGAAGCGTTGCGAGACGTCATTCGTTCCCGCAAAGCGAGCCTGGATGAGATCTCGCGGGCCGCCGAGGCGTGTCGAGCCGATACCGTGATGCGGCCCTACATCGAGGCCTTGGTATCGTGACGTCCAAACGCCGAAACATGGCGGCATCTGTCGCAGCCCGGTTGCTGACGAGATCAAAAGAAACTGGGCAAACGCACCAGTTGCTGCTTCAGCGCTACGTCAGTGAGCGGTTCTTGTTTCGGCTTGGCCAATCGAGCCATCACAGCGCGTTCATCCTCAAGGGGGCGACCCTTTTCGGACTCTGGGGCGGATCCATCTATCGGCCGACCCGTGATCTTGACTTCACGGGCTATGGGTCAAGCGAGCCAGCGGCCGTCATCGGGCGGATTCGTGAAGTCTGCGCTGTCCCCGTGGACGACGATGGCGTCACGTTCGACCTCGCATCAATCGAAGGAGGGACGATCCGCGAGGACGCAGAGTATGGCGGCATACGCACTAAGTTCATGGCCTACATCGGGAAGGCTTCAATCTCGATGCAAGTGGACATCGGGTTCGGCAACGCCATTCAACCCGGGCCAACAGACAGCGACTACCCAACACTACTGCCCGACTCGCCTCCCCCCAGGGTGCTTTCGTACCCGAAGGAGGCAGTCGTGGCGGAAAAACTTCACGCCATGGTCGTCTTGGGCGACCGCAACAGCCGGTTCAAGGACTTCTACGATCTTTATGTCCTGGCCACGACGTTTGCATTCAACGGAGCCGAGCTGTCTCGTGCGATTCGCGCTACCTTCGAACGGCGCCGGACAGTCATCGACACCTCGATTCCGCGCGCCCTGACTCCTACGTTCTATGAAGATGCACCGAGAGCGGCGTTGTGGCGCGCCTACATTAGCCGCAACGAGTTACCGGGTGCACCCGCAGAGTTCGCGGAAGTGTATGTCAGGCTCAGTCGGTTTCTGACTCCTGTCTGGACTGCCATAGCAGCGACATCTTCATTCGAATCGGCCTGGCCCGCTGGCGGGCCTTGGGCGACCCCATGAGTAGCAAGGTCAAGGACGTCAAGACTGCCGTACGGCGATTCAAGAAGTATCCAGCCTACAAGGATTCTGATGTGGATTGGCTCGGTCCAGTACCCAGTCACTGGGAGCTGCGTCGGCTTCGCGCGACGGTCACTGCTTGTCAAAACGGCGTTTGGGGGGAAGACCCGGACGGCATCAGGGACACGGTATGTGTGCGAGTGGCCGACTTCGATCGAACAGGTCTCTGCGTTGACCTGACCGATCCCACAACGAGGTCAATCGATCCGTCGGTTGTCACGGCAAAGCGCCTTCGCTCGGGAGACCTGCTGCTCGAAAAATCTGGCGGAGGTGAGAATCAGCCCGTCGGTGCGGTTGTCCTCTATGACCATGACATGGTAGCGGTGTCGTCGAATTTTGTCGCCCGCATGCCAGTGGCGACGGGATTCTCCCCGCGCTATCTCACATACCTGCACGCCGCTCTCTATGCCGCCCGCGTGAACACGCGGTCAATCAAACAGAGCACAGGCATTCAGAATCTCGATAGCGAGAGCTACCTCAATGAGTCCGTTGCCCTGCCAGAGCTACGTGAGCAGTTGGCTATTGCAGCGTTTCTCGATCGCGAAACGGCTCGGATCGATGCGCTGGTCGCAAGAAAAACAAGACTAGTCGATTTGCTGAATGAGAGACGTGCTGCGCTAGTTTCCAGAGCTGTCACTAAGGGAATCGATCGCGGCGTCTCGATGCGTGCTTCCTCCATTGACTGGCTCGGTGAGATCCCATCTCATTGGCAAGTGATGAGAATGCGCGAGATCGCCAAACCGATCAGCGGCGCCACGCCGCCACCCGATCTGACGTACTGGGACGGAGGCATTCCGTGGGTGTCAGCGAAGGATATGAAGCGACGCTTTATCGATTCTTCTGAGGATACCGTTTCGCCAGAGGCGGTCGCTTTGGGCCTCAAGTTGATTCCTTCACCGGCGGTATTGATTGTCGTGAGGGGCATGATTCTCGCGCATACACTGCCGGTTGCAGTTACCAGAGTTGCAGTGACAATCAATCAAGACATGAAGGCGCTAATTCTTCACCCCAACTGTTGCGCCGATTTTCTCGCCTATTCATTGATCGGCCTGAACGAGCAGATTCTGGCCGTTCTCGTTGAGGAAGCCGCTCATGGCACGAAGGTGATTCGGATGGATCGTTGGCGGGCGCTGCCGGCACTGATCCCTCCCATGGTTGAACAAGTTGCCATCGCGAAGTTTCTAGACCGTGAAACTGAAAAATTGGATCGGTTGCTGGCACATGTTAGGGCAGCCATTGAACGACTCAAGCAGCTCAGAACTGGATTGGTCACTTCCGCCGTAACTGGCAGGATTGATGTCCGCGAGGAAGGCGCAGCATGAGCCCGGAAGTGTCCGAGCGGGCGTTTGAAGAAGCCATCGAGCGGAGCCTGCTCCAGTTTGGTCCCGACGCGTACGTCGACGATACGACGATGGTTCGGGAAGCGAAGGTGCCGTTTGGCGACATGCCGCCCGGTGGGTACTTCAGGCGGCGTCAAGCGGACTACGACGCTTCGCTCCACCTGCTTCAACGCGATGTCCTTAACTTCGTGCTGGCCACTCAGCCGGCCGAATGGAAGAAGCTGAAGCAGCACCATGGCGACGCGGTCAACGAGCAGTTCCTCAAACGGCTGTCGTCCGAGATCGGACGTCGTGGGGCGCTCGATGTGCTTCGCACCGGCATCAAGGACTCAGGCCGCAAGTTCCAGCTCGCGTATTTCCGCCCCTCCAGCGGCCTGAACGCAGAGACGCGCCGCCTTCACGCCGCAAATCTCTTCTCCATCGTCCGCCAGCTTCACTACAGCGAGAAGGACGCCGCGAAGTGTCTCGACCTCGCCCTGTTCCTGAACGGCATCCCAATCTTCACCGCCGAGCTCAAGAACCCGCTCACGGGACAGGATGTCTCCGATGCCATCAACCAGTATTGCGATCCATCCCAACGCGATCCGCGTGAGCCTGTGCTGGCTTACGGGCGTTGCCTGGCGCATTTCGCTGTGGATCCCGATCTGGTCTACGTCTCGACGAATCTCGCAGCCGGTAAGCGGGCCTTTTTGCCCTTCAACATGGGCAAGTTCGGCGGCGCCGGTAATCCTCCGGTGTCACCAACCAGGAACGGCTACGCCACCAGCTACCTGTGGGACGAGACTTGGGCGCGCGACAGCGTGCTCAACCTGATCCGACAGTTCATTCACGAAGTCGAAGAAGAGGACGACCGCGGCAAGAAGACCGGCAAGAAATTCCTCATCTTCCCGCGTTACCAGCAGCTCGATGCCGTTCGTCGGCTTGTCACCAACGCGCGGATGCTCGGCCCGGGACGCCGGTATCTGGTTCAGCATTCTGCCGGCAGTGGCAAGAGCTTCACAATCGCCTGGCTCGCGCATCAGCTCGCAACGCTTCATGGCCTCAACGATCAGCGCGTCTTCGACTCGATTGTCGTCATTACCGATCGGCGGATCCTCGACCGCCAGCTCCAATCGACGATGCGCCAGTTCGAGCAGACGCTGGGAGTGGTCGAGAACATCGACACGACCTCGCGACAGTTGAAGCAGGCCCTCGAGGCCGGCAAGACCATCATCGTCACCACGATGCAGAAGTTCCCGGTGATTGCGAAAGACATCACCGAGCTGCCCGGGAAGCGCTTTGCGATCATTGTCGACGAAGCGCATTCGTCGCAGTCAGGCGAGAGCACGCAGAGCGTTCGCGACGTGATGAGGGCGGCCAGCCTGGAAGAAGCCGCGGAAACGGATGCGGTGCCGCCCGCCGACGACGAGGATCTGATCAACGAGCAGGCGCTGGCGCGAAAGTGGCCGGCCAATACCAGCCTGTTTGCCTTCACCGCGACGCCGAAACCGAAGACGCTGGAGCTGTTTGGCACCCGACGAGACGACGGGAAGTTCGAGCCGTTTCATCTCTACAGCATGCGCCAGGCGATTGAAGAGGGCTTCATCCTCGATGTCCTTTCCAACTACGCAACCTACACCGCGTACTGGCGGCTGTTGAAGACCATTGCGGACGATCCTCGGTACGACAAGAAGAAGGCGCAGTACCTGCTGAAGTCCTTTGTCGAGCTCCACGCTCACGCCATCACCGAGAAGGCCAAGGTGATGGTCGAGCATTTCGCGGCGCAGGTACAGGGAGAGATCGGCGGACAAGCCAAGGCGATGATCGTGACCCGATCGCGGCTCCACGCGGTGCGCTACAAGCTGGTGCTCGATGCCTATCTTGCCGAGCGTGGCTTGCCGTTCAAGGCATTGGTGGCTTTCTCTGGCAGCGTGGAAGACGGCGGCCACGCGTATACCGAAGCGGGCATGAACGGGTTCCCAGAGACGCAGACGGCGAAGGCCTTCAAAAGGGCGGATAACCGCTTTCTGATTGTCGCCAACAAGTTCCAGACGGGATTCGACCAGCCGTTGCTTCACACGATGTATGTGGACAAGAAACTCGGCGGCGTCAACGCGGTCCAGACCCTCTCCCGTCTCAATCGCACCATGCCGCCGCTGAAGGCCGGAACCATGGTGCTCGATTTCGCCAACGAGGCGGATGAGATCAAGGACGCGTTCGAGCCTTACTACGAAGCCACGCTGTTGTCGGAGTCGACAGATCCGAACCTGTTGTATCAGCTCCAGACACAGCTCGCCGCCTTTGGGGTGTTCACCGAGAAGGAAGTCGCGACGTTCGCGCGGCTGTATTTCAATCGCAAGAGCACGCAGGATCAGCTCTACGCAGCGCTGGCGCCAATGGTCGGCCGGTTCGGGGAGCTCGCGGAGAACGAGAAGCTCGAGTTTCGCGGTCAAGTGACCGACTATGTGCGGCTCTATGCGTTTCTGTCGCAGGTGCTGACGTTCGCCGACATCGACCTCGAGAAGTTGTATGTATTCGGCCGGCACTTGCGCCGGCTGCTTCCTGTCGATCGCGCTGAGTTGCCGCGCGAGGTGCAGCAGAACATCGACATGGAGTCGTACCGCATCCAGCAGACGAGTGCCGGAAAAATCGTGCTCGAGCGCAAGCCAGGGATCCTCGATCCGGTGTCCGCCAAGGATCCTCGCGGCGGCGGTGAAGAGGAGATGGAAACGCTGTCGCGGATCATCGCCGAGCTCAACGAGCGGTTCGGCCTCAACCTGGGGCCCGAACACCGGGTCACGCTCGGTCAGATGATGGAGCTGCTCGACGCGGATCCCGGCCTCGATGCCAGCGCGCGCGTGAATACGCGCGAAAACGTCCGGCTAACGTTCGACCAGAAGGTCGAGCACGTCATCCAGGAAATCGTGGATTCCAACTTCGACCTCTACAAGAGGATCACCGACGACCGCGCCTTTGGCTCGGCCGTCAAGAACTTCCTGTTCGATCAATACCTGAGAGCCCATCGTCAGGCGGAGGAGTTGATCAAGCGCGGCGAGTCGAGGACGTTGGAGTTCAAGTCGACCCTTCGCTGGAGCGTGAAGGAGAACAAGCAGGATGACAAGTTCGTCACGCACGCGGCGCTCAAGACCGTGGCAGCATTCCTCAATACCGAAGGAGGTGACCTGCTGATTGGTGTCGGAGACGATGGCGGAATTGTCGGGACCGAACTGGATCAACTCGAGAGCGACGACAAGTTCATGCGGCATCTCGCCCAGGTCGTCCGGAACGGCCTTGGCGACCGGGCCGGGACCTGCATCAATCCAGCTGTTCAGATCGTAGACGGCAAGACCGTCTGTCTGGTCAGTTGCCAACGCAGTCCAGAGCCAGTGTTTCTGAAGTGGAAGGGCCTGGAGAAGGCGTTAGAAGGCGATTTCTTCGTGCGGAGCGGGCCGGGAAGCGTGGCGCTGCCGCCAGAGAGCGCCAAGGAGTACATCCGAACCCGATTTCCGAGCGAGTCGAAGGCCGAATGAGCCCCCGAGGCCTGACCCTACCCGCCCTATAATCCCCCCAATGAAGCCGGACATCTCGGTCACGTTCACGGGGCTCAAGTTCACCAACCCGTTTCTGCTCTCGTCGGCGCCGCCGACCGAGTCGGACACCAACATCATGCGGGCGTTCGATGCGGGGTGGGGCGGGGTGGTCACCAAGACCATCGGCCTGCACCCGGTGACCAATGTCGCCGGGCCCAAGACCAAGTTCCTGCGCTCGACGCTCGACGGCCGGCTGTCGATGCAGAAGAAGCCCGGCACCGCGCTGCACTCGTCGTGGAACTGGGAGCTGATCTCCGACAAGCCGCTCGACTGGTGGGTGCCGAAGATCGAGGGGATCAAGAAGGCGCACCCCGATCGCATCCTGATCGCCTCGATCATGGCGGGATCGGGCAGCGACACCGAGCTGGCCCACTGGCAGACACTGGCGAAGGCCTGCCAGGATGCCGGCGCCGACGCGTTCGAGCTGAACCTGTCGTGCCCGCACATGGACCGCAAGGACATGGGCTCGAACATCGGCAAGGACCAGGAGCAGGTGTCGATCGTCACCGAAGTGGTGAAGGAGGTGGCGAAGGTTCCGGTGTGGTGCAAGCTCACGCCCTCGACCACCGACATCGTCGAAGAGGCCAGCGCGGCGTTTCGCGGCGGTGCCGATGCGGTCGTGTCGTCCAACACGTTTCCGTCGTTGCCCCTGATCGATCCCGAGACCATGGACTTCGAGATCAACGTTGATGGTCTGGTGTCGAGCGGGGGGCTGGGCGGCCCGGCCATTCTGCCGCAGTCACTCGCCAAGATGGCGTCACTCACTAACGCCTTTCCCGACCAGGCGTTCTCGGGCATTGGCGGCATCGCGGAGTTCGCGCACGCCCTCAACTACTTCTTGCTGGGCTGCGGCACCGTGCAGGTATGCACGGCGGCCATGCTCGATCGCGCGATTGGCCCCAACGTGATCAAGGAGTTGATCGAGGGCATGGAGCAGTTCATGGCGAAGCGCGGTTACGCGTCGCTCGACGACTTCCGCGGCCTTCGCCGCGGCAACGTCGTGGTCCACTCGAAGATTCGCCGGCCCGACGGCAAGGAGTACCACGGCGGCCACGAGGCCGAGGGGTACGCCAGTTGACGGAGGACGTGTCGGGCAGCCCGCTGTGGAACCCGGACCTCGCACCGACGTCGTTGGCCAGCCGCACGTGGTCCACGTATCACATCGCCGCGCTCTGGATCGGCATGAGCGTGGTGATCACCACCTACACCCTTGCGTCTGGGCTGATGCAGCAGGGCATGAACTGGTGGCAGGCACTGGTCACCATCCTGCTCGGCAACGCCATTGTCCTGATTCCGATGATTCTGAACGCGCACGCCGGCACGAAGTACGGCGTCTCGTTCCCGGTGCTGTGCCGCGCCGCTTTTGGCGTGAAGGGCGCCAACGTGCCCGCGGTGTTGCGCGCCATCGTGGCCTGCGGCTGGTTTGGCATTCAGACCTGGATTGGCGCGCTGGCGCTCGAAGCGCTGCTCACCGCCGCCTGGCCGGGCTGGGCGGGCGTCCCCGGCAGCATCTGGATATCGTTCGGCGTGTTCTGGCTGGTGCAGGTCGCGATCATCATTCGCGGCCTGGAAGGCATCAAGCTGCTCGAAGCGTGGTCGGCGCCGTTGCTGCTCGGTGGCGGGCTGCTGCTGTTGTGGTGGGCGGTCGTCAACGGCGGTGGGTTCGTGCGCATTCTGTCGGAGTCGCCGAAGCTGCAGCAGGGCAGCACGCCGTTCTGGACGCTGTTCCCGGCCGCGCTGACCGCCAACGTCGGCTACTGGGCGACGCTCAGTCTGAACATCCCTGACTTCACGCGCTATGCGAAGAGCCAGCGGTCGCAAGCGCTTGGCCAGGCGATGGGTCTGCCGCTGACCATGACGGCGTTTGCGTTCCTTGGCGTCGCCGTCACCAGCGCGACGATCGTGATCTTCGGCGAGGCCATCTGGGATCCGGTCGTCCTGATCGCGCGCATCGGCAGCCCGATCGTCGTGATCTTCGGCGCGCTCGTGATCCTGGCGGCGCAGATCACCACCAACATGGCGGCCAACGTGGTGTCACCGGCGAACGATTTCTCGAGCCTCGCCCCGAAGCGAATCAGCTACGTAACTGGTGGACTCATCACCGCGGCCCTTGGCATTCTGATGATGCCGTGGAAACTCTACGCCGACGCCTCGGCGTATCTCTTCACCTGGCTGATCGGCTACTCGAGCCTGATGGGCGCGATCGGTGGCGTGCTGATTGCCGACTATTGGATCCTGAGGAAGCAGGAGCTGTCGCTGCCCGACTTGTTCGCCGTGCGCGGCCGCTACTCGTATGTGAACGGCGTCAATCCGAAGGCCATGATCGCGCTGGCCGTGGCCATTCTCCCAATAGTGCCAGGATTTCTGAGGGCCGCCACCACGCCCGGTGGTGTCGTCGCCGACCCGACGTTCTTCGACACGCTCTACACCTACGCCTGGTTCGTCACCTTCGCGCTCAGCGCCATCGTCTACCTGACGCTGATGCCTCCGCCTTCGCCAAGGCTACGGCGGACAAGCGTGGGATAACATGCCACCATGAACACCGGCTCGTACATCAACGGCAAGTGGCATCGCCCATCCTCGAGCGAAGTCGCCCGGAACATCAATCCTGCTGACCTCAGCGACGTGATCGCGGAGTACCCGTTGGCGTCGGTCGCCGATGTGCGTCTGGCCATCGACGCGGCCGTGGCGGCGTGGCCGGCCTGGAAGAAGACGCCCGGACCAGAGCGCGGAAGGGTGCTGTGGCGCGCGGCTGATATCTCGAGGCGCCGCGTGGACGAGATCGCCCGCATGCTGACGCGCGAGGAGGGCAAGATTCTCAAGGAGGCCCGCGGCGAAGTGCTGAAGGGCATCTCGTTGCTCGAGTACTACGCCGGCGAAGGTTTCCGGATGCACGGCAAGACCTTGCCGTCGGAGTCGCGCGACACGTTTACCTACACCATTCGACAGCCACTTGGCGTGGTCGGTCTGATCGCGCCCTGGAATTTTCCGTGGGCGATCCCGGTGTGGAAGAGCGCCCCGGCCATCGTCGCCGGCAACTGCGTCGTCTTCAAACCGTCCGAGCTCACGCCCGCCACGTCGGCCCTGCTGGCCGAAATCTACGAAGAGGCGGGCCTGCCGCCAGGCGTCTTCAACATGCTGGTCGGCACCGGACCGGTGGTCGGAGAGGCGATGGTCGCCGCTCCTGAGCTGCGCGCGATCTCGTTCACCGGTTCGAATCGCGTCGGTGGCGCCCTTTACGTCAAGGCGGCGCAGCGGGGCGCGAAGGTGACCTGCGAGATGGGCGGCAAGAATGCCGTGATCGTGATGCCAGACGCGGACCTCGATAAGGCCGCGGCCGCGATTCATGGCGGCGCGTTCGGATCGACCGGGCAGCGCTGCACCGCGACCTCACGCGTGATCGCGCACGCCGACATCAAGCAGGCGCTGGTCGATCGACTGGTGGCGTCCGCGAAGAAGATGCGGCTGGGTCCCGGGCTAGACGATTCGTCCGACATGGGACCCTCGGTGGGCGACCGCCAGTGGCAGACCGTGATGGACTACATCAAGATCGGCCAAGGCGAGGGCGCGCGAATGCTGACCGGCGGCACACGGCCAGAGGCGCTGCGCCATGGCTACTTCGTCGAACCGACCATCTTCGACGGCGTGTCGCCGACGATGCGGATTTTCAAGGAAGAGATCTTCGGGCCGGTATTGTCGGTGGCCACCGCCACATCGCTCGATGAGGCCCTCCGCTTCGCCAACGCTGTCGAGTACGGCCTCACGACGTCGATCTTCACCGAGAACATTTCCTCGGTGATGAAGTTTGTCGACGAAGTGGAGACGGGGATGGTTCACGTCAACGAGCCGACCGTGGGCGGGGAAGCGCAGCTGCCGTTTGGCGGCACCAAGTCGACCGGAGTGGGCGAGCGTGAGATGGCGGAAGAGGGACTGAACTTCTTCACCGAGCTGAAGACGGTGTTCATCAACTACTCGGGCAAAGCCGAGCGGTCACTAACGCGCTGACCCTGGGGCGCGGCCCTACTTTTTTCGCGACGGGATGTCGCCGTCTCGAATTTCCCGGTTGGGCGGGAAGACCGGGCGTGGTGGCTTGGCGCCTTGGGGCGGCGGAGCTGGAGGAGCTGGGTTCGGGGCCGGTTTGGTTGGCATTTATTACCTCACCTGATCGAGAACGTACGGCACGCCGGCCGCCGCTGTCAATGCCAGCACGGCGAACAACGCCAAGCGTGCCCAGTGTAGCAGTCCACTACGGTCGTCGGAAGGTGCGCCGCAACCTGCTGGAGAAGTGCAACATGCACACCTTGCTGCGCCTTCCCACCGGCATCTGGTACTCGCCGGGCGTGAAAGCGAACGTGCTGTTCTTCGATAAGAAGGAAGGCCGGCCCGATCCATGGACCGACACACTGTGGGTCTATGACCTGCGGACCAACAAGCATTTCACCCAGAAGCAGTCCCCGATCACGCGGGCAGACTTCGACGAGTTCGTCGCGTGTTACTCGGCAGACGCCCCGCGCAAGCGCACGCCAACCTGGAGCGATGACAATCCAGATGGACGCTGGCGCTCATACTCGTATGACGAGATCATCAAGCGCGACAAGCTGAGCCTCGATCTGTTCTGGATCAAAGACAAGAGCTTGACTGACACGGACGCCCTGCCGGAGCCGAGCATTCTGGCAACGGAGATCGTTGATGAATTAAAAGCAGCCTTGGCTCAGTTTGCGAAGATTGCGGCGAGGCTGCAAGCGAAGCCGTAGGTTATCTGCGGCTCAGGCGGCACACGATCTCATACTCCCTCTTGGTGACCGGCTGCACCGACAGGCGACTGCCTTGCTGGTTCACCATCATCTTCTCGAGCCCTCGTGCCTCCTTCAGCGCGGCCAGCGGGACGATGTTGGCGAAGCGCTCCACGAAGGCGATCTCGACGCTGAACCAGATCGGCTTGTCTTTGGTGTGTTTGGGATCGTAGTAGGCGTGGCCTCCTCTCGACGCGAACGGATCGGGATAGCCGGCGCGGGCGATGGTGGCGAGTCCGGTCACGCCGGACGGTTCGGCGTTCGACGCGTAGAACAGCACGCCGTCGCCCACCTGCATGTCATCGCGCATGAAGTTGCGCGCCTGGTAGTTACGTACGCCCTCCCAGCCGGTCTTGCCGTCTCGCTCAAGGTCGTCGATGGTATAGGCGCTCGGTTCGCACTTCATCAGCCAGTAACGTTTGGGCACTACAGAACCTCTTCAATGATGGACTCGCCAGCTTCAGTGCCGCCTTCCGTCCACTGCCATTTCTCGTGCAGCCTGATGCGTCCGTCAACAAGAATCTCGGGGCGAGACAGGCAACGGCCGGTCTTGATGGCGCCGTCCGTCGTCACGTGCTGGTAGCGCATGTCGAGCGACCCGTCGCCCAGCATGCGGGCGATCAGCGTCCCGTGTGCCACCGCGCCACCTTCATAGGTGGCCCAGACAATATCGCCGCGTTGCCGATAGTGAAAGGCCGTGCCTGGGCCGACGTCACCAGTGTCGGAATTAGAGATTGAGCCGAACACGCGCTCGTCGTAGTCGATCACCCTGTGTTTCCCCCACGAGCGGCGACCTGTCCGCCGTAGCGCTGCAAGCGCGAAGGTGGAAGCGCCGACCCCCATGATCTCTCAACTTTCGCGCCACCAACTCCGTCTAAGTCCCTGTTATGCCCAACTTCCGCCTGGCCCTGCGCACCCTGTTCAAGACCCCGTTTGTCACTGCCGTGGCCATTCTGTCGCTGGCTCTCGGGATTGGCGCCAATTCGGCCATCTTCTCGCTGTTCGACCAGATGTTGTTGCGGCCGTTGCCGGTGCCCAATCCCGGCGAACTGGTGAACTTCGCGTCCCTGGGGCCGAAACCGGGCTCCAACTCCTGCGGCCAGGCCGGCAGTTGCGACGAAATTTTCAGCTACCCGATGTTCCGCGACCTCGAACGGGCGCAAACCAGCTTCACGGGGATTGCCACCCATCGCAACTTCGGCGCGAGCCTGGGCCACAAGGGGACCTCGCTGAGCGGCGAGGGTCTGCTGGTGTCGGGCAGCTACTTCCCGGTGCTCGGCCTCAACGCCGCCCTCGGCCGCCTGCTCACGCCCGAGGACGACAAGAGCGTGGGCGGCCATTTCGTCGCCGTGGTCAGCCACGACTACTGGCGCACCCGCTTCGAACAGAGCCCCGCCGTGCTCAATGACATACTCATCATCAACGGCCAAGCCATGACCATCGTCGGCGTCGCGCCGCGCGGCTTCAAGGGCACCACGCTCGGCCAGAACCCCGACGTCTTCGTGCCGGTGACCATGCGCGCCGCCATGCAGCCGGGCTTCAACGGCTTCGAGAACCGCCGCAGCTACTGGGCCTACGTGTTCGGGCGCCTGAAGCCTGGCGTCGCGATGCAGCAGGCCGCCGTCGCGATCAACGGTCCCTACCGCGCCATTATCAACGACGTGGAGACGCCCTTGCAGAAGGGCATGAGCGAGCAGACGATGGCACGCTTCCAGTCGAAGACCATCTCGCTCGAGGAAGGCGCGCGCGGGCAGAGCAGCTTTGACAACGAGGCGCGAACGCCGCTGATCATCCTGCTGGCGGTAACCGGCACCGTGTTGCTGATCGCCTGCGCCAACATCGCCAACCTGCTGCTGGTCCGCGGCGTCGGCCGCGCCGCCGAAATGGCGGTGCGGTTGTCGATTGGCGCTAGCCGCCGCCAACTGATCACCCAGTTGCTCACCGAGTCGCTGCTGCTGGCGGCACTCGGTGCGGTAGCCGGCCTGTTCGTCGCCAAGTGGACACTGGACCTGATTGCCTCGATCATGCCGGCCGATGGTGGCGGACTGATTGCGTTCTCGCTGAGCCCGACCATGGTGAGCTTCGCGGCACTGGCGGCGCTTGGCACCGGCATCGCGTTCGGGCTGTTTCCCGCACTGCACAGCACGCGTCCTGATCTGGCCTCGACCCTCAAGAACCAGACGGGCCAGCCCGGCGGCGCCAAGGCCGCGCGCCGCTTCCGCACCACGCTGGCCACGGTCCAGATCGCGATGTCGATGGCGTTGCTGGTGCCGGCTGGACTGTTCGCGAAGAGCCTGTTCAACATCAGTCGCGTCGACCTCGGGCTCAAGGCGGATCACATGGTGCTGTTCAGCATCGCGCCCGAGCTGAACTCCTACACCACCGAGCGCACGCGTCAGTTGTTCGAGCGGGTCGAAGACGAGATTGCCGCTGTTCCAGGCGTTACCAGCGTGGTCGCCGCCATTGTGCCGGTGCTCGCCGGCGACAACTGGGGCAACAGCCTGGTGGTGGAAGGCTTCGAGGCCGGACCCGACACCAACACCAACGCCTCGTTCAACGGCGTGGGCCCCGGCTACTTCAAGACCATGGGTATTCCGCTGATGATGGGCCGCGAGTTCACGCGTGCCGATGCCTTCGGCGCGCCGAAAGTCGCCATCGTCAACCAGGCGTTCATCAAGAAGTTCAACCTCGGCGACGCGCCGCTCGGCAAGCGCTTCAGACCCGGCGGCGCCGGCGGCAAGCCCGACATCGAGATCGTCGGCATCGCGCAAGACGCGAAGTACAGCGACGTGAAGCGCGAGGTGCCGCCGCAGTATTTCCTGCCGTATCGACAGGAAGAGCGCCTTGGTTATGCGTACTTCTACGTCCGGACGGCGGTACCGCCGGAACAGCTTCTGGCGACCATTCCCGCGGTAATGCGCAAGCTCGACGGCGGCCTGCCGCTGGGTGACATTAAGACCATGGAGAGGCAGATTCAGGAGAACGTGGCGCAAGACCGCGTGATCAGCACTTTGTCGCTGGCGTTCGCGGTGCTCGCCACCGTGCTGGCGGCGATCGGGCTCTACGGCGTGCTTGCCTACACCGTGGCGCAGCGGACCCGCGAGTTCGGCCTGCGTATGGCGCTTGGCGCCGACGGCGGCCGCGTGCGCGGCATGGTCATGAGGCAGGTGGCCGTGATGGCACTGGTCGGCGGCTCCATCGGCCTGATCATTGCGATCGGCGTCGGCCGGCTGGCCGAGTCGCTGCTGTTCGAGATGAAGGGGTATGATCCCCTGGTGATTGGCGCCTCGACCGTGGCACTCGCGCTTGTCGCGCTTGGCGCAGGTTTCATCCCGGCGCTGCGGGCCTCGAAGATCGATCCCATGAATGCTCTCCGCTACGAATAGTCCGCGGGTCGCGGCCTACATGCCGCAGCTCGACGGGCTGCGCGCGCTCGCCGTGACCTGCGTGATGGCGTTCCACTTCATTCCCTGGGTGAATCGCTACGCGCCCCTGGGCACCATGGGCGTGCGCCTGTTCTTCGTGATTAGCGGGTTCCTCATTACCGGCATCCTGTTGACGTGGCGCGGCCAGCCACTCGACGTCGCGCTCAAGACGTTCTACGCACGCCGCGCTGCTGAACATCGGCCCGGTTCGCGACACGTTCGCCTGGCACGCGACGTATCTGTCGAACGTCTACTTCTACGTTCGCGGGACTGGCACGGCTCGGTCTCACACTTGTGGTCGCTCGCTGTGGAAGAGCAGTTTTATCTGCTGTGGCCGCTGCTGATCCTGTGTGCGCCCGAGCGCTGGCTGCGGCCGGCGGTGATCGCGATGGTCGTCATCGCCCCGGTGTCGCGTCTGCTGTTCCCGAGCCCGATGGACTCGGTGTTGCCCACCAGTTGCCTGGATTCGCTGGGGCTGGGGGCGCTGTTGGCGATCGACCGGTGGGCGCTGGCACCCCATAAAGGGGCGCCCTACTGGATTGGTGCGACGCTGGTGGCGGCGACGCTGTTGTTGCGCTACGCAGGAGTCGGCGGTCAGCTTCAGGTGGTGGCGCTCGACTTCAGTGTCGCCCTGCTGTCGGCGTGGATCGTGGGCCGGGCCGCGAGCGGATTCGCCGGCGTACCTGGCCGGGTCCTGTCGTGGTCGCCGATGATGGCGGTGGGGAGGGTCAGCTACGGGCTCTACGTCTATCACGGCTTCGCGCCCTACCTGCTGGGCCGCTACGTGCCCGGCTTCACAGCCATGAACTGGCCGCTGCGATTCGCACTGCTGACGGCCGCCACTGGCGTGATCGCCGCCGTGTCGTGGCGCTGGCTGGAGCGGCCGTTCCTGAGACTGAAGGCAAATCTCCAATTCGCCAAATCACCAGATCGCGAGATCACCCTTTCGGCTTCTCGCTCGTCGTGACCGTGAACTGGCGGAAGCGGCCGTAGGTGGCGCGGCCGTCGATGCGCGCTAGCGTCCGCCGCAGTTGGTAGGTTTCCCGCATCTCCGCCGGCACCAACAGGTCGAGCCCCGCCTCCGCGCGATACGAGACGTCGATCACGGCGCGCACTTCGGTGTCTTCGCTGATCAACTCCGTTCGCAGGAAGCGTCCCGTTCGGCTGTCGATCCAGACCCGTCCGTGGGACGGGATGTCCTTGTCTTCCGCGCCCCTGACCACGGTTCCTCCCAGAACCTCGCGGTACTCGATCAGCCACACGTCCGGTTCCGCCGCCAGCGACGAAAACCGCTTGACGTTGCCGGCCTTGCCTCGCTCGTAGATGAACCGCGGTTGGTTCAACCGGTCGAACAGAATCAAGGCCAGCATCGGCATGTTGATGGTCCGCATGAGGGGGCCGATGTTGTAGCGCGCGCTCTCGGTCTGGATGGCCGCGGCCTGCGTGGCGGCATCGGCGGAGACGCCCACGAACAGTTTGTAGAGACGCTCGTCACGATCGCGAATCGGCTTGCGATCCACTTCAAACACGTCCCGGAACTGGAGCCACGTGTCGCCGTTGCCGGTCTTCACGAGCAGCAGGTCGGACCGGAGTTCCCGGAACTCCCGCAACTGCGGTCCGCCGCGACGCTGGCTGCCGAGCACGTTCTGCCGGTAGTGCTCCTCGGCGACGATGCCGGAGAGGCGAGAATGGTAACTGGTGACGTAGGCGGCGGCTCGGGCGAGTACGACATCGAGAGTCGGCTCCGCGTCCTGGCCCGCGGACAGCGACGCCACCGCGACCGCCAGCAGTACCCCGGCGCAGACCCCACGCATGCCGGAAGTCTATAATCGAATCAGCAATGGAAAAAATCATCGTCACCGCGAAGTTCCATACCGGCCATCGCCAGCTTGGCTACCCGGGCAAGTGCAAGTTCGTCCACGGCCACACCTGGCAGGGCAAGGTGGTGGTGTCGGCGGAGGAGTTCCCGCGCGACGAACTGGACATGTCGATCGACTTTGGCGACCTCAAGAACGTCATGCGCTTCATGGACCACAAGATGCTGATCACCGAACAGGACACGACCTTCCTGGACGCCGGCCGGTTCGAGCCAGAAGGCGTGGTGATGCTGAAGGGGAAGGGGCCCAGCGTGGAAAACGTCGCGCACTACGTGTTCGACGGAGTGGTGGCGTTGATCGGGAAGCAGTATCCCGGCCGCGGCGTCCGTTACACCATCGAAGTGACCATCCAGGAGACCGAGAACAACATCTTCATCGTCGAAAAGGCCGTGACGATCTAGGCAACGCGGTGCATTAAACCTCACCCTCTCCGCCTGGCCTAAACCGGGCAGGAGGGGCAGATGGTGACGCGACCTGCACGAGTCACTCGACGTGCCGATCGACATCTCGCTGACCACGACGATGGTCGATCTCTACGAGTCGCGGTACATGGACCTGCTGCGCCGGCTGTTCACGTCTCACGTGGTCTGCCTGGGCTATCACGGGCGCCCGCCGTTGCCCTATCACTCCGACTTCGACTGGCTGGGCATGAGCCGCATGTCCAGCGAGCAGCAGCGCAGCACGATCTACAGCTACGAAACCCACGGCCTCGACCTGACCACGGGCCAACCGACGATTGCGTCGGGCGGCTATGCGAAGCTCGCGAGCCTGGCCGGCTACGCGGCGCCGTCGGCCGAAGGCGGGCGTGCGCCGTTCGTCGCCGGCATCAAGATGCACGACAACGATTTCTTAGCCGAAGACTCGGCATGGACGACGGTCTATCTGGCGAAGGGCGCGCGACAAGGCCCGCCGTGGAACACCGCGCTGAAGTCGGCGCAGCCGCGTGCCGATCGCGAACAGCCGCGACTGGCAGCGGATGGTGTCATAGGGGAGGGGAACATGCGACGCACGACCTGGCTGATCGTGATGGCCACCGTCCTCGGTGGGTTCTGGCTGATGCAGGACATCCTGTTGGCCGCCGCCCGCACGCGGATTTTCGTCACCTTCGTGTCGCACAACGAGGAGTCGATCTCGAATCCGCCGTGCGCGCCGGTGATGACCGATCCGGTGCGCTTCGCCGCCAACCGCACTGCCGTGCTGTCGGCGGCGCAAGTGATCGACGACAAACGCGCGACCTGGGACTTTCAGTCCGAGTACGAGTATCTGTTGCGCCTGATCGATTGGGAAACCGCCGCCGAACGGCAGCGGACGCAGGGATTGAACCTTGTTCATTACCTGAACACGTTCGCCCCGGGCCACATTCAGGTCGACGCGCACTCGCACGAACAGCGCGGCTACAACTACGCCGACGTCGCCTACATCCTGGCGCAGCTGAACGTGCCGCCCAATGGCATTGTCGGCGGCTTCATCGTCGCGCCAGCGGCGCAGCAGACGTGGACGCGGCTGCGTCAACCGTTCAAGGGGTCGCGCTTCCCGGCCTATACCTGGACGGCGACCCAGATCTGGGGCGGCGGCTCTGCCGGCCATACCGACGATTCCGACGCGTCTGGCATCTGGCGCCCGCGCGCGGCCAATGCCTTCGAACAGGACGACCCGGCGCAGACGCTGCTGGCTGTTGGCAACTACCCGGGCCTGGCTACCGCGGTGGATGGCGAATCGGTGGCGGGCTTGCTGACGTCCTTGCGCGCCGGCCGACTGCAGGCGGGCCGCATGTATACCGCGACCATCATGATTCCGCAGTGTGAACTGGACAGCGACCTGACGCTGATTCCGCGCATTGGCTTGTTCATCGACCGGTTCCAGGAGGACGTGGCGAAGGGTGACCTGGGGGCCACCCTGACCGAGATGGTGCGCGTGTGGCGGGTGGACTACGAGTCGGCGCCGCTCATCACGCATTCCTAGCATCCGGCTGAAGCGGTAATAATATACTTGACTAACCCTTAGGTTCCTGCCATGATGCGTTCATCATGGCGACCGCGAACGAACCCAGGACCCTCCGCGAAGCAATCATCTGTTTCGCGGACTACGACAACTCTCGGAAGGCCGTCGAGGCGATCCGATGGCCCACTGGCAAAGCGACCTGCCCGACCTGCGGCAGCGACAACGTCACTTGGTTGGAGACTCAGCGGCGCTACAAGTGCTACGGGAAGCACCCCAAGGCGCAGTTCTCCCTCAAGGTCGGAACCATCTTCGAGGATTCGGCCCTTGGCTTTGAGAAGTGGCTCCCGGCCCTCTGGCTGCTCACCAACTGCAAGAACGGCATCAGCAGCTACGAGCTGGCGCGGTCGCTCGGCACCACTCAGAAATCCGCGTGGTTCATGCTCTCGCGCCTGCGTCTCGCCTTGCAAGGTGAGAACGGCGGGAAGATGAGCGGCCACGTTAAGGTCGACGAAACTTTCATCGGTGGCAAAGCGCGCAACATGCACGCCGGGAAGCGCAAGCGCCTTGGTATCTCGCACTTGCCCTCAAGGGCATCATCAACAAACGCCTGACCTGCACTGCGCTTACCGGTTCGGAGTTACCGCAAACGTGCTGAAACAAGGTTCCCGCAACTTAAGAGAGGACGACGTAAGCGACGTGCCAGCCGATAACGCGACTGGCACGATGCGCCGATTTACAGCCGGGCTTAAGCGAGTTCTTGCGGCAGACAAGGTCAAGCCACGGCCCGCTGAACATCGCTTACGAGTTGAACAAGCGCATCGAAGCAAACATGGTTCAAGTCGATAGGGTTACCCGCTTTCCCCAAATGTGCGTCAGCGCAATGTCAGAGTTTCCGCGACACTTGGCTGCGATTAGACAACGCAGCCTCATTTTCGCGTCGTGGGAGTGTGCCCAGTTTCCACATCCAGCGCAGACAGCAAAGGCGTCAACACAATTTAGTGTCGCTGCCGAAGTAGCCGCCGACTGCAATAAGAGTGTTTCGAGTGCTCCGTTGACACCGACGCCAGGCATTGGGACGAGCATTACGCGGGCCATATCTACCGATACCGGCCCCA
>JBCKZH010000047.1:0-24998 GCA_038919385.1 Vicinamibacterales bacterium | reverse complement strand
GCGGTTCGGTGGCGAACGCCTGCACCTCGCGCGACAGGCCCAGTTGCTCGGCCGTGGCCGCGCGGGTTGCGATCATGCGGAACACCACGCCCGGGCCGCGGTGATCGGTGAAGGTGATGCAGCGAATGCGGCCCAGGTCCTCGAACTCGGTGATCCACTCGGTCGCCTCGCCGCGGCCCACCGCTTCCTGTTCAGCGGCGGGCACAATCTCCGTCACGGCGGCCTCGACGTCAGCGCGCGTCATGGTGCCCTCGCCGTCGAGCGGCCGGATGTCGCCTTCGACGCGGATGGAGGGGCGGCTGTCCGAGGTCACGAACAAGGCCGATGCCGCGCGCGCGGGGACTTCAATGCGAACCGTGCGAGTCATGTGGAGGACGGTGGCCCGTTCGCGCTGGTCCGGTGCGACGGCGGCGTCAGGTGCCACCTCTGCGGGAGGCTCGGCGGGGCTCGGCGGGTGCCTCGTGCGCGGAAGATGCCTCAGCGGCAGCAAAAACCACCGGCTCCGGCGGCGCGAACTCAAATGGTGCTTCAACGGCCTCGGTCGGTAGCGGTTCACATTCCTCGGTCGCCGGCGGTTCAACAACTGCTGCCGCCGGCGCGGTGACCTCAGCGGACACGGGCGCGTGACGCCGGCGACGAATCTCGATCCAGATGTCATCGCCGCCACGCGCCGCCACCACCGTGAAGGTATCGGTGTCGTGCGGCGGCAAGCGGTGTTCGACGGCGCCAAACTCCTCGAGCGAATCTTGCGCCGTCGAGGGCAAGAGCTGTTGGAGCATCCCTTGCATCGCGTCGAGGTTCAGAATCTGCGTCGACAAGTCGAGGGCGCCGGTGCCAACCACGACGTACGGCCGCTCACCGACGTGCATCACCAGCGCGTCGCCGTCGGCGCGAACCATCGCGGTGAGAAGAGCTTCAACCAGAGCCACAGTAATAGGGTGGGCCTACGGTGCCAAGGGTGCCTACGGTGCCATAGTGCCGCGGTGCCAAAGTGCCGGTGACTGCACAGCGGTGCACAGATCCTGCTGCCGGATCACTTCCTTCATCGGCTTCGAGGCGAGCGGACGTTAACGCGGACGTTCGGCCAGGTGCAGCGACATCAAGCCGAACAGCAGCGGGATCACGCGGACGTTGGTGAACCCGCGCGACGCCAGCAATGCGGCGACGCCGGCCGCCCCCGGATAGCGGCGGATGGATGCCGGGATGTAGCGATAGGTGTCGGGGTCGCGATGTAGCAGCCAGCCGAGCGCGGCGCCGACGACGGTGAGGTACGCCAGATACGCGGCGCGGATTACGACCGGCTGCGGACGATTGAAGTCGAGTGAGAGGAGGCGGCCGCCGGGACGCAGCACGCGCGCGATCTCATCGATCGCCGCGGTCAGGTCCGGCACATTGCGCAGGCCGTAGCCCGTCGTCACCAGATCGAAGGTCCGCGGCTTGAACGGCAGGCTGGTCATGTCGCCGGCGAGAAAGGCCGCCACGCCGGGTTTCCGCCGCGCCAGTTGCAGCATGCGCGGCGTGATGTCGAGGCCGACGACCCTCGCCCCGTTCGCGGCGACGGCAAAGGCGATGTCGCCGGTGCCACAGGCGAGATCGAGCGCGCGCTCGCCCGGCCGCACCCCGGCCATGCGCACCAGCCGCTTCTTCCAGCGTGCGTCCTGGCCGTACGAGAGCACGGCAGCGATCAGGTCGTAACGGTCGGCGATAGTGGCGAACAGTGCACGCGTGTGGGCGCGCTTGCGATCGGGGGTGTCGAACGCCGTCCGCAGCGACATTCAGAATCCAAAGAACGCGCGGGCGATGGTGGCCGTGAAGATCGTGACGATGAAGCCGAGGGCCAGCGGCATCAAGGCGCCAATCGCCGTCCACTTGGCACTCAGGGTCTCCTTGTAGATGGTGATGATGGTGGTCGCGCAGGGATTATGCAGCAACGAGAACAGCATCAGGTTCACGGCGGTCAGCAGCGTCCAGCCGTGCTCGTCCACCAGCAGGGCGCGCAGGCCATCCATCGAATCGAGCTCGGTCATCATGCCCTGGGACATATAGACCATGAGCATGGTCGGCACCACGATCTCGTTGGCGGGGATCGCAATGATGTAGGCGAGCAGGATCACGCCGTCGAGCCCCATCGCCCAGCCGAGCGGATCCAGAACAGTGGCGGTCCGCGTCGCCAGGCTCACGCCGCCGGGCGAGATGTTGGCCAGCAGCCAGATCACCGCGCCGGCCGGCGCGGCGGTGAGAATCGCGCGCCACAGCACGAAGATGGTGCGATCGACCAGCGAGGTGTAGAGGATGCGCGCCATTGCCGGCCGGCGGTACGGCGGCAACTCGAGCGTGAAGGCCGAGGCCTCGCCCCGCAGCACCGTGCGCGACAGCGCCCACGACACGATCAGCGTGAAGGCCACGCCCACCAGCACGATGCCGACCACCGACCCGGCGGCCACCAGCGATGCCACCGCTGGCGGAAAGGCCGCCGCGACGAAGATGGTGGCGAGCATGATCAACGTCGGGAAGCGGCCGTTGCAGGGCACGAAGTTGTTGGTCAGGATCGCGACCAGCCGCTCGCGCGGCGAGTCGATCACGCGCGTGGCAATCACGCCGGCGGCGTTGCAACCAAAGCCCATGGCCATGGTCAATGCCTGCTTGCCGTGGGCGCCCGCGCGCTTGAACAGGTAGTCGAGGTTGAAGGCGACGCGCGGCAGGTAACCGAGATCTTCGAGGATGGTGAAGAGCGGGAAGAAGATCGCCATCGGCGGCAGCATCACGCTGATCACCCAGGCCAGCCCGCGATAGACACCGTGCCAGATGAAGCCGGTAATCCACCAGGGAATGCCGGCCTCGGTGAACCAGCCCGCGGCCACGTCCTCGAACCAGAAGAACGCGGTCGCCAGCATCCGCGACGGCACGTTGGCGCCGACGATCGTCAGCCAGAACACCACCGCCAGGATCACCAGCATCAACGGCAGCCCCAGCAGCCGCGACGTGACGATGCGGTCGACGCGCTGGTCGAGTTCCAGTGGCCCCGACCCGGCGTCCTGAACCGCGCGCCGCGTGATGCGCTCCACCTCTCCGTACAATGAGGTCACGACTTCTTCGCGGAAGCTGGCGTCAAGCGAACGGCGCAGCGCCGCGGCTTCGCGGATGATGTCGCCGGTGGCTATTGCCAAGGGCTCGCTCATTGCGCTCCCTGTAGCGCGATCTTCCGGCTGAAGCGCGCATCCGGCGCCTGCTGGCGCACCACCAGCTCCGCGAGCCGGCCACTGGTCAGCGCTTCCTCGACCGGCACGTCACCGTCGAGCAGGCGAATGGCGATCCAGCGGGCGTTCGGCACGCCGGGGGCGACCGCTTCGATCATCGGCACCAGCTTGCTGACCGCGCGCTCGAACGCCGGAGTGCCTTTACAGCGCAGCGGCTGGGTCACGGTCTCGCCCGACGCCACGGCGGCCACCTCGCCAAGCAGCGCCATCATGTTTTCGCTCGTGCGCGCGACGATCGGAATGGCCGGCACGCCGAGGTCGCGCGCGAGGCTGCGCGTATCGACCTCGATGCCGCGGCGCTTCGCTTCATCCATGAGGTTCACGGCCACCACCACACGGTCGGTGATCTCGAGCACCTGCAGCACGAGGTAGAGGTTACGCTCGAGGGCGCTGGCGTCGACCACCACCACGGTGCAGTCCGGGCGGCCAAACAGCAGAAAATTTCTCGCCACCTCTTCATCGTCCGAGGCCGACAGCAGCGAGTAGGTGCCTGGCAGATCGACGAGCTTGTAGCGCACGCTGGCGAACTGGAACCCGCCCTCGGCGCGTGTCACGGTCTTGCCAGGCCAGTTGCCGGTGTGCTGTCGCAAACCGGTCAGGGCATTGAACAGCGTCGACTTGCCGGTGTTCGGATTGCCGGCGAGCGCGACCACGCGGTCGAACGCCCCGACCGCGGCGCCCAGCGGCGCCATCGCGGCGTGCACCGGGCAGGTTTCACAGTTGTGTTCGACGCTCATGATGGGGTTCTCACACGTGTCAGGCCAAGCGCTTGACAAGCACGTGATCTGACTGTTCTCGACGCAGCGCAATAGTCGTGCCGCGCAGCCGATAGGCGCGCGGATCGCCCGCAAAGGTGGTCAGGTCGCTGCGAATGCGTGCGCCGGGTGTGAAACCGAGGTCGAGGAGGCGCCGGCGCGCGAACCCGCGGAAGGCGGGGTCCAGCGCCACGACCTCGGCCGATGCCCCGGATGGCAGTCCGGTAAGCGGGATGACGCCTTCAGGCCACGCGTCCGCGACCGGTTCGCTCGTGACGGCCGCCACGTGGATGTTGGCGGCCACCATGGGCGCCAGGCGGAACTCATTCTCGCCGTCGCTCAACACCACGCGTGTTGGCGAACGGTCGATGACCCTGACGACCTGGCCGAGCCGCAGCCCCGCGGCCGACAACTGCGCGAAGGCCAGCGGCGGCTCATCCTCCAGGTGGACGATCCGGCCTGGCGTAGATGGCGGCCAACTGCCGAGCGGCGTACCCCGTGATTCCGGCACCACGCCATCTCCGGTCGGAATGGGATCGCCGTGGGGATCGAGTTCGGGGTGACCCATCGACGCTGACAACCGATCGAGTTGCTCTTTGTTGAGGCCGTGCTCGGCCCGTTCGGCCTGCTCGTGCACGCGATCGATCGGCACGCCCAATTCGTCGGCGAGATACAGTTCCCACAGCCGGTGGGCGCGTAAGACATGAAGGGCGACGCGCTCGCCTTCGGGCGTGAGCTGGAACTGTGTGCCTTCGGAGCGGACGAGGCCCTCGCGCTCGAGGCGCTGTGTCAGGGCCATGAGCTGGCCATCGCCCATGTGCAGCACGCCCTGCAACGACGCAAACGACGCGGCGTGGCCGTCGGTGGCCTGGCGCAACAGGTGCTTGAGGGCGTTCTCGGTGCGTTCGCGCGCCTGCGCCAGCCGATACTTCCGTATCAGGGCGACGGCGCCGTATTCGGGCGCGAACGTCACTAGTCCAATCACGAAGAGGAGGATGAGATAAGGCGTCAATTTTGATTAATCAAAATTAAATCACGGCATCGCACGAAAAGTCAATCTCCATCGGTCGTCAAGTCTGGTAACATGCTGAAAAATAGATGCTTCCTTCGAGCACCGTCGAGAACTACCTCAAGGCCATCTACGTCGGCGAGACCCGTCTGACGCCCGGGCAGAAGCTCGTGCCGATGGGTCAACTGGCGTCCGCCTTGGGCATTGCTCCCGGCACCGCGACCACCATGGTCAAGGCACTCGCCGAATCAGACCTCGTCGTCTACGAGCCGTACAACGGCGTGCGGCTGACCGACGCCGGCCAGAAGCTCGCCGCGCGCGTGCTGCGGCGCCATCGCTTGATCGAGTTGTTCCTCGTCCAGGTGATCGGCATGAAATGGGACGAGGTGCATGACGATGCGGAGCAGATGGAGCATGTGGTGTCGGACCGCCTGCTCGAGCGAATCGACGAGATGCTCGGCCAGCCCGAGGTCGATCCGCACGGCGACCCCATCCCCACCGCCGATGGCCGGCTACCGCATCGCACCCTCGCCACGCTGTTGACCTGCCCGCTCCATACGCCCGTGACTGTGGCGCGCGTCACCGATCAGGATGCCGCGTTCCTGCGCTTCATTGAGAGCCATAACTTGAAGCCGGGGCAGACGATCGAAGTCGAGGCCCGCGACGAAGTGTCGGACAGCGTGCGCCTCAAGGGGCAGAATGACGCGCGCATGACCATTGGCGCGCGGGCCGCATCAAAGTTGCTCGTTACGGAATAAGGTCGAACACCGCCGACAGATCGCGCGGGTGATCGACGACCCACGGGGTCTCCGGCGGCGTGTTTCCAAACTTGACGGCGCCAAACCCGTAGCGGGCAAACACAAACACACAGGCGCCAGCCACGGCAGTCTGCGCATCAGCCGGCGAGTCCCCCACCAACACCACGGAATCACCAGGCGCCAAGGCCCGCAAGGCGTGAAGCCCCGCGGGGTCTGGCTTGCGCCCGTATTCGCCGTCGCCACCAATAATTCGGTGAAAGAAGCCCCGCAAACCCAAGGCCTCGAGTAGACCAATCGCGGGTCCCAGCGGCTTGTTGGTCAGCACCGCCAACGGGCCACGGCGCGTGGCGCGCGCGAGTTCCTCGCGAATGCCAGGATAGCCGACGGTGTGATCCATCAGGCGCCGATCGTAGATTCGCAGGAAGCGCTCGACCGCGCCAGGCGTGTTGGGGTCGAGGCCCGACTGCTCCAGCGCCCGACGCACCAGCACCGGCGCCCCGTCATCCACCATGGTCACCACTTGCGGCGTCGACAGCGGCGGCGCACCAAGGCCCTGAACGAGCTCACTGGCCGCCTCGGCGAGGTCGCGCGCCGAATCGATCAGCGTGCCATCCAGGTCAAAGACTATGATCACGGGCGTCGATCATAGCCCCATGAACACACTGGTCCTACTTTCAGGCGGACTCGATAGCGCGGTGCTCGCCGCGCACGAAGCCCAGAACGGACCGGTGACACCGGTCTACGTGAGCGTGGGCCTCGTGTGGGAGCCAGGCGAACTTGCCATGCTCGAGCGATTGCTGACCGCGCCAGTCTTCAGCGGCAGAGTGTCACCCCTCGCGCGGGTCGAGTTCACCATGCGCGACGTCTACCCGCCCACGCACTGGGCCATTCGCGGCGTGCCGCCGGCCTACGACACACCGGACGAAGACGTCTACCTGACCGGTCGCAACCTCGTGCTGCTGACGAAAGCCGCGCTGGTTGCCGCCCGCACCGATGCGCATCGCATTGCGCTGGGACCACTGGCTGGGAATCCATTTCCCGATGCGCGTCCGGCGTTCTTTTCCGCGATGGCTACCGCGTTGTCGCTCGGTCTGGACCACTCGATCGAGATCGCCACGCCGTTCCTGGACTGGGAGAAGGATCAGGTCGTTCGACGCGGCGTCTCGCTTGGCGTGCCGTTGGAACTGACGCTGTCGTGCATGAATCCTGCGGCGGGTGAGACGGGGGGGGCTGGTCGGGCGGGTGAGGCCGTTGCGCTGCCACTGCATTGTGGGCTGTGCAGCAAGTGCCGCGAACGGCGTGATGCGTTCGCGGCGGCCGGCGTGCTCGATCCGAGCAGCTACGCCAACCGCTCGCCAAGATAGGGTCAGCGCGGCGAGGGCCCGCAGCGCCGGGCCGTCACCATCGCGTCGCGCCCTCGACCAAGCCTGACGGCACCGACACCGGCGTCGGGTCTGGCTGCCGTTGCTCGCGCTCGAGCCAATCGGCCAACCGCTTGAACGGATCGAACCCGAGCACGCGCGGCGCGTCGGCGACAAAGTTCGAGAGCGCGTTGATGTCGTAGTAGTAGCGCTGCCCGTCGCGGTCATCGACGATGTACTCCACGCCACCGATCTCGATGCCCGCGGCGGCCATGATCGTTTCGACCTCGGCGATCACGCCGGCCGGGGGCGTCGTCGCCTCCACTCGCAAGTTGTTCTTCGGCGCGTCGGCGGGGCACGCGCCTCGCGTCAACGCGACACCATCATTGGTCTGGCAGATGTCGGCGGGGCACAAGTTGAAGGTGTCGCCGGTGGTGTGGACGTTGATCGCGTACAGGAATCGTCCCTCCAGCACTTCCACGCGCGTGATGTGGCCGCCTCGCGCGGGGATGTACTCCTGCACCAGGGCGGTCTGGTCGAGACCGAGATCGAGCCGGCCTTCCACCGAGGCCCTCGCCAGATCCTCAGGCGTATCGAACCGCACGATGCCCGCACCGCTGCCGCCGATGTTGGCCTTCACGACGATCGGAAACCGCAGGCCGTCGGCGGCGGCCGGCGCTTCGCTGCCGTGATTGATCACGCGGGCCGCCGGATACGGCAGCCCCAGCGAACGCAGCAGCGTCAACTGCTGGGCTTTCGACGTTTCGAGACTGAAAGCGCGTGAGCCGTTGATCACGCGCACGCCCAACTGCTCCAGGTGGACGAGGTAATTCTGCGTGTAGAGAATGCTGTGGCCGGCGCCGCGCAGGTACGCCGACGGGCTCATGCGATTGAGCACCACCGAGTACGCGGCTTCATCACGGCCTGCGCTGTCGTATGAGTGCCGCCGCGCGTCGATGCGTTCGTATCGCGTCCCGCGCCGGTCGAGTTCGTCAAATAGCGGACGGAACCAGTCCTGGTGTTCGTGATAGATGCCGATGGGTCGAGTCGCTGACATGTCCAAGCCTCCTGCGCGAGCTGAAAGGTGCGGAAGGGATTCGAACCCTTGAATAGCGGCTTTGCAGGCCGCCGCGTTTGCCACTTCGCCACCGCACCGTATGTATCGGAGCGCCGACCGGACTGTCTGCAAACGCAAAACGGCCCGGAAAGCGCGTGCCTTCCGGGCCGTTCTGAACTCAGGTTCGTGGACGTGACGACTAGGGGATCACGTTCATGTGTACAGACTGCGGCGCGGAAGCAGAGGCTCCACAACAACAACAACACGCACGGTTGAACATGGCGATCACGATGTGCTGATGCTCACACGACGCTGGATGCGATGTCAAGCCTGCGTGAATGCCGTGTGAATGCCGATGCCGTCTAACGCTCGATGCGGATGGTGCCGTCGCCGGTGCGGACGCGCAGGGTCTTGCCGCCATCGCCCATGCGCGTCCGCATTACGCGGCGGCGCTCGCGTCGCTCGTCGCTGCCATCGCCGGTCGTCAAGTCCCAGTTCTCGGCCATGACCGTGTCGACGTCGATCTGCGCGCGGACCGAGCCGTCACCGGTCTTCAGATGCAGCACCGACGGCCGCCCCTCAAATCCAATGCTGCCATCGCCGGTTTCCAGGTCGAGCTTGCCGGTGACCTGGTCGAGACGAATGGAGCCGTCGCCCGACCGCACCTGGATGTCGCCAGAGAGACGCGTCGCCGTGACGCTGCCATCCGCGGTGTTGAGCACGAGCACCTCAGGCAGATAGACGGACGGGCCATGGTCAGTGTTCCCACGCGGGCCGGCCCGACAAGTAGGTCTGGCGGACCCTTAGACCGGGGCCAAAGACGACGAGATCGGCGGTCATTCCTGGGGAAATGGCCCCCACATCGGCCAGTCCCAGCTCCGCCGCCGGCGTCGCTGAACACAACTGGACAGCATCCGGGAGGGCGAGGCCGATGCGGTGGACCAGGTTCCTGAATGCCGCATCCATCGTCAGAATGCTGCCGGCCAGCGTCCCGTCTTCGAGCTCGGCGGTTCGCTCGGTGACGACAATCTCCTGCCCGCCCAACCGCGTGCGGGAACCCACCGGCAACCCGGCGCCCGCCGTGCCGTCGGTGATGGCCATCATGCGGCGGGCCGTCTTCATCCGGATGGCGAGCGACACCAGCGCCGGGTGCACATGGAAGAGGTCGCAGATGATCTCGGCCGCGACGGCGCCTGATTCGAGCACCGCGCCCACCACTCCCGGCGCACGGGACGCGATCGACGACATGCGATTGAACAGGTGCGTGGCGTGGCACACGCCGGCGTCGATCGCGGCCCGCGCCTCTTCGTAGGTGGCGCCAGTGTGGCCGAGCGACACGCGATGTCCCGCGGCGACCAAGTCGCGGACCAGGTCCATGCCACCCGGCAGCTCCGGCGCCAGGGTGATGATGCCCGTGGCCGATCGATGCGCCTCGATCACGGCGAGGATATCGCGAGCGCTGAAATCCCCTTCGGACTTCTCACTTCTGACCTCTAACGTTCCGTCCGGCGGCAGCCTCAGACACCGCCGCGGCTGCGCGCCGTTCCACTCCGGGTTGATGAAGTTGCTCTCGAGGTGGGCGGGCAGCACGCGCGCCGACCGGGGCTCGCGCGCCGACCGCGCGGCTTGCACGGCGGCCAACAGACTCGCCAGCGTGGGCGGGTCGCACGCGACCGACGTCGGGCAGAACGCCGTCACGCCAAACTTCGGCAGCCGGCGCGCGACCTCAGCGACGGCGCGTCCGCCATCGAGCACGTCGATGCCCTCGACACCATGGACGTGCACATCGATCAAGCCTGGCGTGATGACGTGGCCCGAACAATCGATGCGGGTCGCGCCGGCCGGCCCGTCGATGCTGCGCAATTCGACGGCTTCAATGCGGCCGTCCACGATCACGAGAGTGCCCCGCTCGACGACGCGATCCGGGAGGACCAGGTCGCCGCCGGCGAGAACGATCATACGACGGCGCGCGCGGCCGCGCGCGCGGCACCAATGGCCACCGCGTCGGCGCCCAATGTCGACAGCACAATGCGCACCCGCTCGGTCTGGGCGGGCCGCAGCCGGCGGCTGCATTCGAGACGAATCGCTTCAAGCATCAGGTCGCCCGACGCGGCGATCGTGCCGCCAAGCACTATGACTTCAGGATCCAGGATGGTCGCCAGGTTTGCGACCGCCATGCCGACGTACTTCGCGGTGTCGCGCACCACGGAGATGCACACGCCATCACCGGTTCGCGCGCCCTGGAACACATCGTCGGCGGTAATGCGCGTGAGGTCACCGCCGACGTGGTCGGCGACGGCGGACCGATCGCCGGACTTGATCCGCCACACCAGGCGGCGGACGATGCCGGCGGCCGCCACTTCGGCTTCGAGGCCACCGTAGCGGCGATAGTCCTCGCGTTCCACGGGATTGAGCGCCAGCCACCCGATGGAGCCGGCCAGGCCGTGCGCCCCGAACCACGGCTCGCCGTTGATCAGGACGCCGACGGTGACATGCTCACCGATGGCGCAGGTGATCACCTGCTTCAGGCCGCGCGCGGCGCCACACCACTGCTCGGCAATCGCGGCGGCCGTGCCGGCGGCGATCGGCGTGGCCTCGCGGATGCCGGGCGCGACCTCGGATAGCGCGGCGGCCAACTCGGCCGGCACCTGGTCGCCGGCTTGTGGCAAGGCGACCGCCAGTGCCGAGACTTTCCCTCCGGCCCCGGCGATGGCGCGCCGAGCGGTGTCGCGCAAGGCGTCGGCGATATTGCCCGTCGCGGGTGGCATCTGCCCACGTGCCAGCACTTCTCCGCCGTCGTTGACGACGACCACGCGCGCGAGCAGGTTCGAGAGGTCGACGCCCAGCGTCAGTTTAGGCATGTTCAGGTTGCCAATCAGAGTGCGCGTGCAGCTTTCGCCCGTCAAGCGGCAACGGCGCGCCGGTAAAGAGTTGCTCGTCGATGCGCTTGAGCAACACCGAGAGCGCGCGTTCGTCCGGCGCGGCCATCACCAGCACTCCGGCGCCCTGGCCGGGCGGAAACTGCCGGTCATCCAGGTAATCGCGATCGAGCGTCACGAGCGTGCGCCGAAGCTGGCGGGCCAGCCGGTAGTGCTCGGCGTCGCGGGCCCGGCGCAGGTCGGGTTGATCCATCACGAACACGACGTCCCATCGCAACTGTTCGCGCATGTAGCGCACCAGGCCCGACGGCACGTTCGCGTCGGCATACACACGCGGGCGTTCCGCAACCGTTTCGACCACCGGGCCCAGTTCCGACCACAGGGTACCCATTCGCTACTCGCTATTCGCTGTTCGCCATGCACAGTTCGCCTACTTCTTGCGCTTCTTGATCTGCTTGCGCGCCTCGCGTTCGAGGTCGTTCACCAGCGTGTCACGCTGCGCCAGCAAATTCTTGCGCCGGCGGCGGCCGTTCTTGTGACCCACCGCGTACTCGCAGAACAACGGAAAGGCGATGGTGGAGTCGGCGTAGACCACGGCGGTGTCGGGCAGCACGCTGGGATTCACCTTGCCCCAGCTCACGGCTTCGGCGGGCGTGGCGCCCGACAGGCCGCCCCACACCACCGAGTCGGTCGTAATCTGGATGAAGTAGTCGTTGCCGCCCTTGGGAATGCCGTAGACCTCCCACAACGTGGGCTGGCCCTGGAGGTAGAAATTCTTGGGCGAGCCGCCGCCCAGGATGACGCAGCCGTTCTTCTCGGCCGCGCGGATGATCGCGCAGACCTCGTTGACGTCCTTGTTGGGATCGACCTGCAGGGTGCTGCGATTGATCAGCTCGTGGTACGCCACGTTCATGCCGATCGAACTGTCGCCCGGCGACGAGGTGTAGATGGGCACGCCGCACTTGGCCGCCGACGCCACCAGCGAGTACTTGGCGCAGCCCGGCCGCACCTTCAGCAGGTGCTTGCCAAGTGCCTCGTGCAGTTCGGCCGACGACATCGGGCCTTCGAGGCCGCTCGACACGAGGAAGTCACGAATGAAACTATCGGTATCGAGCAGTACCTGCGCTGGGAACAGCACGTCGTAAATGCGGATGACACCTTCCTCGTAGAGCACGCGGTCGTCGACGAATGGCGACCCGCGGCGCAACGTGAAGTTCAGCGCGTAGTGCAGGTCGTGATAGAGATTGGCGCCGGTGCTGATGATGAAATCGATCAGTCCGCGCTCCATCAGCTCGATGACGCAGCCCCCCAGGCCGGCGGGCGTCATGGCGCCGGCGATGGTCAGCGCGATCGTCGTGTTGTTCTGCTTGGCGAGCATCTTGTCGCCGTAAATCCGGCAGGCCTCGCCGAGGCGCGCGGCGTTGAAGGCCTGAAAGCCTTCGTCGATCAGGCTGCGGATGGCCGCGCTCCCCTTCGGACGGTAGTAACGGATTGGCTTGCCCTTGAGAAACGACTTGGGCCCTTTGGTGGCGCCAGGGGAACGGTACGGCATTGCGTCTAGCGTATGCCAAAATCAGCGGCGAGCGACCGCCGTTTCAGGCAGCGTTGCGCCCTTATGGGGTAGCATCTGGGCTGTGAATGAGGACGTCTGGATTCCGCTGGCCGGTGTGCTGGCCGCCATTGTCGCCGCCCTTATCCTGTTCTTCTGGTGGAAGGGCCAGCCTTTCGCCGAGGGAGAGGTGTTTCGCGCCAGCCGCCTGTCGCGGGGCAACCGGCTATTCCCGACGCAGGTGCTGATTACGCCAACGGCGGTCGTGCATTACACGCCGGAACTGGTCGGCCGAAAAGAACATTCGATCCATGTGGCGCATGTGGCGTCGGTCAGCATTGACACCAATCTGTTTTTCTCCAACGTGCTCATTGAAACGACGGGCGGCACGACGCCGGTGGCCTGTCATGGTCATCGCAAGGCCGACGCGGTCCGCATGAAACAGCTCATCGAGCAGTACCAGACGCAGTACTACCGGTCCGCCGGCTCGCCACCCGCCGCCGAGGTGTCGCGTGGATGACCTGACCTTCGCCGCCCGCCGGCACAACGCCGGCAGCGGCAGCCAGCGCGCCGAACCACCGGACCTCGAGGCCCGATTCAAGAACCTGGTGCAATCGCCCTTGCGGGCGGGCATCCTGCGGTTCCTGTCGGCGCGGGTCGAGGAGACGTTCGGCACGGAAGCCATCATGCAGACCTTCGGGCGCATGCGGCAGGACGTGGACAACTGCGTCCGAGAACTCGTCGAATTCGGTGTCGTCCGCAAGCACGCCGGCGACCCGGCCACCTACGGCGCCGTGCGGCCCGAGGCCGAGCCGGCGGCAAAGCTACTCGACATCTTCCTCGAGGGGCGCGCCAGCCTGGGCATCGAGGACGCATCACCCTCGGTGCAGCGCTTCCGCGAGATGATCGGGCGCGACGAGAAGATGCTGGCCATCTTCGAGTGGATCCGCACGGCGGCGAAGTCGGACATCTCGGTGCTGATCCTGGGCCCGACCGGCTCCGGCAAGGAAGTCGTCGCGCGCATGATCCACGAGCTGTCGCGCCGCGGGCCCGAGAATTTCCAGGCGGTCAACTGTGCCGCCCTGCCCGACACTCTGTTCGAGTCGGAGATCTTCGGCTACGAGAAGGGCGCGTTCACCGGCGCGCACGACCGCAAGCCCGGCCGGCTGGAACTGGCCAACGGCGGCACGTTGTTCCTCGACGAAGTGGGCGACCTGTCGTTGATGGCGCAGGCCAAACTGCTGCGCGTGCTCGAGGAGCACCGATTCGAACGCCTGGGCGGCAACAAGTCCATCCACGTCGACTTCCGCCTGATCTCGGCGACCAACCGTCCGCTCGACATGTTCGTCCGCGAGAGCCGCTTCCGCGAGGACCTCTACTACCGCATCAATGCGTTCGCGATTCGGCTGCCGTCGCTGCGAGAACGCGCCGTGGACATTCCGGTGCTCGCCAACCGCTTCCTCGCCCGCTACTGCGCGGCGAATGGATTGCCGCTCGACGCGAAGCAGTTCTCAAGCGAAGCGCAGGCACTGCTGGCGTCGTACCACTGGCCCGGCAACATCCGCGAACTCGAGAGCACGGTTTCGCGCGCCGCCCTCTCCGCGCCCGGGCGCTCGATTCGCGCCGCCGACATCGAGTTCCTGCACGGCCACGCGATGCCGCGACCGGAGGAGACCTCGAATCGGTTGCCGTCGCTGCGCGACGCGGAACGCGCGCACATCATCCGGGTGCTCGAGGCGACGGAGTGGAACAAGCTCGAAGCGGCCAAGGTGCTCGACATCAGTCGCGGCACGCTCTACCGCAAGATCGATGAGTACGGCTTGGAACCGGCAGCCGGGGGCGGACGACGACGGGGCCGAAGTTGAATGGGATCATTCGCGCGGTCCACATTGTCGTCTAATGTCCTATCAATGTCTGAGCTCAAGGCACTATTTTGCACAGATAATCTACCACGTAATATCTAATTAAGTTATTGTAAATAAACAATTTACATCCTTGATGCGTTGGTCTGACTGTTCCATCACTGATAATTTTAGTTTGTATATGACTCTATAGTCATGTATGCTCCACAAGTCGTGAACAAGTTACGCCTCCCTCAGCGCCCCGTCAATTCGTCTCGAGGCTCGATTTGGTCCGCTGCGGAAGCCAGTCGAGCCAAGGCGGTCTGGGGCTCATAAGAAGAATCAGCGCACATGCGCTCCCTGCCGCTCCCAGCTCGGATCTACATCGGCGCCACGGTCGCAATCGGCGCTTTGCTGGTGGTGTCGCTCGGCCCGCGGTCGACCTTCGCGAGCCCCTATCTCTTCACCGTCCTCCTCCTCGCCTCCGTGGTTACCTCGGCGTTCAAGGTCAGCCTGCCGCTCGCCAAGAGTGGCGCGACCATGTCGGTGTCGTACGCGGTGGACTTCGCGGCGCTGCTGTTGCTCGGCCCCAACGAAACGATGATCGTCGCGGTCATCAGCGCGTGGAGCCAGTGCACCTTCCGGATGAAGGTGAAGAACCCGGTCTATCGCACGCTGTTCAGCATGGCGTGCCTCGCCATCACCGTGCAGGCGGCCGGCTTTGCCTACGAAGTGCTTGGTGGCGTGCCCGGAACCCTCGCCCACGACGTGCCGGGACTGGCGAAGCCACTCGTGACCGCGGCGACGATCTACTTCGCCTTCAACACGTGCTTGATCGCCATCGCCGTGGCCCTCACCACCCGCCAGAGGTTCGTGGCGGTGTGGAACCAGAACTTCCTGTGGAGCGCGCCCAGCTACTTCGTCGGCGCTGGTGCCGCCGCGATCGCGACCTGGGCGGTGCTGATCTCTGGTGCGGCGCTCGCGATGCTCGCCCTTGCACCGATCTTTCTCACCTACCGCAGCTACAAGGTCTACCTCGGTCGCATTGACGACGAGCGGCGGCACGTCGAGGAAATGGCCGACCTGCACCTGGCCACGATCGAAGCGCTCGCGCTGGCCATTGACGCCAAGGATCAGACCTCGCAATCCCACATTCGCCGCGTGCAGGTATATGCCACTGGTATCGCGCGCGGCCTGGGCATGTCCGATACCGAAATCCAGGGCGTGAAGACCGCCGCCCTGCTGCACGACATCGGCAAGCTCGCGGTGCCCGAGCACATCCTCTCGAAGCCCGGCCCGTTGACACAGGAGGAGTTCCAGAAGATCCGCGTGCATCCGCAGGTTGGCGCCGAGATCATCAGCGGCGTGCCATTCCCGTATCCGGTGGCGCCGCTGATCCTCAGCCACCACGAACGCTGGGATGGCAAGGGCTATCCGCAGGGCCTCAAGGGCGAAGAGATCCCGCTCGGCGCGCGCATCCTGTCGGTGGTCGACTACTTCGACGCGCTGACGTCGGACCGCCCGTATCACAAAGCCATGACCCACGATGCCGCGCTCGCGCTCCTCCAGCAGGAGGCCGGGCGCGCGCTCGACCCAACCGTGGTCGCGATGTTCATCACGATGGAAGCGGAGATGGCGGCCGCCGCCGGCACCATCGATACCGCCACGCCGCGCCGGCTGTCGCTCGAGCCGACCAACGAGCGCGGCCGTCCGGCCGTGGGCTTCCAGCCCGAATCGCCCAAGGGCAGCACGGTGTTCGAGGACATCGCGCTCGCGCATCGCGAAATCTACGCGCTCTACGAGATCGCGCAGACCATGGGCACCAGCCTGGCTGTGTCCGACACGATGGCGCTGATTTCGTCGAAGCTGACCAACCTGGTGCCGTTCTCGTCATGCGCGCTGTTCTTGTTCGACGAGGAAGCCGACACCTTGCGCTGCCGCTTCGCGACCGGGGTCGAGGCCGAGGCGATTGGCACCATGTCGGTGCGCGCCGGCCAGGGTCTCTCCGGCTGGGTCGCGCGCAACCGCCGGCCGCTGGTCAACGCACGGCCCAGCGCGGAATTCGAAGCCGCCGGCCTCACCGCGGTCCCCACCACGCTGCAGTCCGCGCTGGTGGCGCCGCTGGTGTTCAGCGACCGCTTCATCGGGACGCTGACGGTCTACTCCACGCAGGCCGATTTCTACACCGACGACCACCGCCGCCGCCTCGATCGCGTGAGCGAGCAGGCTTCCGCCGTGATCCATAACTCGATCGTCTTCGAGCAGACGCAGGAAGATTCGCTGACCGACCTGCTCACGGGGCTGCCTAACACGCGCTTCATGTTCATGCACCTGACGCGCGAACTCGCGCGCGCCGAGCGCCTGAAGGCCGAAGTGGCGCTGCTCGTCATGGACCTCGACAGCTTCAAGGAAATCAACGACAGCCACGGCCACCACGTCGGCGACCGCGCCCTGCGCGAAGTCGCCACCGTGCTGCGTTCTGCCATCCGCCCGTACGACATCTGCGTCCGCTACGCCGGTGACGAGTTCATCGTCGTGCTCTCCGGCTGCGGCGCCGAAGAGGCCGACCGCAAGCGGCTGGAACTGCAGCGGACCGTCGACGATGTGCTGTTTGAGGCCAGGCCGGGACGGCGGCTGCCCCTCGCCATCAGCGTGGGCGCGGCGATCTACCCGCAAGACGGCGACAGCTACGAAGCGCTGCTGGCCACGGCCGACAGCCGCATGTATCGCGACAAGTCGCGGCGCAAGCAGCGCGTGCAGGTTCAGCGTACCGCAACCGGCACCGACCGCCTGCCGGCCGTGAATGTGCCGCTGCCGTCGACGACCACCGAGATCACCGAGATCACCGAGATCGACATTCAACGGGCTGGCTTCGGAGTACTGTAAAGGGCGGTGCCCCCGACCGCATTCACCGTCCGCGAGGTCGTTCTCGCAACACCCCGCACCCGCATCCTCAGGCTCGACGCCGGTTCCTCGCCATTTGCCTTCACGGCCGGCCAGGCCGTCATGGTGGGCCTGCACGGTTCACCGTTACGCAAGCCTTACTCCATCGCCTCGGCGCCATGGGAAGTCACTCGAACCGGCGTCATGCAACTGCTATTGCAGATCGACGACAGCGGCGCGCTCGACCCGCACCTGGAACTGGCGGCGCCGGGCACCAAGCTGGACGTCGAGGGCCCATTCGGCACCTTTGGCCTGCCGGGAGAATCGGCCAGCGATCCGTTGCTGTTGATCGCCGGCGGCACGGGCATCGCACCGCTGCGGTCGATGCTGATGGAACGGCTGTCGCGCGCCCATACCGCGGCGATTGCCGTCGCGTATAGCGCCCGCTCGCCCGAAGCCTTTGCGTTTCGTCCCGAGCTCGACGCGCTGCAGGACGCCGGTCGCGTGAAGGTCTATTTCACCGTGACCCGCGACCAAGGCGGCCCATGGCCGGGCCGTCGTGGCCGGATCGATCAGGAACTGTTGCGCACGGCCTTACCGGCAGGCGACGCCCGGTGCCTGATCTGCGGACCACCGCAGTTGGTCAGCGACACCAGGCGGCTGCTTGAAGGGGTTGGGGTGAGGACCGACCGGATCCTCACCGAAGAATATTGATTACATCCCGATGACGTGGAAGCCGGCGTCGACCATCAGCACCTCGCCGGTGATCCCGCGGCCGGCGTTGCTCAGCAGAAACGCCGCGGCGTCGCCGACTTCCGAGGTCTCGATGGCGCGGCGCAGGGGTGCCTTCTCGCGCACCACGCCGAGGATGGCGGAGAAGCCGCCGATGCCCGCGGCCGCCAGCGTCTTCACCGGCCCGGCCGAGATCGCGTTGACGCGGATGTTCTCAGGGCCCAGGGCGGCCGCCAGGTAGCGGACCGACGATTCAAGCGCGGCCTTCGCCACGCCCATCACGTTGTAGTTGGGAAACACCCGATCGCTGCCCAGAAACGTGAGCGTCAGCACGCTGCCGCCGCCGCGCTTCGCCATCAGGGGCTGCGCACCGCGGGTCAGCGCGATCAGCGAGTAGGCACTGATGTCGAGCGCCTGCCTGAAGCCCTCGCGCGAGGTCTTCAGAAAGCCGCCAGTGATCTCCTCGCGCGACGCGAAGGCCGCGCCATGCACCAGGAAATCCAGCCCGCCGTGCTCCTGTTCGATCTTCGCGAACACCGCCGCGATCTGATCGTCGCTCTGCACGTCGCACGGCAACACCAGTGGCCTCGGATCCAGCGTGTCCGCCAGTTCACCGACATGCTCTTCGAAACGGCCTTGATAGGTGAGGATGAGTTTTGCGCCCGCGTGGGCCGTGGCCTGCGCGATGGCCCAGGCGAGCGAACGGTGGTTCGCGACGCCGACGATCAATCCAACCTTGCCCGTGAAGTCTGCCATCAGCGATTCTTTTTCCCACCACGGCGGCGGCGTCCGCCGCCCTGGCCGTGTCCCTGGCCTGGCCCCTGTCCCTGATTCTGGCCCTGCTGGCCCTGACCGCTGCCGTGTTCGCGGAAGCGCATCGGTCCCAGGTGGTCCTGGCTACCGCCACCCGCGGGCCGGCGACGTCCGCGGAACTTGCCGCCGCCACCGCCGCCAGCGGCCTGGCGCTGCGCTCCGCCGTTGTTGCGACCTCGGTTGTTCAGGGATTGGATGGTGAATTCGGGGAGAGCGCGGGGAGCGGGGACGGCGCCTTCGAGCTTGGGGAAGGTTGCTCGTATCAGCGACCGTCTGAAGCCGCCTTCGCGATCCCGATCGTTCTCGCTCACCGGTGGCGCGTCAGTAATAGCAGGGTGGGCGGCGATTGGAGGTGCGGATTCAACCCCGGGAGTGGAGGTAGCGACGGGTACGCCCGGCGCGGCGTCGAGACCCGGTGGATGGGCGATGGGCGGCGACTGAGGACGCGGTGTCGATCCCTGCAGGCCATCCAGCACTTGCACGAACAACGCAGGCGGCTGGGTCTTGCGGCGCGGCGCCGGGACCTTGCCCCCCTTGTATTCGTGCTCGGCGTCGCAACTGCCGCAACGCGTTTGCTGGATGGTGTCGTCAACCATGGCCACGATGGCGTGGTCCGTAATACGGCGCTCGCGCGGACAATAGTCGTCCAGCGCGTCGCCGGGCCGATGCCGGCGGTCTTGCATGCAACTCCCCCGAAAACCCGAGTGGCTTCCCGCCAAGCCGCATCGGTACTGAATCTTCTACTGCGTCGAACCGTTGGTCCACGGGCCGCGAACACGAGAGCGGCCGAGGGTCGTGTTGAGTGCGGGAAGCGCCTGTTCGGTCGGTAGACCGCAGGGCGCAGGGCACCTGAGAATATATCAGAGGCCCGTGCCCCGGGCAAGCCAGACCCGCAGATCGGCCAGCGCAGCAGCAACGGCGTCCGGATGGGTCGATTGGGGCGTCTTCCTGGCCCGGACCGAGGCCGCCGCCGTCACACGCTCCTTCACGTCGTCGCCAAACAGGTCGCTCGACTGACGCCATTCGGCCAGGGACAAGGCTTCGAAGTCACGTCCTTCAGACAAGAGCTTGCGAACCATGGCGCCGACCACTTCGTGCGATTGCCGGAACGGCATGCCGCGCGACACCAGGTAGTCGGCAACGTCGGTGGCCAGCAATAAGCCCGACGCCGCGCGCCCTGTGCGCTCGGCATGGAGGCCGAGCTTGCCGATCACCGCGGCCGTCGCAGCCAATGACACCGCGAGCGTGTCTTCCGAATCGAACAGCGGCTCTTTGTCTTCCTGAAGATCCTTGTTGTAGCCCGTCGGCAGGCCCTTCATCGTGATCAGAAAGCCGGTGAGGTGTCCGATCACGCGCCCCGACTTGCCTCTGACCAGCTCAAGGGGATCCGGGTTCTTCTTCTGCGGCATCATGCTGCTGCCGGTGGCCGACGAGTCGGCCAATTCAAAGAACCCGAACTCTTCGCCGGTCATCAGAATGAAGTCCTCGGCAATGCGCGAGAGGTGCACCATCGACAGCGACACCGCGTGAAGAAAGCTCACCGCAAAATCGCGATCGGACGAGGCGTCCATGCTGTTGGCGACGACGCGGGTGAAGCCGAGTCGCGCGGCGAGTGCGGCCGTGTCCACCGCGTACCCGGTGCCGGCAATGGCGCCAGACCCGAGCGGCATCGCGTTGGCCTCTTCGCGCGCCATCTCGAGTCGGTGATGATCGCGGCGTAACGCCGCGGCGTGGCTCAAGAGGAAGTGCGAGACGAGCACCGGCATGGCGCGGCGCAGGTGCGTGTACGACGGCATCAACGCCTCGCCCGCCCGCTCGGCCTGATCCGCGAACGCGGCAATGGTGGCGCGCAGCTTCTGCTGAAGCAACGGGATGCGCCGGCGCAAATACAGGCGCAGGTCGACCGATACCTGCTCGTTCCGCGAGCGGCCGGTGTGCAGCCGGCGTCCGGCATCACCGACGCGGGCCACGAGCTGGCGCTCCACGAAGCTGTGCACGTCTTCGTCGTCTCCGCTCACCCACGCCGGGTCCTGGCGGCCCTGTTCAAGAATCGCCGCGAGGGCATCGGCAATCGCCTTCGCATCGACCGCATCGAGTACGCCGGCGCGTGCCAGCGCGTCGGCCCACGCGAGGCTACCCGTGACGTCATCCTCAAACAGCCGGCGATCGAAGGGGAACGACACGCCGAAATCAAATGCCGCGGGATCAGGAGCGGAATCGAAACGGCCGGACCAGAGATGTTGGGACATGAAGAGTTCAGAGTTAGCAGTTCCGAAGTTAGCAGTTGAGCGTGCGGCCGACGATGCGGCTGTCGCCCTTGAATAGTTTCACACGAACGGTGCCGGTCACGCCGGCTTGCGTGGACGACACGAACGCGTCGAGGCCAGCACGCAGGCTGTCGAACCATTCGCCTCGGCCGACCACGCCGGCATAGGCGGCAGCCACCGCCGGGGAGAAGCGGGTCAGGCCCTCAGACGCCGCCAGGAACTCGAGCTCGCGACGGGCGTGATGAAGGACGGCGGCCGCGGGCGCCTCGTAGAGGACGCGTGAGCGAGACCCATCGGCACGACGTTTCACGCGATCGAACCGGCCAACGCCGTGTTCACCGGCGATCGTCGACAGGCTGTCGATCAGTTCCGCTGGGGTCATCGCGACACCGTTGATGCCGGTCGGCAGTCCGCATTCGAACGCAAGTTCCACCACGGCGGCACTTGAGGAGGTCTGCTCGAGGCCGCGCGAGCGCTTGAAAGATGACTCGGGCGCCTCGTGCGACGCATCGTCGGCCGAGCGTCCAACGGTGCGGCCCCACAGGTTGTCGTCAATGCGATCGGCCTCCGGCGCCGGGACGGCCATGCCGAGACGGCCAGCGTACTCGACCACCTGAGAAGGCGTCATGCCGTCAGCGCACGCGACCGGTTGCAGTGAACGGTCGCACCCGCGAAGCAGCTGGTGGACTCGCGCGGCGTCGCGGCCGGTCGACCCGTGTGCCACCGTTGACGCGCCCTCGATGCGCGCAACCTCCGCAAGCTTGATCGCGATCAGCGGACGCGAGATTGCGGTAGCCATCGGGTAGCAGCCATCCGCCAGCGCGTCGGCACGCAGGGTGGGCCACACAAAGTCGCGGGCAAACTCGTCGCGCGCATCCATGACGTGCGCGCGGACGGCGCCCGCAGCCAGCGCCCGGTCACGAATCCCGGCAAGGTCGGTGGCTTGGCCAAGGTCGAGCGTCACCGCCACCACCTCGGTCGCCAGATGATCGGCCAGCCAGGGAATGGCCACCGACGACCGCAGCCCGCCCGAGTAGGCCATCACGATTGGTGTCTTCACCGTGACAGGTCCCTCAACTTCTTGACGACCGCCAGCGCGTTCTTCGCATCACGGGCGACGATCAGGATCGTGTCGTCGCCCGCGAGGGTCCCCACGACCTCCGGCATGCGGGCGCGATCGATCGCCAGGCCCAGCAACTGCGCCTGCCCGGCGCCGGTCCTGAGCACGACCAACTGCTGCACCGGTTCGATGTTGATCAGATATTCCGTCAGCGCTTTGCCCAAGGTGCCCAGGGCCGTGGGCGGCGGCGTCTCCTCAATCGACGAGGGCCGATACGCCCCGTCGGACGACCGCTTCAAGAGTCCTAACTCTTTGATATCGCGCGACAAGGTGGCTTGCGTCACGACGAAGCCGCGGGCGGCCAGCCGCTGACGCAGCTGTTCCTGGCTGCGGACAGCTTCGTGCTCGACGACGTCGATGATGGCGGAGAGGCGCTGGGCTTTCATATTTATGCGGTTGAATGAATTAGTATACACAAGGAAGCATGGAATGCCTTCAATTTCGTGTTGACAGCTGTGAATAACGTATGTATAACTACTTCTTTTGGCCGCATAACTTGACAGTGCACCGAGGGCCCGAGGCAGATGGAGACGCAAGTCGTGAACGAAACGGAAGGGGACCAGCGGGGCCAACAGGCGCCCATTCGCGTTGCCATTGCCGGGGCCACCGGCTTTGCCGGCCAGGAACTGATCCGCCTGCTCGCCCGCCATCCGCACGTTACGATCACGGCCGCCACGGGCTCGCAATCCACCAGTACTCCACGACGCTTGCCCGCGCTCGCACGAATCTGGGACGGCACGGTTGTGCCGCTCGATCTCGCGGCGATCACCGGTAACGCCGACGCGGTGTTTCTCGGGTTGCCGGAAGCCGCGTCAGCCGGGATTGCGCCGGTGTTGCTGGCGGCGGGTGTGCGTGTGATCGATCTGTCGGGCGCGTTCCGCTTGCGCGACGATGCGGCGCGGGCGCGTTGGTATCCCGCGACCAAATCGCTGCCGGGCGGCGTCGCCTATGGCCTGACCGAATTCGAGTTCGACGCCATTCGCACGGCCAGCCTGCTCGCGAATCCCGGTTGCTACCCCACGGCATCATTACTGGGCCTGCTGCCGCTGCAACGCGCCGGCCTCTTGCTGCCTGGCGCTGACATCGTGATCGACGCGAAATCGGGCATTTCCGGCGCCGGCCAGGCGCCGTCGGAGCGCACGCATTTCTCGGAGAACCACGGCAGCGTCGCCGCCTACAATCCGTTCGGCCATCGTCATGCGCCGGAGATGGAGCAGGCGCTCGGGCGTGGCGTGACGTTCGTGCCGCATCTGGTCCCGCTCGATCGCGGCATCCTGTCGAGCCTGTACACGCGGCTCGTGCCGGGCACCACCGCCGACGCCGTGACCGCCGCGTTCGAACAGGCCTACGCCAAGGCGCCTTTTGTCCGCTTGACCGGCGACGTGCTGCCGGAGATCAAGCACGTGGCGCACACCAACTTCTGCGACATCGGCTGGAAGGTGGACGAAGCCACGGGCCGAGTGTTCGTGGTCAGCGTGATCGACAACCTGGTGAAGGGCGCGGCCGGTCAGGCCATCCAGAACTTCAACGTGATGTTCGGCTTCGACCAGAAGGCCGGCTTGCTGTGAAGCGTCCCGTCGTCCTGAAGCTCGGCGGCGAGCTCATCGAGAGCGCCGACCGTCTCGCCGCCATCGGCCAGGTGATCAAGCAGGCCGCGAAGAAGCGGCCGCTGATCGTCGTGCACGGAGGGGGCCGGGAGATCGATGCGTCGCTGGCGCAGGTCGGTATTCCCAAGCGCCAGGTCGACGGCCTTCGCGTGACCGATCCCGAAACGCTGGAGATTGTCGTCTCGGTGCTGGCGGGATCGATCAACACGCGGTTGGTCGCCGCCATCAACGCCGCGGGTGGCCGCGCGGTTGGCCTGACCGGCGCGGATGCCGGCGTGGCGCCGGTCAAGAAGGCCCCGCCGCATAAGGCCACCAGCGGCGACACCGTCGACCTCGGCATGGTCGGCGCGCCGGTGGCGACTGCGCCGGCGCCCGAGTTGCTCGCGCTGCTGTGCAAGGCCGGCTACGTTCCGGTGATCGCGTGCATCAGCTCGTCGAAGGAAGGGCAATTATTCAACGTCAACGCCGACACGCTCGCCGGCAGCCTGGCGGCGCGCGTGAAAGCCAAGCGGTTGGTCATCGCCGGCGCGACCGCGGGTGTGCTCGACAAGCGTGGCCAGACGATCCCGCGCCTCAACAAGACCCACATCGCGAAGCTGGTGACGTCCGGGACCGCGAACGCGGGAATGGTGGCCAAGCTCACCGCGTGCCAGGCGGCGCTGACCGGCGCGAGCAGCGTCGTGATTATCGACGGGCGTGACGTGCGGCGGATTGCCAAGGCCGTCGCGCTCGAGAAGACCAGCGCCACATCGAGGGTTGTGAGATAGCCGTGACGACAACGACCGAGACCGTAACCGCGCTCGAAGCGCGGCATGTGCTGCAGACCTACAAGCGGCAGCCGGTGGTGTTTGTCCGCGGCGAAGGCACCCGTCTGTTCGACACCGAAGGGCGCGCCTACCTCGACTTCATCTCGGGTATCGGCGTCGTCGTGCTCGGCCATGCGCATCCCGGCCTCGCGGCCGTCATCGCCGATCAGGCGAAGACGCTGGTACACACGTCGAACCTCTATTACCACCCGCTGCAAGGGCAACTGGCGGCCCGCCTGTCGACGCTCTCAGGATTGCAGCGTGCCTTCTTCTGCAACAGTGGCACCGAGGCGGTCGAGGCGTG
>JBCKZH010000046.1:0-25679 GCA_038919385.1 Vicinamibacterales bacterium | reverse complement strand
TGCTGTTGCGACGGCGCTTTGCCTAGACCGCGGCCCGCGAGAAGTCCAGATTGGCGGTAATTCGGGTCCCGTCGGCCTTGAAGGCGTCCGCCAGCAACTGGATGCGTCGTCGCGCTTCCATCAGATCGTGATTCCCCAGGTTGATGTTGAGCAGATCGATGTACCACGGCAGCTTGGCGTCATCCATCACGTAGGTCGCGACGATCTCGCGGGCAATCGGTAGCGTCGTGGTCTTCGACACCTCATGCACGTCACGATCGGCGGCCGTCAGCAGCTTCGCGTATTCCTCGTCGATCAGCCGCGCGCAGAGGTCGGCCGAGAACGTCTCGCCGGCGTGGTCGCCTTCGGTCAGCACGGCGTGCTTATGCAGCCATTCCCACAGAATGCTCAAACGGATCTCACCCGTCGCCATGTCTTCCATCAGGTAAAGCACATCGTCGTTGCCGAAGAAGTCCGCCGGCTTCAGCGCGGCCGCCTGCAATCCCTGGCCAAACGCGTTGCCGTACTGAATCGCCACGCTGATCAGATCGCGCGCCCCACGCACGGTGCGTGGCGCCGGTTCCAGTTTAGTCAAGCAAGCGGCGTCCGCGCCGGTGTAGGTCAGCGGCGGACAGGCCCGGCCCATCTGGTTTGCGTCACCAAGCTTCTCCCAGACCGGCCGCACGATATGCACCATCTTCCAGTGGGCCACCCATTTGCCGCTCGCGCCCTCGCGTTGCTCGCGTTCGGCGCCGGCGAGCGCGCGTTTCATGCCGGCCGCCACGCCGGCCGCCGAGCCGACGGGAATGTTCGGCTCCATGCCGCCTTGCCACAACGCAACGCGGCCAGCGCGGTCGGGCGTGTTCACGGCACGGCGCACGCGATCTTCGTAGTGACGCATGTAGCCGTAGGTCATCGCGATGGCGTCGATGTTGGGATTGATGAAGTCCGCGTCCCACGCCATCGCGTCCGACACGCTGTTGATGTAATCCCAGCGGCCGGTATTGAAGCCAACAAAGTGCAGTCCCAGCGCCGCCCGGATCTCCATCAACTGAAAGCAGGCTTCGATCTGCTCAACCAGGACGTACGCCTTGACGGTCCCCGGCGTGAGGCCGAGGTGATCTTCGAGGCCGTCCAGAATGTCATTCCACAGCGCCGCTTCCTCGGCCGTCTGAATCTTCGGCAGGTATAACACCAGCGACGCGCCCAGGTCGCGAAGCCGCTTCTGGTTGTTGACGATGTAAAGGACGACGTCGACGATGGCGGCGGAGAAGCCTTCGCCGGTGGCATGGCGAATCTGGCGGTCGTCGAGGTGCAAGCCGCGAGCGCGGAAGATCTTGGTGGTGAAGTGCAGTTGTTGGCGCCAGTCGGTGACGATCGGCCGCTGGAAGAACCCCGCGGCCCACTCGTTCATCTCCGCCGCCACATGTTCCGCGACCGTCATGAAGACCGGGTCGTCGTGAATGGCGAGCTTCAGATTCCGCTGATTCTCCAGTGACATCGTCGCGACCTGCCCCAGTGCATCCTCGCCGTCGAACATCCAGCCATCGGCACCGGACAAGAGCGCGTAGGCGACGTTGCGGATGCTGACCTCGGTTGACGCATGGGGCCGGGCCGCGGGTCCAGTGCCTTGAATCCACTGGCGGCGCAGATCGGCGGGGGTCTCGCTGCCGATGAAGTTGCCTGCCCGCGCGTCACGCACGGTGATGCGGGTGCGTCCGATCGTCGCGTTGGGATCGAGGAAGGCGATGCGCTGCTTGTGCGCGGCGCGTTCGCGCCGGCGTTCGATCCGCGCGCCCATCAGGTGCTTGCGGTCGCGATCGAAATGCGCGAGGCGCTCGAGCGCGGTGATCGCTGCCGGCGTCAGGACATCGGCATAGTCGGTTTCAAGCGTGCCTCGGATCTCGAGCACGGGCGCGGCAGTCGTCATTTCGGAACTCTCCACAACAGGATCTCGGCCTCATCCACCTGGCGCCGGTCATCGGGAGGCCAGCCTGGCATAGGGAACTGGTGCGACACGATGCGCGTGCCCGGCTTGAGCGCACGAAGCGTCGGGATCAACCGCTTCATGATACTCGGCGAGAGATACAGCGTCACGACGGTAGCTTCGCTCAGGTCAGCTTCAAAGAGGTCGCCCACCATGAACTTGACGCGATTGGCGACCTGCGCGTCGTTGGCATTGCCCCACGACTGCGTCACCAGCCGCGGATCGATCTCAATGCCGATGCCGCGGGCGCCGTACTTCTGGGCGGCGATGATCGGAATGCGGCCGTCGCCGGAGCCAAGGTCATAGACCACGTCCTGGGCGGTCACGCCGGCCAGTTGCAGCATGGCGTCGGCAATGACGTGTCGCGTCGGCGTGAAATGAATATCGGGCGTCCGCGCCGGCGTCTGAGCGCCGGCGGCGGCTGGCGCGGCCAACAGAAGGGTGACGGCGAAAAGGAAGCGCGCGGCCATGCCGGACGGTAGTATAGGCCGCATGCGATACGCACTGCTCACGGCGTTTGTGCTCTGCAGATGCGACCATGACCAACCCCTTCCACGTTCACACGCAGCACCTCCCGGCACACGAACAGATGGGCTTGTCTTCCGGTGTTCATCGACGACGGTGCTGGCCGACCGGCGATGCCAATCCGTTCGCTTGAGGAATATCTGCCAGTCCTCGTTCGAGGCCGGGCGGGACAGGAATGGCGCCTTCCACCTATCCCCGGATTCGGGTGTCGTTGAATTCCGGTGACTCGCACGGGCAGGAGGACTTGCCTCCCGATCGAATGGCGGCAATAATGCCCGCGAGTGGTGGTTGGTTCCCAGCCGCGAGCGGCGGCGAACTGGATGACTGACCAGCAATTGGCGCCATCCACCTATATAAAGTTAGGCTGCGAGGGTTTGCCCGTGTGGATAGGAGATGGTATGTCGTCGATCAGAATTCGCGTAATCGTGCTTCTCGTCGCGGCGGCATTCGTGGTGGCCCCCGCCATTCCGAACGCTCAACCTCCTGCCATGAACGCGCTGGCAACGAACATGGCGACCGAGTCAATTATCGAGAGAGTGTTGGGCCAGAGAAGGTTTTCGCCATATGTCTCGCCCGTTCAAACGGATCTGCCAATCGAGTTCTTAATCGCGAGGGTCATCTACAGTTCCGACGCCGATCTATTCTCTCGTGAGGTCGAGAACGCGAAACTGATATTGGAGTTGATCAAGAAGACCGGCGGCGACGCCTACGTCAATCTGGCGATCTCCCGTGCTGAAGCGAAGGTTGCGCACCCAGACCTCGAAGAGATCGAGATTCGCTTTAACGACAATCTGACGTCTCAGGATGTTGTGGCAATCGTGAAGGCCACAGTCCGCCTTGGTGAAGCCGGTGCGGTGAGAACCCTCCTCGTGGAATCCATGAAGAAGGGGTTGGGCCAACGACAGGACTTGATCCAGTCTCTCGTTGCTGCGAAACCAATGTCCGCTGACCTGTTACGATCACGTGCCAGGGTAATGAAGTCTCTTCGTTCAAGCGACCAAGGCAAGATAACGAATCGTGCAGCCTAACATGGCATGCGGCCGTCGGCGCTTCCAATCGAGCGCGCCGCGGCTGATGCCAGACGTTGGACGACACAAGAATCATGGACCGGACATTGGTCAACCTCGTATCGATCCTCGTCGGTGGGGCCGGGCTGTTGACAGTTCTGACCGGGTTCAACGTCCCGCAACTCAACATGAGTTTCTTCGGTGAGAACCCGTACGCCGTGAAGCGTGATGTAATCGAAACAACCATGAAATGGGTCTTCGCTATTGTTGCGTTGATCGGGTTGGTACTTCAGCTCTGGGCCGAGATTTGGGGCGCGCATCTTCCCGAGCGCTCTCACCACATGAAGCACTACATCAACTTCGGCGTCGGAGGCCTCGTGGCGGTCGGTGTAATGGTGTGGGTCCTCTCTGGCTTCGGAAACTGGATCGCGAGGTTGCAATGGCAGCCGGCCGTTGTTTCACTGCAGCGGGAGCCTTTCGACCGGGCCAAGTTCGTCGTCGAGCACGACGGCTGGACCCCTGGGCACTGGGAGAACCAGGAGGCCATCACGCGAAGTGGAGACTCTGATCGCTACAAAGGCGACAACATGAAGGCGGCCGGAGAACACATCAGCCAGATCGAGGATCTTCTCGACGTCAATCCGCAAGTCGATTTGAGGCGGCGAATCGAAGCTTTGCAGCCCGTCTTCTCGAAGTAAAGCACTGTCTAACGCGCGTGGAACCGACGGCGTTCGAGAGTTGTGGCACAATCCGCGCAGCCGGCCGCCGCAGCTGTACCTGAGACGCGCGGACATGGCCAGACTCGCAACCCTCGCGTCGCCGGAGTCGGCACTGATGAGAGCGACGGACGCACATGGTGTTGAGCCGCGGCGTTCGGCCAGGGAGATGAGGATATGGCGGAATACGGAGAGTGGAATCGCAAGGGGGCAACCCTCAGCGATGTAACGGCCAAGAAGGAATATGGCTTGGGCAGGGACTTCATTGTGAAGGGCATCCGAGCCGGCAAACTTGAATACCGAGAAGGTGCGATCTGGGGAAATCCATATATCAGGGTTCTGAGGAGCCAGCTTGAGCAGTACATTGCCGAGGAGCTTGGCGCGGATCGTTTGTTGCGCGGCAAGAACCAGACAGAGCTGCGCAAGATCAAGAAGGAAATGGCCGACCTGAAGAAGAGACTGGCTGAGCTTCAGGCTCGAAGGATAGAGCTCGAAAAGCCATGAGGAAGTAGCCGAACAAATGGCACGCAGGCGTCCGCCCATGGCAAAGAGCGAATCCGGATCCTGTCACGCCGCCATCGTCGTCCACGCAACGGGACGAGCAACACGATGGATCGACGATGGGTGGATTCTTCGGAACGATTCACGACCTACGCAGCAGATCCCAGAATCCGCGCGGGTCAAGTATCGGCAACGGGGCCTTACCGGCAACGTCGAGCAGATCTCGGTCGCCCGTCACCAGGATGTCGGCTCGTCCGGCCAACAGAAGGGTGACGGCAAAAAGCGTGCGGGCGGCCATGCCGGACGGTAGTATAGGCCGCATGCGATACGTACTGCTCACGGCGTTTGTGCTCTGCTCGACTCAGGCATTCTTGTCCCCCGTCTTGTCCACCGTAGCCTTGGCGAAGGGGGATGCCCAGGCGATTGGCGGACCTGAAAAGGGACGGCCGGTCACCGGCGATCCAGGTATTTCATCGATGGTCGTGATGGATCGGCCGGACTTTCGCGTACTGCGCGACTGGGCCGAGCCGAACGCCGTCCGCCGCATGCACAATCACGCGGATGCCACGTATCACGTGTTCACGTTGCTGACCGGTCAGCTGGTGCTGACGATCGAAGGCCAGCCGCCGGTCGAGGTGAAGGCGGGAGATGTCATCGACCTCAAGGGCGGCATCATGCACACCTTCAAGAACACCGGCACCGTCACCGCCACCATCGTCGAGGTGTTCGGCAAGGCGCCGAAGGCGTAGAAGGGATTACACTCCCTGGGCTTGGACGACCTCAAGAGTTTCGGCGACAGCGAAGGCACATTCGCGTGGGAGTAATCAGACACGCCTTCCGCATGATCGGGCGCTCGCCCGGTCTCGCGGCCGTGGTGATTGTGTCGATCGGCATAGGAATCGGCGTCAACACCGCCGTCTTCTCGTGGCTTCAGGCCGTCACCTTGCGGCCGCTGCCGGGCGTCACCAACGGGTCCAGCTTCTACACGGTGGAACCGAAAGCCGACACCGGAACGTTTCCTGGCATTTCGTGGCTCGAGTATCACGATCTCGATCGGCGCCTCGGCGCGTTTGACGACCTGCTCGCCTTCCGCATGGCGCCGATGAGCGTCGGCGAGTCGAGCCGGACCGAACGGACCTATTCGCTGCTGGTGTCGGGCAATTACTTTCGCGTCCTCGGCCTCCGCCCGGCGGCCGGACGCTTCCTCGAACCGCGGGAGGTCGCGCGCGCGGGCAGCGATCCAGTGGTGGTCATTTCCCACGACTACTGGCAAACGCGCTTCGGCGGCAGCCCCTCCGCCGTGGGCCAGCGCCTGCGAGTGAACGATCACGAACTGACCATCGTCGGCGTGACGCCCGAGGGTTTCCAGGGCACGATCATGGGCCTGCAGTTCGACCTCTGGGTGCCGGCAACGATGGCGCCAACTCTGCTGGCGGGTTCCCGAGAGCTCGAGGATCGCGGACAGCGCGGCTATTCGGTGATGGGCCGGCTTGGCGCGGGCGCGACCGAGGCGCGGGCGCAGACCGAAGCCTCGGCGGCGATGCGCGATCTCGCCACGGCGTTCCCACAGTCGAACGCCAATCTCGACGTCGAGATCCGGCCGTACTGGCGATCGCCGCGCGGCCCCCAACAGATGATCACCGCGGCACTCGGCATCCTGCAGGCCGTGATGCTGCTGGTGCTGCTCGCGGTGTGCGGCAACACGGCCAACCTGGTGCTTGCGCGTGCCACGTCGCGCCAGCGCGAAGTCGGCGTCAGGCTGGCGCTTGGCGCCGGACCGGCCGGAGTGATCAAGCTGCTGCTGGCCGAGAACCTGCTGCTGGGCGTGCTCGGGTCGGCGCTCGGCATCGTGATCGCGTGGTGGGGAACCGAAGCGCTGAGGGCCATGCCCGCGTACGGCGCGCTGCCGGTCAAGTTTCAAACCAGCATCGACGGCGCCGGCTTGCTGTTTGCCATCTCCCTGGGTCTTGGCTCCGGCCTGCTGTTTGGCGCGGCGCCCGCGATTCAACTCGCACGCGTCGATCCGCTGCGAGCGCTGCGGGCCGGCTCGAAGTCGGCTGGACGCAGCGCGATGCGTGACGGCTTGATGGCCCTGCAAGTGGGTCTCGCGTTGCTCGTGCTGGTCGTCGCCGGCCTGTTCTTCCAGGGATTCGTGGAAACGCGCGAAACCGATCCCGGCTTCAAGACCGAAGGCCTGCTGCTTGCGACCTACGACTTGAGCGGGACTGCCGCCACCTTTGAGGGCTGCGGCAACTGCCTGAGCCAGTTTGCGACGCGGCTGCTCGAACGGCTTCGGAGCGTGCCCGGCATCGAGGGCGTGGCCCTCGCGTCCTCAGTGCCGCTCGACATTCACGGCCTGCCGCTGCGGTCGTTCACGCTTGAGGGACGAGAGCAGGTTCAAAACGCGCCGGATCGCGCGCTCAGCAACACCGTGAGCAACGACTACTTCAAGGTGATGAGCGTGCCGATCGTCGCCGGCCGCGACTTTGCCGGGATGAGTGACGTCACCCTCGGGCCACAAGTGATGGTGAACCAGGAGTTCGTCCGGCGGTTCGTGACCGGCGAAGTGGTCGGGCGACGGCTGACCTCTCGAGATCGTGTGTTCACGATCAACGGTGTCGTTCGCGATTCCACCTATGAAGCGTTCGGCGAACCGCCGACGCCGGCAATGTTCTTCGCCTTCCGCGACCGCCCTTCGGTGATGGCCGAGATTCACCTGCGGGCACGGCCCGGAACCGAAGTGACATTCGCCGCGGAGATCCAACGCGCGGTTCGCGAACTCGACGCTTCGCTCCCCGTCTACAACGTGCGGACCATGACCGAGCATGTGGACCGGAACCTGTGGCTGCGTAAGATCCCGGCGCGCATGTTCCTGGTGATTGCGCCGCTACTGCTGGCGCTGGTATCAGTCGGCATCTACGCGGTCGTCTCTTACACGGTCGCGCACCGCACGGCCGAAATTGGCGTGCGCATCGCGCTCGGTGCCACGAGCACCGGAGTCGTGCGCCAGATCGTCAAGGAGGCCATGGCCGTCATTCTCGCCGGCGCCGCCCTGGCCTGGGTGCTGGCGCTGATGGTCGACCTCCACCTGTTCGCTGGCGGTGTCGCCGATCTGCCCGTGCTGCTGGGCGTGCCGGCGATCCTGCTGGGCGTGGCATTGATCGCGTGCTGGCTCCCGGCCCGCCGCGCCACGCAGGTCGATCCTGCGGCCGCGCTGCGAGCGGAGTAGATGCCTTCGCGTCCTTCGTGGTTAGAATCCTTTAGCCGATCATCACCTTGCGCGGATGCTGCGAGTTGTCCTCGAGGAACGTCTTCTTGTTCACGAGGTCGGCCTCGGTGGGCTGCACCAGGCCGGTGGCGTCGGTCACGCGTGAGATCACTGTGTGCTCGCCGGCGGTGGCGCCGTTCCAGGTGTAGTTGTAGAGCTTCCACCCGTACTTCGCGGTGGTTGACGGGTCGGCCGTCGCTATTTGCCACGGACCCTCGTCGATCTTCACTTCGACGGACTTGATCGGCGTGCCGTCGTTCAGCACGATCGTCGTGAGCTTGTGCCCATTGCCGTTTTTGGTGACGCGCGCGACGAACGACTTGAGCTGCAGATGGGTAATGCCGCTCTCCACCCACTTCATCTCGCCGTTGATCATCTCGCCCTTGAGCGTGCGGTACCAGTGCGTCTGGAACTTGCCCATGTACGGATCTTGCTGCGCGACAATCTCGGACAGCCACTTGACGTTCGGTGCGCCATACCAGCCCGGTACGATCAGGCGCAGCGGCGCGCCCTGGTGCTTGGTGAGCGGCTCGCCGTTGAGCGCGTAGGCGAGAAACGGCGCCGGATCGGACGCCAGCGCGCGGGCACGGGGAAGGCTGCGGCCGTACTGCTGTTCGACGTCGAAGTTGGTGCCGCGGAAAGCGACGGATTCCTTGCCGCGATCCGCGCCGAAGAACACGATCTCATGCGCCTCAGCCTTGAGGCCGGCGCTGTCGAGCACCGTCTTGAGCGGCACGCCGGTCCAGCGGCCGTTGCCGATCAGGCCCTGCACCGGGCGGCGATTACCCGAGCATTCGAAGCCGGCGACGAGCTCCGTGCTGCCCATCTTGCGCAGCTCGTCGATGCTGAGCGCCTTCGGCGTGTTGACCAGACCGCCGACCTTCAAACGGAAGGCGGCCGCGTCGATCTCTGGATGGCCGTAATGCTGGGTGGTGAAGAACTGATCCTTCGGCGTGAACGCGCCGCTGAGCGTGCGGGTATCGAACGTTCGTCGATCGACGGCGGGGTTCGGGTTGTAGTTGGCCGGCCACTCCGTGAAGGGCACGACGACCTCGCCCTGCGCGAGCGCGGGCAGCACCCAGTCGAAACTGCCCGCCGCGCCCAGGGCCGCCATGGCCATGCCGGTCTTCATGACTTCCCGACGGTTCATTTGCTTCATGAGGCCTCTTAACAGGTGACGCAGCGATTGTTGTTCTTCGATCCGAGCTTCATCAGCAACGCGATGGTCTCCGGAATCGCCGACAGGCGCTGCACCGGCCCGTTGGCCATGTCGGCCGTCGTCTGGCCGCTGCGCGCCACGGCTTTCACGTCGGCGCCCTTGCTGACCAGATACAGGACCATCTCGTTGTCGCCACGAGCGGCGGCGTGATGAAGGGGCGTGTAGCCGTCGTTGTCGCGGTGGTTCACGTCGGCGCCGAGCTGCTCGACGAGATACTTCATCACGGCCATCCACGCTTCGGGCGCATGGCGATGGGCGTTGCCGGCGAAGCCTTCGCCGTACTCAACGCCGGTTGCGGCGTGAATCGCGAATGCGGCAGGACCACCAGCGGGGATCACCGGCGCGTCGTATTTCTCCATGTTGGCTTCAGCGGCCGGCACGATCGCACCGCCGGCGCCCTGCGGCTGGCCGCCGGCTGCGCCCGGAGGACCACCGCCGCCGCGGCGAATCTGCTGCGGGGGCGCCATGGTCGGGATGTTGGGATCGGCGCCGTATGCGACCAGAAGCTTCATCGCCATGAGGTCGGTGCCGTAGGCGGCGCGCCAGAACGCAGTGGAGCCAGACGTGTCGGCGAGTCCGCAGTTGCGGTTGCCGCACCCCGTGTAGACCAGATACCAGGGGTGCGAACCAATGCGGTGATCGGGGTCGGCGCCCTTGTCGAGCAGCGCCTGCATCACCTCAAGATAGGTGTGCCTCTGCAGCTCCATTTCCTGCGGCTGCGGGAAGCGGGTGCGGGGCTGCCACGGCGTGTTGACGGCGGCCCAGAGCGGCGACACGCCATTGTTCTTGGCGGCGATGTTGGCATTGGCGCCACGCTCGATCAACATGATCGCGGTGTCGAACTGGCCGTTGATAATCGACGTCAGCAGCGGCGTGGTGCCATCGCCGGCGTTCTGCTGATCGATCCTGGCGCCGCCATCGAGCAGCGCCTCGGCGGTTTCGATGTAGCCCTGCCGTGCCGCGTGCAGCAATGCCGTCATGCCGCCTTTGGTGGCGACCGGCGGGTTGATTTCGTCGGGATTGAAATTGCGCTGGTTGGGATCGACCGGCGCGTTGGGATCGCGCGGGGGAATCTTGCCCGAGCGGACGATCTCGCGGCCGACCTGGATCGCGGCCTGCACTTGGCTGGGCGACGCCTTGGCCTCGGAGTCTTTGCCAACGAAGCCCTCGAGTACCTTGCGCTGGCTATCGGCGGCGGCGCGGTCGAGCGCGCTGAACTTCGGGATGTCGATCACCTTGGTCGTCACGGACGCATCCGCGCCGCGCGCCAGCAGGGCCTTGACCGCGTCGACGCGGTTGAGACCAGCGGCGAAGATCAGCGGCGTCTGGCCGGCTTCGGCTTCCTTGGCGTTGACGTCGGCCTTGGCATCAATCAGGACGTTGACGACGTCCGCGGTGCCGGACGAAGCCGCCATGTGGAGCGCCGTCACGCCGCTGTTGGTCGAGCGCGCGTTGACGTCGGCGCCGGCCTTCAGCAGGACCCTGGCCACCGGCGCGCTGCCGGACTTGCCGGCCAGGTGCAGCGGCGTGTACTGGCCAATGCGTGTGACGGCGGCAATGTTCGCGCCGGCGAAGATCAGCATGCCGGCCAGTTCGGCGTCGCCGCGTTCGGCGGCCCAGTGCAACGCGCTCATGCCGTCGCCCTGCGCGCCGTTGACGTCGGCGCCTTGCTTCAACAGGTCGCGAATGGCAGCCTTGTCGACGCGCATCGCCGCGTCGGCAACAGGCGAGACCTGTTGCTGCGCGCCAAGGGCGGCGGTCAGCACGAGCACGACGACGAGATTGATCGAAACGTGACGCTTCATTCCGACTCTCCTTAGACCGCGGCCGTGGTCGGCATCGCCTGCGTGAGCGAGAGCTCACCGGTACTGTCGCCGAAGTGATCCATGTCCATGCCGAGCGCGTGGCCCATGGTCAGGAACGCGTTGGCCATGGGTGTGTCGGCCGCGGCCTTGATGTGGAGGTTGCCCTTGAGCGCGCCGTTGCCGTGGCCGAGGACAATCAGCGGGCAGCGGCGGTGATTGTGCACGTTCGGGTCGGCCATCGGCGAGCCCCACACGATCATCGTCTTTTCCAGCAGGTTCTTGTCGCCGTCCATCGATTCCTTGAGCTTGTCGAGGAGGTACGTGACCTGACTGACGCGGTATTTGCAGATCTTGTTGAACTCCAGGATCCGGTCTTCGCGGTCACCGTGGTGCGACGCTGGGTGGAACGGCTGGAGCGATCCGCTCTCGGGGAACACGCGGTTCTGCGCGTCGCGGCCGGTCTTGAACGCGATGATGCGCGTCATGTCGGTCTCGAGCGCGAGAACCTGCAGGTCGAACATCAGCTTCATGTGTTCCGAGAACGAGTCGGGCACGCCGACGGGCGCTTCCGGCAGCTCGCGGTGTTCGCCGCTGGTGTTGCGGGCCTCAATGGCCTGGATGCGGCGCTCGATTTCGCGGACGTTGTTCAGGTAACGGTCGAGGCGGTTCTTGTCGCCGGTGCCGAGTTCCTGGCGCACCGTCGCCACTTCGCGCTGGATCCAGTCGAGGATGCTGCGGCGCGACTGCCGGCGCGCGGTGCGATCCTGCGGCGTGCCGCCGGTGCCGAACAACATATCGAAGGCAACGCGCGGGTCGCGAATCATCGGCAGCGGCTCGTTGGGCGACGCCCAGCTGATGGAGTCGGTGTAGGCGCACGAGTAGTTGTAGGTGCAGCCGCCGGCCTGGTCGAGGTTTTCAATACAGAACTGCATCGACGGGAGCGGTGTCGCCTGCCCGTGCTTCTGGGCGTAGAACTGGTCGAACGAGGTGCCGGCCCAGATGTCGGAGCCCTGCGTCTGCTTCGGGTGCGCCTGGGTCAGGAACACCGCGCTCGAGCGGAAGTGGTCGCCGCCAATTTCCGGGGCGGTGAACGCTTCGGCCATGCGCACGTCGGTGTTGCTGACAATGGTCAGGTAATCGCGATACGGCTCGAGCGAACTGAGCGCGCTGTCGGCGGTCAACGTGAAGTCCGAGCCGACCTTTTCGGGCGCGAACAGGTGCTTGGTCGCACCCCACTTGTTGCAGCCAGCGAGACCATGGACCTCCTCGATGCAAATCAGGCGGGTGCGGTCCGCCGCGCTCGGCGCCGCGCCAATGCCCCTGGCGGCGACCATCGCATCCAGGAACGGCAGCGCCACCGTGGCGCCCATGGCTCCCCGGATGAACGTGCGACGCGGCATGTGCTTACCAGTGAGATACGACATGTTTTCTCCCTACGGCTGAATCACGAACTCACCAAATCGCCAAACCTCGAAATCAGCGAACGCCCGCCTTGGTCTCGGTCGTGGCCGCTTCCGCTTCCACTCGCTTCATCCGGAAGGCATCGCTCTTCACGACCCCGAGGATGAACGACGACATCTTGAAATTGGCGGTCTCGGCCGACCGCGCAATGGCGCGCACCGTGGGCTGATCGTAATACTCCACGCGGCGACCCAAGGCATAAGCCATCAGGTTCTCGGTGAAGTTGCGCACGATCGGCGTCGGCCGTTTCATCAGCGCGGTCGTCAACTCGGCCAGCGACGTCACCTTGCTGCCGTCATAGAAATCGCCGGTGGTGTCGAGCGGCATGCCGTTCTCGCGCACGCGCCACTTGGCGGTGACGTCGAAGTTGTCAAGCGCCAAGCCGATCGGATCCATGAACCGGTGGCACGAGTTGCAGGTCGGGTTCTTGCGATGGATTTCCATCTTCTCGCGCGTCGTCAGCAGGCGGCCGTCCTTGGCCTCGCCGGCTTCCTCGAGCGCGGGGATGTTGGGCGGGGGCGGGGGTGGCGGGGTGCCGAGCAGCACTTCCATCACCCACTTGCCACGCAGTACCGGCGAGGTGCGGTTCGCCATCGACGTCTGCACCAGCACGCTGCCCTGGCCCAGCACGCCCCGGCGCGACGCATCGGGATAGGTGAAGCGACGGAACTGGTTGCCGACCACGCCGCGGTAGCCGTAATGACGCGCCAGCCGTTCGTTGAGATAGGTGTAGTCGGCCGTCAACAGGTCGAGCACACTGCGGTCTTCCTTGATCAGGCTGCCGAAGAACAGCTTGGTCTCGGTGCGCATCGCCTCGGCGAGGTTCTCGTCGAAGTTCGGGTAGAAGTTCGGGTCGGGATGGAGCTTGTCGACGTCCTGCAGGCGCAGCCACTGCGCGGCAAAACGGGTGGCCAGCGCGTCGGAACGCGGGTCGATCAGCATGCGGCGTGCGTGCTTCTCGAGGCCGCCCGGTGACGACAACTCGCGGCGGGCCGCGGCGTCGAGCAGATCCTTGTCGGGCGGCAGGCCCCAGATGAAGAACGACAGCCGCGAGGCCAGGTCGACATCGGCGACGCGGTAGGTGCCACCGGAACGCGCATCCGTCGGCGCGCGTTCGAGGCGGAAGACGAAGTGCGGGCTGGCCAGCACGGCTTCGAGCGCGCCGCGAACGCCGATCTCGAAGCCGCCCTTGGCCGCGGCCGTTTCATAGAAGGGCATCAGGCGATCGACTTCGGCCGCGGTCAGCGGACGACGGTAGGCCGCACCGCCAAGGCGGGTGATGATCTGGCGCGCGCACACGCGTTCGTCGCTCGACGAGGTCGGCCGGCAGGTGAAGATCTTCTGGCGGCTCGAGGTGGTTGAAATACCCGTGGTCTTCATCGGGCCGCGAATCACGAAGTCGCGCATGTGCGGAAGCGTCGTGATGCCGCTGCCGCCAGAGCCGCCGCCCGCGTACGACCAATCGTGCGGCCGGATCAGGTCTTCGTACGGACCGTCGATCTTGCGAACGAATGCTGCGGCCACCTTGTGCTGGCCGGCGCGCACCAGGAACGGCTCCGTGCGCAGCGGCGTCTGGCCACGGCCATCGGCGCCGGCTATGTTGATCAACTCGTACTCAACCAGCGCCACGCGCGCGCCGTCGATCGAGATGTCGATGTCCTCGAAGCGCGTGTTCTCGCCCGAGTTGAATGTCATCTCGAAGGCGTATTCGCCATCGGCCGGGAACACGTGGTTCACCACCATGCCGCCGCGCGTGCCGTAGGGCGCGCCCTCGACGTGGTCCCACGGGTGCTGGGACATGTAGCTCGGGGTGGTGTAGGTGGAGTCGATCGACGGCGCGTCCTTGTCGCCCACCGCCATGCGGCTGATGTCGGCGGCGCCGTTCAAGTACGACTCGAGCAACGTCGGCGACAGCGTCTGCTCGTCGGCGATGTTGTCGAAGTTCGCGCTCATGGTGTCGAGCGGCAGCCAGCGGCCGGCGTCAACATCCAGATCGAGCAGTTCCTTGATCGCGCGCTTGTACTCAGGGCGGTTCAGGCGCTGGAACGTGCGACCGCCCGGATTGGGACTGGTCTTCGCATAGGCGTCGACCGTGGTCTCGAGCGAGGTGATCAGTTTGTGATACGCGGCGGGATCGGGACGCGGCATCCCGGGCGGCGGCATCATGCTGGCCTGCAGCTTGCGAATCATCCGCTCGGCGACGTCGGCGTCGTGACCGACCTTGGAGAGGTCGAACGAGGCGAGCGACAGGTTGCCGGCCTTGCCGCGATCGCTGTGGCAGCCCGCGCAATAGCGTTTGACGATCGCGTTCTGTTCTTCGGCAGAGACGGCGGCAACGACCGGTTTGGCGGTGACGTGCGAGACGACGGGCTTCGCCAGCGTCGTGGGTACAGATCCCTGCTTGCCCACCGTAGCACCCTGCGCGGAGGTGGGCGGCTTGGGGGCAGGCTGCTGTCCCGCGAGTGCGACTACGAGCCCGAGACACACGACGGCTGTGCCCAGGGTGATGGAACCGACGCTTTTCATTCCAACACTCCTACCCTAGCCTTCCCTATCTGCACAGACTATACACCCAATCTCCGGGCCTGATGGATGAGGCCAACAAAAATGACTTTCGGTGACATTTGTAGACATTCAGGCCTAAAAACGCGTGGTTTCGCCGTTCGCCGTTCGCCGTTCGAATAGCGAATAGCGAATCGCGAACCCCGGTCCTACATCTTCCTGGTGGCGGTGATCGGCGTGGGCGACGTCAGCTTGATGGTGTTCCCGTCAACCATGCCCGAGTACTTCGTCGTGCCGGCCGAAAAGGTGATCTCGGCGCCGTGCAGGCGGCCCTGCACCGCCTGGTTGCCCAGCGTGCCGGAAATCATCTGGAACGTCTGGGTCAGCTTCAGATCGCCGTTCGGCGTGCTCCAGGTGCCCTCGACCTTGGCAGGCACGACCCAGAACAGCGCCGTGCACCAGCTGCTCGAACAGCCGTCGCTCACCGTGGCGGTCTCGTCGGCCTGCCAGTCTTCCATCGTGAAGGTGTTCGACGCGATGCGGGTGCCGGGCTTGAGGTCGAGCAGCTGCGGGCGAAGCTTCATGTTGATCGAGGGCAGCAGGAACATGGTGATGACATCGGCCTTCGAGAAGTCGGTCTCGAACAGGTCGGCCTTCACGAACGTGGCGCGCGCGGTCACGCCCGCCGCCTCGGCGTTCTTCTTCGACAGTTCCACCATCTCGGGGTTGTACTCAATGCCCATCGCCCGCGCGCCGCGCTTGGCCGCGGTGATCACGGTGCGGCCGTCGCCGGAACCGAGGTCCATCACGAAGTCGGCCTTCGTGACCTTGGCCATGTCGAGCATCTTGTCGACGACCTCCTGCGGCGTGGGCACCCACACCACGTCCTTACCGGCCTGCCCCACCTGGGGCTCGAAGGGCTTCTGCTCCGTGCCCGTGGCCTGCGCATACGCCGACGCGCTCACCATCAACGTCAGTACCAGCATCACCAGGGAAGAAATTGCGCGACGTGTGCTCATCTAAGTGTCTCCATGATCAACGCGGGACATCCTGGTTCATCGAAGGATGGACGCCGCGATGCGGTACAAGTGGCTATCAGTCCTCAAGAACAACGAGCCGCCAGAGACGGCCATCGACGCCAACAGGCCGCCCTCCAGCCGATTGGTGGCGAGCCGGCGAAATTCCCGTCCGGAGGCAATGACCGTGGTCACGCCCTGCTCAACTGGAAAGTATATGCTCCCCCCGGCAAAAACGGATGATTGAACGGATGATTGGGGCCAGGCCTCGAGGATGACAAGCGACCGGTCTCACAGGTATGACGGCTGGGTGATGCTGGGCCTGGCGGCCGCAGGGCCTGGGCCTCGTCACTGAACCGCTGATTGCGGATCTGCAGATTGGCCGCGTCGACTACGCGCAACTGAACCTGTGGGCCACGCTGATTGGTTCTGTCTTTGCCCTCGGCATCGGCTGGTTCGTCGATCGGCTTGGCACACGCACGGTTCTCACCGCGGTCGCGATCGCCTTGGGGCTGGTCGTCTGTGTCATGGCGGAGGCGCGCACGTTCTGGGCGTTGGCGATCGCCGTGACGCTGACCCGCGGCCTTGGCCAGAGCGCGCTGTCAGTGATCAGCATCGCCATGGTCGGCCAGTGGTTCGTCCGCCGCATCGACACTGCGACGGCCCTTTACAGCATCGTCTTGAGCATCGGCTTCATGATTGCGTTTCCGGTCGTCGGCTCGATGGTGCAATCGTGGGGTTGGCGATCGGCGTGGTTCGCGATTGGTCTTGCGCTGATCGTGGGGTTGGCACCGCTCGCCCTCTTCGTCGCTCGCCGAAGCCCCGAGTCGATCGGCCTGCAACCGGACGGTGCTTTCGCTCCCGACCCGCCGAACCAGCTCGACCAGCCCCACCCGCCCGAGTCCGGCTACACCTGGCAAGAAGCCGCCACGACTCCCGCCTTCTGGCTCTTCGGCATCGGCGCGGCGCTCTATGGCCTGGTGGCATCCGGCATCGGCTTGTTCAACGAATCGATCCTCGCCGAGCGCGGGTTCGGGGCGGATGTCTACTACCAGACGCTGATCGTGACGGCGATGACGGCGCTGGTTGGCAACTTCGGCGGCGGCTGGCTCGCCATGCGCGTATCGCTGCCGCGTTTGCTGGCCGGATCGTTATTCGTGTTATCGGCCGGCCTCGCGGCGCTGCCCCACATCACGACCATCGCGCAGGTCATGGCGTGGGCGACGGCCATGGGTCTTGGTGGCGGTCTTGTCATGGTGCTGTTCTTCAGCGTGTGGCCGCGGGTCTACGGTCGCAGGCATCTTGGGCGGATCCAGGGCGCGGCGCAGGCGATGACGGTGCTCGCGTCCGCGGTCGGTCCGCTGCTGCTCGCCTGGGGTGTTGAGGTCACCGGTGGTTACGGAGCGATGTTCTACGTGCTGGCCGCGGCGATCGCGATGACGGCGGCAATGGCCGTCGTAACGCCCTTGCCGCCGCCAGGCGCCGTGTTGACGGCGGATGCCAACGTCCTCGCTTACGACGTTCCAACTATCGACGCGCGCAAGTAGTACCGCCGGGTTCATGACTGCTTCACGACTCCCGTGAAACTACTGACGCGTGCCCCTTCGCATTCTCGTCGTCGACGATGACCTGACCAAGCCGTTCTCGCCGCGTGAACTGGTCGCGCGTGTTCACGCCGTGCTGCGACGCCATGGCGTCACCGGTGTGCAGCGCGTCGGCGACATCGAGATCGATCGCGATCGGCGCACGGTGTCGGTCGCGGGTCGCACGGTCGACGCGCACATCATGCACCTGCGTCAGAAGCCGGACAGCTTCGCCTGGTCGTTGAGGCCATCGACCTGGGCGACCTGACCTTCGCGATCCGCAGCTGGCGCCGCGCGCCGGGCCTGATCGCGGTGGCCGTACTGGCCATCGCGCTCGGGGTGTCGGCCAACACCATACTCTTCTCGTTCGTGTCGGCGGTACTGCTCGATCCACTGCCCGACCAGGACCCCGGCCGCATCGTCGTCGTCTGGCAAGACTTCCGGAAGATCGGCGGGCGCGAGCGCGAGTGGACATCGCCGGGCCTGTTCCTGGAGTGGCGCCGCGGTGTCTGGTGCCTACTTCGACGTGCTGGGGGTCAAGGCCGCGCGCGGGCGGCTGATCACCGAGGATGACGGCCGCCGGCACGCTGGCGACGCTCGTGCCCATGCTGAGAGCTGTGCGGGTCGATCCCAATATTGCCCTCAAGATCGATTAACCGTAGAAGATGCCGTGATGACACTCGTTGCCGCACTACTTGGCATTGGTCTTCAGGCCACACCGGCGGCGCCGTATCGAATCATCGACATGAACGTCGAGGTTAACCCGTAGCGCGGTCGGCTGATGACCAGCGCCCCGATCGCCACGCCTCGGGCCGCAGAATGACCAGCACGGTCAGCACCTCGAGCCGGCCGATCCACATGGCCAGGGTCAGCACGATGCGGCTGATCGGGTGGAGGTCGGCGAAGTGGCCCATGGGGCCGACCGAGCCGAAGCCGGGACCGACGTTACCAAGCGTCGCGGCCGTCGCGGAGATGCCGGTGAGGATGTCGGCGCCCAGCAGAATCACGATGATCGAGCAGACCGCGAAGGTCAGAAGATAGAAGAGAAAGAACACGATGACGCCCTGAAGCACGGAGGCTTGAACCACGCGGCCACCGAGCTTGACCGGCAAGATGGCGCGTGGGTGGAGCGTGCGCCGCAGTTCGTGCATGGTGAACTTCGCCAGCAGGACGTGGCGCACCACCTTCGGTCCGCCGCCCGCCGAGCCGGCGCAGCCGCCGATGAACATCAGGCCGAGCAGCACCGCCTTGGCTTGTTCGTTCCAGAGCTGGAAGTCGACGCTCGCGTACCCGGTGGTGGTGAGGATGGACAGCACCTGGAACAGCGACGTGCGCAGGTTGTCGCCCGCCGGCATGGTGCCGGCCAGGATCGCCATCAGCGCCACGGTCGCCAGCAGGATGACGCCGGCGTACGCCCGCAGCTCCTCATCGCGAAGCACGACGTTGAATCTGCGCTGCGCCAAGGCGCGGTACTGCAGGGCGAAGTTGGCGCCGGCCAGAAACATGAACACGATGATCACCCACTCGGCGGCCGGGTTGTTGTAGCCGGCGATGGATTGCGGGTGCGGGGAGAAGCCGGCCGCGGCGAGTGTCGTGAAGGCATGGCAGACGGCATCGAACAGCGAGAACCCGGCCAGCCACAGCGCGCCGGTCTGCAGCACGGTCAATCCGGCATAGACGCGCCACAGCAGAGCCGCAGTGCGGCGAATTTGCGGGCTGACCTTCTCGTCATCCGGTCCCGAGGCCTCGGCGAAGAAAATCTCCCGGCCGCCAATCGCCAGGCGCGGCAGCACCGCCACGAACAGGGCGATCACACCCATCCCGCCCAGCCACTGCGTCATCGATCGCCAGAAGAAGATGCCACGGCCGAACTGCGAGAAATCCCGAAACACCGTGGCACCGGTCGTGGTCAGGCCCGACATCGACTCGAACATCGCGTCGATTGGACCCAGGCCGGCCCACAAATAGGGAATGGCGGCGAACCAGGCAATGAACAGCCACGACAGCGAGACAACGGCCAGACCCTCGACCCGCCGCATGCCTTCGATGGCCTGCTCGGCGTCAGTGCCCCCGGCGAGCCGCATGCTCTGGCCGATTGTCACCGTGACGACGGCAGCGGCCAGGAAGCCGAGCGCATCGCGATACTCGCCGTAGCCGAGCGCCACCAGCAGCGGCACCAGGAACATCAGGCCGAAGACGCGGATGATGAGCCCGCAAACGTGAGCGACCAGGGAGATGCGCATGCGGGCGGCTTGCCGGTCAGTGCCCCGTGCCGCTGAAGTACGCCTGCACCCGTGTGGCAGCCGCCCGTGTGCAGAAGACGAGAATGCGATCGCCCGGTTCGATCCGGTCGTCGCCTCTCGGCACGATGGCGTGATCGTCGCGGAGGATGGCCGCGACAATCGCGTCCTCGGGCGTACCGATTCCTTTGAGCTGGCGCGGCACGAACGCGGGCGACACGGTGATCTCCAGCACGCGCGCCTCGCCGTGCTCGAGTACCGCCAGCAAGCTCGAGGTGCCGCCGGAGATCTGGTGAAGGATCGCGGCCACCGCGGCGCCGCGCGCCGAGAGTGCCACGTCGATGCCCACGCGCTCGAACAGCCGCAGGTTGGCGGGGCGGCTGACGCGCGTCACAATTTTCTGGACGCCGAGCTGGCGCCCGAGCAGCGACGCCAGCAGGTTGCGCTCGTCGTTGTCGATCACGCACACCAGCACATCGCTCTGGCCCACGTCCTCGGATTCCAGGAATTCCAGATCCGTCCCATCCCCGTTGAGCACGAGCGTCCGCGTCAACCGCGCGGCCAGGAGTGCCCCTCGCTCTTCGCCCCGTTCGACAATGCGGACATCAACATTGCCAGCATGCTCGAGCCGCTCGGCCACCTGCAAGCCGACGTCGCCGCCGCCGATGATGGTGACGCGCTGGCGGCCGCGATTGGCGCCCGGACGCACCAGTTTCTCCACCTCGCGCATGGCCTCGGGTGTGCCCATCAGGATCACCTTGTCCCCGGCAGCCAACTGCGTGGCGCCGCGCGGCACAAACAGCTTGCCGCCGCGCTTGACCGCCACAATCAGAGAGCCGCGCGGCAAGTGAAGGGCGCCGACCGTGGCCGCCACTAGCGCAGACGAGGCGTCGAGCTTGTACTCGAGCAGCCGCACGACGCCGCCAGCAAACACTTCCGCGTCGATCGCGCCAGGGGCGGTGACCACCTGCTCGATGTCGACCGCGAGTTGCGCTTCGGGCCAGAGCACGCGGTTGATGCCGAACTGCTCCAGGCCGGCATGCGTCGACGTGCCGAGGAAGTCAGCGCGCGACACCAGGCAGATGGTCTCGGGGCTGGCAATGCGATTGGCGATCGCGCAGGCGACGATGTTCACTTCGTCAAGGCCGGTGCAGGCGACCAAGAAGTCGGCGTCGGTGATGTTCGCCCGCGCCAGCACCTCTTCGCTCGTGCCGCTGCCGTGAATGAAGCCCACGTCGAGCGACGCGAACCGATCGGCGACGGTCGGTTCATGGTCGATCACGAAGACTTCGTGATCGGCGGCCAGGGCACGGGCCAGAGCCGAACCGACTTCCCCGCCGCCGACGATCACGATGTGCATGGAATCAGGTCCCGGCCATCCACTCTAGCGGATGGCGGAGTTCAAGGTATAGCGCATGATCGACGCGTGAACGCCACCGGGCACACGCTCCAGCTCGTAGACGTCGCCAGCGGCGCCCCGCGCACCGGCCTGCACGCCGGCGATCTCGGCCAGATCGACCGGCGTCAGCGCCAGTGTGTCCACCCGCTGCAGGTCGGCGAGGTGACGATGATGGCGTGCTCCGACGATGACCCCGGCGACGCGGGACTGCTCCAGGACCCATCGCAGCGCGACGGTCGCAATCGAGACCGCGTGACGCGCGGCCACCGCCTGCAGCACGCGAAGCAAGGCCTGATACCGATCCCAGCCGCCGAACTCGTCGATGATCAACCGCGAGCATGTCGAGGTCCGGCACGTGCTTGGTGTGAACCTGTATTGGCGTGGCCCCGCGTCTGGCTCGAATGAACGCGCCGATCGGTTCCTCGACGCCGGTGTAGAGGTCGGCGCAGTCGAAGGTGGTGATGCCGGGGGCGAGGTCGATCCGCGGAAGGGTCATGCCGGCGCCAGGGCGTAGAGGGAGAAGGCCTGGCCGGCGGGCAGCGACAGGTTCTCGCCGCGCACGTCAAAGGAATCACCGGCCGTGTGACCGCACACCATGGGACGATCGGTCGCGATGACTGCCACGCGCAAATCGTACAGCTCGAAGCTGTCGTCGCGGTCGCTCATGGCGGGTACTATAGCGCCGATGCCGGACCCGGTTCTCGTCATGCGCGGCGGAATGGCTGGCGTTGATGGGCGCGCCCGACGAGCGCGGCTTCTGGCCGATTCTGCTAGCCCGAACTATTCATGAGGCCCGGCATAGTTCGCCCTCCGGGCTTCGACTTCGGCCATGACAACCGGGCCTCCGCTCAGGGCTAGCCCTGAGCACGGCGACGGGGGTGGGCCGGTCAGAAGGGCCTCGGGAGGCCGCAGCCAGGGTGTTATAATAGTTGTTGATACAATGAACTCATGGTCGTCGAGCTCAAGCTCCGTAAGATCGGCAACTCGCTCGGCGTCGTCCTGCCGAAGGAAATCCTGACCCACCTCAAGATTGGCGAAGGCGACACCATTTGCGTAACCGAAGCGGTGGATGGGAGCCTGCGCGTCGGGCCCTCCAACGACGAGTTCAAGAAGCAGATGGAGGCGGCGGAAGAGGTCATCCGCCGCTATCGAAGGACGCTGCGTGATCTGGCGAAGTGACCGTGCCAGTTTGGTTGCTCCGGGAGATAGTGCTGGCAGTCCACGAGCGGCTGCTGGCGGAATTTGGCGGCGCGCCCGGCTTGCGCGATGCTGGACTGTTGGATTCGGCGTTGGCCCGACCCGAGAACCTGCACGCCTACGAGCAACCGTCGATCTTTGAGCTGGCAGCCGCGTACGCTTTCGGAGTCGTGAAGAATCATCCGTTCATCGACGGGAACAAGCGCACTGGTTTCACCATCGCAATCATCTTCCTGCAACGAAACGGTCAGGCTTTTACCGCGTCTGAAGTGGACGCGACCATTCAGACGCTGGCGCTGGCGGCCGGCGAACTCACTGAATCCGGTTACGCGGAGTGGCTGAAAGCCAACTGCAAACAGAAGTAACAGACAGGCAACCCTGAAGGGTTGCCTCCATCGTCATCAGAACAGAATTCAGAGAACAACTCCATGAAGACCCCAACTGCCGGCGACACGTCCGGATTCGCCTCGCTCGGACTCGCCGCGCCGCTGGTCGCCGCCGTCTCGGCGCTCGGCTACGAAGAACCCACGCCGATTCAGCGTGAAGCCATCCCGGTGCTGCTCGCCGGCCACGACATGCTCGGCCTGGCCGCCACCGGCACGGGCAAGACCGCGGCGTTCGCGCTGCCGCTGCTGAACAAGTTGTCGGAAGACACCAAGACCAATCGTGGCAAGGCCCGCGCGCTGGTGCTGGTGCCGACGCGTGAACTCGCCATGCAGGTGGCATTGGCACTCCACAAGTACGCCAAGGGCTCGAACCTGAACGTCGTCCCCGTATATGGCGGCGCGCCGATGGATCACCAGATCCGCGCGCTGCGCCGCGGCGCGGAGGTTGTGGTCGGCACGCCTGGACGTGTGCTGGATCATCTGCGCCGGCAGACGCTGAACCTCGCCGCGGTTGAAATGCTCGTGCTCGACGAAGCCGACGAGATGCTCGACATGGGCTTCTCGGAAGACATCGATCTGATCGTCGCCGAAACCCCCGGTACGCGGCAGACGGCGCTGTTCGCGGCGACGTTTGCGCCGCGCATCCTGTCGATCGCGGGCAAGCATCTCAAGACGCCGAAGAAAGTCCAGATCGCGCTGGAGAAGGTTGCGCCAGGCAAGCTCCCCCAGGTCCGCCAGGTCGCCTACATCGTCGGCCGCGGCCAGAAGACCAGCGCGCTTAGCCGGATCCTCGATTTCGAGAGCCCCAAGTCGGCAATTATTTTCTGCCGCACGCGCCTCGAGGTGGATGAGCTCACCGACACGCTGAACGCGCACGGCTACGGCGCGCAAGCGCTGCACGGCGGCATGATGCAGAAGCAGCGCGACCGCGTGATGCAGTTATTCCGCAGCGAGAAGGCCGACATCCTGGTGGCCACCGACGTCGCGGCTCGCGGTCTCGACATCGACCACGTGTCGCACGTGATCAACTACGACCTGCCGACGGCGCCGGAAGTCTACGTGAACCGCATCGGCCGCACCGGCCGCATTGGCCGCGAAGGTGTGGCCATCACGCTGGTGGCGCCGCGCGAGCAGCGTTTCCTGCAATACGTCGAGCGCCTGACCAAGCAGAAGGTCGAGATTGGCAAGCTGCCAACCGAGGCCGACCTGCGCAAGCGACGGCTCGAAGCGGCGAAGGACGCCATCCGCGAGCGCATCACCGCCGGTGGTCTCGACGATACCAAGGAACTGGTCGAATCGCTCGCGCAGGAATTCGAAATGATCGACATCGCCGCCGCGGCCGTGGCGATGGCCAACGAGGGCGCCGACAAGGCGATGATTCCCGTGGTAGAAGAGGCAGAGAGCCGGCCCTCACGCTCCTACGACGGTCCGCCCCGTCAAGAACGCGGCTATCGTGGCGACAAGGCAGAATCTCCCTACCAGAGCGCTGCCCGTCCCACGCGCGAGCCCCGAGACGAAGGGCCGATGATGCTGCTGCGCATCAGCGTGGGTAAGGACGAGAGCATCAGGCCCGCCGACCTGGTGGGCGCGATCGCCGGCGAGGCCAAGATTCCATCCGGCGCGATCGGCGCCATCAAGGTACACGACGACTACTCGCTGGTAGAGATTCCCGCGGAACTGGCTGAGCGGGTCGTCACCGCGCTGAAGCGAACCCAGATTCGCGGCCACAAGGTCACCGTGCAGTCGAAACCGGTTTCGGGCAGGTAGGGGCGTGTGTCGTCCGTTTCGGTCACCAGATCGCGGGCGAATAGTGCCGCCTGATGCGGCGGTCCTTGGTCAGCAAGGGAGCCGCCTGAATGGCGGCCTGGCCCACGATCAGCCTGTCGAAGGGGTCGCGGGTCCACTGCTGACCAAGGGCTGCTCGGGCAACCGCCTCGAACCCCAAGTCGCACACGCGCAGACCAATCCGTTCGCGCAGGTCGTCGACGACAACGGCACCGGCGGTTTGGGTGCGCTTGGTTTCGTAGAGGTATTCGAGTTCGAGTAAAGCCGCCGGCGACATCAGCAGGTCGTGGCTTTCAATAGCGAGACGCGCCGATCGCGACAGGTGCGAGTGCTCGCCGGCAAACAGCCACGCCACCACGTGGGTGTCCAGATAGATCACGGACGCCACTCGTCACTCCAATCCATCTGCACGATGTCGGCGGCCTCGACGCGGAGGTAGTCCGGGCGCGAGATCAGCCGGCCGAGCTTGGATACCGGTTCCGCGGCAATGATGCGGAGCCGGCGCCCGCGCCGCTCGATCTCCACGGCTTGGCCCGTGTCGACCACGCGATCCAGAACACGGTAGACGTTGCGCCGTAGCTCGGAGGCGGTGATGGCCATGACCCCATCGTAGCGTACGTATGTGGTTTCACAAAGCGTACGCCCATGCTGCGTAGGGCCTGGGCAAAGTCCTGAGATCACGCGTCGGGTGAGCGTGATGCGGAACGTCCTGGTAATTTCGCCGCGGATTTGCTAGGCTGTCGGGCATGGCGTTTCGGGCGGCGCCCGCCGATCCTCTCCTCTCGCCGCCGCTGCGGTGCGGCCGGCGCCCGATCACCGCCGCGCATGTCGCAGAGATTCAGCAGGTGGTCGCGGCCCATCCGGACTGGTCGCGCGAAGCGCTCGCGGTCGCGCTGTGCCGCGCGTGGGACTGGCGCCGCCCCGACGGCACCGTGAATCGGTGGAGCTGCCACACCCTGTTGCGTCGGCTGGCGACACGCGGCCTGGTGACGCTGCCGCGCCCGCGCCGCGTACCGGGCCCGCATCGGCGTCCCGTGGTCGAGCCCGAGCCCGTCGTGCCTCTGCCCCCCGAGGCGGTCTTGCGCGACCTCGTCGTGCGGCCG
>JBCKZH010000045.1:0-26252 GCA_038919385.1 Vicinamibacterales bacterium | reverse complement strand
AAGCAGCTCCGCGCCAGCCAGCTGGCACTGCATGAGGTGCATCGCGACCTCGAGCGCCGCGTCGACGAGCGCACGGCGGCGCTGGCGCGCGTCAACGACGAGCTGCGGCGCGAGATGGCCGAGCATCAGGCCGCCGAATCGGCGCGTACCGAGCTCGAGGACCAGTTGCGGCATGCGCAGAAAATGGAGGCCATCGGCCGCCTGTCGGGAGGCATCGCGCACGACTTCAACAACCTGCTGACCGCGATTCGCGGCTATTCCGAGTTGTTGCTGACCGCGCTGGCGGGCTCGCCCCTGCGCGCCGATGTCGAGGAGATCTTCAACGCCGCCGAACGGGCCGCAACGCTGACCGGGCAACTGCTGGCCTTCAGCCGTCGGCAGATTCTGTCGCCCGAGATCATTGTCCTCAACCAGCGCGTGATGGACATGAGCCGCATGCTCAACCGGTTGATCGGCGAGCACATCGCCATCGACCTGCACCTGGCCACGGACCTGTGGTCGGTGCGCGCCGACGCCGCGCAACTGGAGCAGGTGCTGGTCAACCTCGCGCTCAACGCGCGCGATGCGATGCCGGACGGCGGGCGGCTCGTCGTTGAGACCACCAATCGCGAGATCACCGCCGCGCAGGCGCGCGCCCTGGAAGTGTCACCGGGCAGTTTCGTGGAGCTGCTGGTCCGCGACACCGGCGTGGGCATTCCCGCCGACGTGCAAGGCCGCATCTTCGAGCCGTTCTTCACCACCAAACCCAAGGGCGCGGGGACCGGCCTCGGCTTGTCGATGGTCTATGGCTTTGTGCGCCAGAGCGGCGGCACCGTCACCGTGCAGAGCACGCCCGGTCAGGGCAGCGCGTTCTCGCTGTTATTGCCGCGGACCGACGACACCACGGCCGCGCCGCCAACGCCGCGCACCTTGTCGGCCGCGCGGCAGGGTTCGGGCACCATTCTGATTGCGGAAGACGAACGCGCGCTACGGCGGCTGTTGGCGACGGTGTTGCGCCAGGCCGGCTACCAGACCATCGAGGCCTCCGATGGCCAACAGGCCCTGGATCTGTTTACGGTGCACGAACACAGCATCGTCATGGTCGTGACCGACGTCGTGATGCCGCGCATGGGAGGCATTGAGCTGGCCAAGCGGCTGCGCAAGATGCGGCCGGGCATTTCTCTCTTGTTCGTCACCGGCTACGTCGAGCAAAGCGAGGCCCTGCATGAGCAGGGAACGCCGGTACTGCTCAAGCCGTTTTCAACCGAGGCATTGCTCAAGGCGGTGTCGGCCGCCTTGGCCAGCGACACCGCCTGAGGCGCGCCGCCCGCGGCAGCCGTGGTACACTCGCGGTTCTGTGTCGTCGCGTATTGTCTTGATCGGACCCGCGGACGCGTTGACCGCCCTGCAAGGGCGGCTCGAGCCGGGCGCCGAAGTGCAGACCTTCACCGATAGCGAAGCCCTCGAGGCGCTCGATCACATCATTCGCACAAAGCCCGGGATGGTGGCGATGCAGGACGAGTTCTCGGCCACCTCGCGCGGCACGGCCCTGATCAATCGCATCAAAGACGACCCGACGCTGACCGCGTGTGAAGTGCGTGTGCTGGCGCGCGACGCCGAGATGAGCCGCATCGCGGTGAAACGCAACCCGGCCGGCGGCGCGGCGGTGGCGGTGGCGGTGGACGAGCCGGCGCCCGCACTGGACCAACGCGGCACCCGCCGGGCGGCGCGCCTTCGCATCCAGGACGGCGTCGAAGTCGCGGTCGATGGCAATTCCGCCGCGCTTGTGGACCTATCAATGGTCGGCGCGCAGGTAGTCGCCCCGACCGTACTCAAACCGAATCAACGCGTCCGGGTGACCATGGGCGAGGGCAAGGGCACCATTCGCTGCGCCGGGGCGGTGGCGTGGGCGGCGTTCGAGATGCCGAAGGGCATGCCGACGCGCTATCGCGCCGGCATCGACTGGGGCTTGACCGCGGAAGGTCCGGCGATCGAAGCCTTCGCCGAACGAAACAAGAAGTAGCGATGCGCGGTTCGCCTATCGCTTCGGCAGCCAATCGGCCACGACGCTGCCGTCGCGGATGATGGTTTCCATGCGATCGGATCCGGTGGAGATCAATCCGACCGGCACGCCGCTCACCTCTTCCAGCCGACGGATGTAGCGCTGCGCCTCCACCGGCAACTGCGCGTAGTCGCGGGCACCCTTGGTGGGCGTCGTCCATCCCGGCCACGACTCGTAGATCGGGGTCAGCGCCCCGGCCGTGTTGAGGTCCGACGGGAACTCCGTCACCGTACGATCGCCGATCTGGTAGCCGGTGCAGATCTCGATCGTCTCAAGGCCGTCGAGTACGTCGAGCTTGGTCAGCGCGATGCTGTCGATGCCGTTCACGCGCACCGCGTAGCGCACCGCGACCGCGTCGTACCACCCGCACCGCCGGGGACGGCCGGTCGAGGCGCCGTATTCCTGGCCGGTTTCGCGCAGGCGATTGCCCATCTCCCCTGCGAGCTCGGTCGGGAACGGTCCCTCGCCGACGCGGGTGAGGTAGGCCTTGGCCACGCCGAGCACGCCGTGAATGGCCTTGGGCGGGATGCCGAGGCCGGTGCATACGCCACCGATGGTGGCGTTGGACGAGGTCACGTACGGGTAAGTGCCGTGATCGATGTCGAGCATGGCGCCCTGCGCGCCCTCGATCAGGATGCGCTGCCCCGCCTTGCGTGCTTCGTCCAGTGCCAGCGACACATCGCCGGTCCAGCGGCGCATCCGCGCCCCGAATGCCAGCAGTTGGTCGTAGACCGGCTTCCAGTCGAGCGTCGAATCCTTGATCATCCGGTTGCGCGCGCTGACGTTCTCGCGCACTTCGTCGGCCAGCGCCTGGGTGTCAACCAGGTCGCACACGCGAATGCCGCGGCGGCCGATTTTATCCTCGTACGCCGGGCCGATGCCCCGTGACGTCGTGCCGATCTTGCGCTCGCCGCGGCGGGCTTCGCTCAGCACGTCCAACTCACGGTGGTACGGCAGGATCAAGTGCGCCTTGTCGCTGATCAGCAGGCGATCGCCGACCTCGATGCCGAGCTGTGCCAGCTCCTCGATCTCCTTGAACAGCGCCTGCGGATCGACCACCACGCCGTTGCCGATCACGCACTTCACGCCGTCGTGCAGGATGCCGGACGGGATCAGGTGCAGCACGAACTTCTTGCCATTCACGTAGACGGTATGGCCGGCGTTGTGCCCGCCCTGATACCGCGCCACCAGCGAAAAGTTAGGCGTCATCAGGTCGACGATCTTCCCCTTGCCTTCGTCGCCGAACTGCGCGCCCAGGACCACGATGTTCATGCCTCTACTGTATCCTAGGGTCACCGATTCGAGGCTGCCAGGGCCACGGAAACAGCCACAGATTAGACACAGATTAGACATAGATAAATGGGACACGCGATCTTGCTCGACGGCGCAACGCTTTCTTTGAGCGGCCTGCTCGCGATTGCCGATGATGGCGCGCAGGTCGGACTGGCGCCCGCGGCGCGCGCGCGGGTCGCGGCGTCGCGCGCGGTCGTCGATGCCAAGGCCGCCGGGAACGAGCCGGTCTACGGCGTCAACACCGGCTTCGGCAATTTCGCGGAGACGCGCATCGACCAGGCCGACCTGGCGGCCCTGCAATTGAACTTGTTGCGCAGCCACGCCGCCGGTGTCGACGAGCCCCTGCCGGTGCGGGCGGTGCGCGCCGCGATGGCGCTACGCGCCAACGTGCTCGCCAAGGGCTATTCCGGCATTCGCGTGGAAACGCTCGACGCCTTGATCGCCCTGCTCAACCACCGGGTGCATCCCCGGGTGCCGTCCCGCGGGTCCGTGGGCGCCAGCGGCGACCTGGCGCCACTCGCCCACCTGTCGCTGGTGCTCGTCGGTGAAGGCGAAACGTGGGACCACGGGACGCGGCTGGCCGGCGCCGACGCCTTGGCGGCGGCGGGACTCACCCCGGTCGTGCTGGGCCCGAAGGAAGGCCTGGCCCTGATTAACGGCACGCAGGTCTCGACCGCCGTACTCGCGCTCGCGCTGGCCGGGGCGGAGCGCCTCAGCCGGGCCGCGGACATTGCCGCGGCATTGTCGATCGATGGACTGATGGGCTCGATGCATCCCTTCGACGCCCGCATTCACGACGCGCGGCCGTTTGCCGGACAAGGGACGTCCGCGGCTAACCTGCTGCGATTGATGGAGGGTAGCAAGATCAACGCCTCCCACGTCAATTGCGGCCGGGTGCAGGACGCCTACTCGATGCGGTGTACGCCGCAGGTCCATGGCGCCGCGCGGGAAGCACTCATCTGGGTCCGTCATATTGTGGACACGGAAATGAACGCGGCCACTGACAACCCGATGGTGTTTGCGGCGGAAGGCGACATCGTCTCAGGCGGAAATTTTCACGGCGCGCCACTGGCGCTGGCCGCCGATTTGCTGGTCATGGCGGTGGCGCAACTGGCCACGATCAGCGAGCGGCGATCGGAACGCCTCGTGAATCCGGCGTTAAGTGGCCTGCCGGCGTTCCTCACGAGACAGGGCGGCTTGCAGTCCGGCTTCATGATCGCCCAGGTCACCGCCGCGGCGCTGACGTCGGAAATCAAGACACTCGCGCATCCCGCGTCGGTCGATACGATTCCGACATCAGCAAACAAAGAAGATCACGTCAGCATGAGCATGCACGCCGCGCTGAAAGCGGAACGCGCTTTGCAACTGATTACCAACGTGATCGGGATCGAGATACTGTGCGCTTGTCAGGCGCTCGACCTGCACGCGCCGCTCGTGAGCTCGGCGCCCTTGATGCGCGCGCACGCCGCGGTGCGCGCACAGGTGCCGACGCTCACGGATGACCGCTCGCCGTCGCCTGACATCGATGCGATCACCAAATTGATCCGCGACGGAGGACTTGAGTACGCCACTGGCATTGTTGTCAACTGATTTCAATGTGCACTTTCAGTTTGACAACCGGAGCACCACGGCTTAGTTTCTTATCTTCGCGAGTCGCCCCTCGAGACGCTTACCGCAGATGACCACGATTGTTCGCTCATACCGCGCACCTCGCGGCACGTCGCTGACGTGCCAGGGGTGGCCACAGGAAGCCGCGCTGCGGATGCTGATGAACAATCTCGATCCCGACGTCGCCGAGCGTCCCGAGGATCTCATTGTCTACGGCGGCACCGGCAAGGCCGCGCGCAACTGGGAGGCCTTCGACGCCATCGTCCGCTCGCTGCGATCGCTGGCCCACGACGAAACCCTGATCGTCCAGTCGGGCAAGCCGGTCGGCATCTTCAAGACACACCCGGGCGCGCCGCGCGTGCTGATTGCCAACGCCAACCTGGTACCCAAATGGGCGGACTGGGACACGTTTCGTGATCTCGAGGATCGCGGCCTGACCATGTACGGCCAGATGACGGCCGGCAGTTGGATCTACATCGGCTCGCAGGGCATCCTGCAAGGCACCTACGAGACCTTGTCGGCGCTGGCCCGCCGGCATTTCGGCGGGTCCCTCAGCGGCCGCATCGTCGTCACCGCCGGCCTCGGGGGCATGGGCGGCGCCCAGCCACTGGCGGTCACCATGAATGGCGGCGTCGCGGTCGTCATCGAGGTGGACCCGGCGCGCATCGAGAAGCGCCTGGCGTCGGGCTATCTCGACGAGAGCACGGCAGACCTCGACGCCGCGGTGCGGCGCGCGCAGCAGTGCGCGCGCGACGGCATGGCGCGCTCGATTGGCGTGCTCGGCAACGCCGCCGAGGTGTTGCCCGCCTTGGTGGCGCGTGGGTTCCTGCCGGATGTCGTGACCGATCAGACCTCCGCGCACGACCCGCTGGTGGGCTATGTACCCGACCGGCTGTCGTTGGCCGACGCGACACGCCTGCGCGCCAGCGATCCGGCCGGCTATCAACGACGGTCGATCGCCGCCATGGGTAAGCACGTCACCGCGATGCGGACGTGGCAACAACGCGGCGCGGTCGTCTTTGACTACGGCAACAACATCCGCGCGCAGGCGGTGAAAGCCGGCGTCAGCGACGCGTTCCAGATTCCCGGGTTCGTCCCCGAGTACATCCGCCCACTCTTCTGCGAAGGCAAGGGGCCGTTCCGGTGGGTGGCGCTCTCGGGCGACCCCGAGGACATTCGGGTCACCGATCGCGCCGCGCTCGAGATGTTCCCGGACGATGATGCGCTGTGCCGGTGGCTGCGGCTAGCGGGCGAACGCGTGCCGTTCCAGGGGTTGCCGGCGCGGGTTTGCTGGCTCGGCCAGGGCGATCGCGCACGCTTCGGCCTGAAGCTGAACGATCTGGTGCGAAGTGGCGCGGTCAAGGCACCGATTGTGATCGGCCGCGATCATCTCGATACCGGATCCGTCGCGTCCCCCAATCGCGAAACCGAAGGCATGCGCGATGGCAGCGACGCCATTGCCGATTGGCCGATCCTGAACGCGCTGCTCAACGCCTCGGCGGGCGCGACCTGGGTGTCGGTGCACCACGGCGGCGGCGTCGGTATTGGTTATTCCATTCATGCGGGCATGGTGATCGTGGCCGATGGCACGCGCGAGGCGGACCAACGCCTCGCGCGCGTGCTGACGTGCGATCCCGGCATGGGCGTGGTGCGGCACGCCGATGCGGGTTATCCCGAAGCGATCCAGACCGCGCGCGATCACGGAGTGCGCATTCCCATGCAGGAGACGAGCCGATGATGGCTCCCCACGCCGGCCTTGAACGCCGCGTCCTCGCCGCCCTCGAGGCGACGCCCCCCCGTATTCCGGTGGTCATCGGCGGTTACGGCTCGGGCCGCACGACGCTGCTGCACGCGCTCACCGACCGTATGGGGCGCGACCAGTGCCAGTACGTTGACGTGGAACGCGCGGCGAGCACGCCCGAACGCTTCCACCAGGCACTGGCGGCCGCGTCGCCCTTCACCATGAACGGCCAGAGCGCCGCCGCATCCCCTGAGGCTGCCACGTCCGCGCGCGACGCGTTCGACCGCACCCTTGGCCTGATCGGCCGCGCGCGCGCGCGAAACGACGCGCCCGCCACGTTCCTGCTCGACGAAGTGCTCGAGCTGCGGACGTTCGAGAGTTTTCCCGGCCTGCGCCACGTGCTGCGCGAGATGCTGCACGCGATGGCCGAAAGTGACAATCGCTTCGTGCTGACCAGCCGTTACGTCGCACGTGCGCACCGCTTGCTGCGCGACGGCCACCCGCGCTTCGAAGTGATCCACCTGCCGCCCCTGAGCGCCAGCGAGGTGACCGCCATGTTGCCGCCGATGGGCGACATCTCGACCGAGGACCGGGACGACATGGGCCGCACGATCCAGGTGCTGGCCGACGGCCGCGCCGCGTACGTGCGAGCGCTCAGCGAGGCCGCCTCGTCAATGAGCGGACGCGGCGGCGACCCGATCAGCGCCTTGACGGCGCTGCTCACCGGTGAGGGCGCCCTGGCCAGTTGGTGCGGCCACCGCTACGAACTGCGGCTCCACAAAGCCCGCGGCTACGGCGCGCTCAAGGCCATTCTCGAAATCCTGGCGGAGGACGAACCGCTGACACTCACCAAGGTCGCCCACCGCCTGCATCGCACGCCGGGGTCGACCAAGGATTACCTCTCGTGGCTGGAGGATGTCGACCTGATCGTGTCGCGGCAGAAGCGCTACAGCTTCTCCGATCCGCTGATGCGGTTGTGGGTACGGCTGCACTGCCGTCCCGTGCCACCGTCGGTGGATGAAGTCGCGCGCGAAGTGCAGGCGTACGCGATGACGCGCCTGCCGCAGGCCGAGCCCGCGCACGCCATGGCAACCGCCGCCGTTGGCGATCGCAAGGACTGGGGAATTATTGAGATTGACTGAGGACCTGGGGTCTTGAGGACTTGCGGTCTTGACCTATCAGGACCTCAGGACCTCAAGTCCACAGGACCGCGCCCATAGTGCTCGGCGGCGCCGTGAAGCCGCTCAGCTTGCGGACACACTGCAGCGAGGCCGGTTCTGTCTTGGTGGAGGCAACCCTTCAGGGTTGCCTGTCGGTTTCGTGGGTCGTGGTGACTTCGGCCAGCGCCAGCCTGGCCCCTTCCTGCTCCGCTTCTTTCTTGGTGCGGCCGGCGCCCTGCGCGAGCACCTGGTCGCCCACGACCACTTCCACGTAGAACAGCTTGCGATGGTCGGGACCAATCTCGCTGGCAATGCGGTAGGCCGGCAACGGCCGGCCCTGGCTCTGCAGCCGTTCCTGCAGGCGCGACTTGTGATCGCGACCGAAATACTCCGGCTGCCGCGCATCGTCGATGTGAGTCGCCAGCTCACGCATCAGGAACTGCCGCGCCGGCTCGAGACCGCCATCCAGGTAGATCGCCGCGATCAGCGCCTCGCAGGTGTCGGCTAGCAGCGCCTGCTTGTGACGGCCACCGGTCTTCTCCTCGCCGCGGCCGAGAATCATGTGGTCGCCCAGGCCCATCAGCTCGGCCATCTCGGCCAGCGAGGCCGTCGACACGAGGTTGGCCTTGATCTTCGACTTCTGCCCTTCCGAGTAGGAGGGGAAGGCGCGGAACAGCGCGTCTGACACCACGAGGCCAAGCACGGCGTCGCCCAGGAACTCGAGCGATTCGTTGTCGCTGACGCCGCCGCTCGGGTCCTCGTGGGCCTTCGACTTGTGGGTCAGCGCGTGTTCCAGCAGGCCACGATCGCGGAAGCGATAGCCGACGCGCGCTTCCAGGGTGTCAAAGGCCTGCGGCAGCGTGACGACGATGCCGCTGGCCTGCTCGCGATGGCTGTCGATGATGCGCACCGCCTCGGCGGCGTCACCTTCGCGCACGGAGATCTGGGTTTCGCCAAGCGGGTTGAGCGAAAACGCGAACAGGCCTGGCGTGGGGCCGGCGGTTCGCAAGGTCTCGACGCCGTGGCTGTCGAGCAGCCCCTCGATCACGTTGGCCTCGATCTCGGAGTGCGTGCGAAAGATCACGGTCAGGCCGCAGCCGGTCATGCCGGAAACTCAATCTTCATCAGAATCATCGTCATGTCGTCGTGCTGGTCGGCGCCGCTGGCGAACGCGCGCAGCTCCGCGAGGATGTACGACCGCAGTTGATCGAACGGCAGGTGCGCGTACTGCTCCACCACCTGGGCCAGGCGTTCCTCGCCGAAGCAGTCGAACGCCTCGTTCATGGTCTCGGAAATGCCGTCGGTGAACCACACCACGAGATCGCCGGGCGCCAGGCTGATGGTCTGTTCCTGCAACAGGGTGTCGAACAACGTGCCGTCATCGATCTGCAGCCCGACCACCAGGCCATCGGGTACCAGCAGCCGGGCTTTGCGGCGGCCGGGCGGCCGATCGCCGGGCACGTGAATCAACGGGCAATGACCGGCGCGCGCGAACGTCATCTCGCGCCGCTCGACGTCGATCACGCCGTACAACATCGTGATGAAGCTCTTGCCGTCGAGATTGGCCGACACCACCTTGTTCACCGCCGACAGGAACTCCTTGGGCTCGTGATGCAGGCGCGCCAGCGACTGCACGATCACCTTGAGCTGGGCCATGTAGAGGCCGGCGGCCAGGCCCTTGCCGGAGACGTCGGCGATCAGGACGCCGGTCATGGTGTCGGTGATCGGCAGGAAGTCGTAGTAGTCCCCTGCCACTTCGCGCGCTGGTTCACAAAACGCCGACATTGCCAGCCCGGCCACGCGCAGCGGTCCGGCGGGCAGCAGCCTCTGCTGAATCTCGCGGGCGGCGAACATCTCCTGCTCCATCCGGCCCTTGTCGGCCATCTCGCCGAGCAGGGTCGTCACTTCACCGGTCATCAGGTTGAACGATTCCGCGAGCTCGCCGAGCTGGTCGCGCGCCCGCACCGGAATCTGATGTCCGAAGTCGCCGGCCCGCACGTGCTGCGTACCGGTGAACAGGTCGTGGACCGCGCCCGTGATCTGCCGCGCCAGCGCGAAGCCGATCACGAGTGCGACGAACTGGATGATCAGGAACAGGGCGCCGATCACCCCCAGCACGAGCAGCAGCAGCTGGCCGAAGGTCATGCTGCCAACGCCGGCCTGCGACACGACCGAGATGCGGTTGTAGATCTCCCAGATGTTAATCAGGATGGCGACCGAGGCGCTTTCCACATTGCCGGTGGTCCAGTCCGAGAAATCCAGGAACGCGACCCACCGCTGCGCGGCGAGCGAGAACATCGGCGTGTTCCGTGGATCGGGTGGGCGGTTCTCGAACGATCGGCCAAGGGTGGGCTTGCGCCCTTCGCCCAGCAACGCCGTGACCTCGCCCATGCGAATGCCGGTTTCATCGAGAATGCGTTGCTCGATAACCACCGACAGTGGCAGGTCGAGCACCACCGCCCAGGCCGGGTTGGTCACTTCCGGCAGTGCCACGGCACGCATCACCAGGCGAGTGCCGCCTTCGGCGCCTGGCGTGGCGGCCGCGGGCACGTCCAGGGCGACGATGCCGGCGAAGCCGTCACACGGAATCCACTTGGGCAACGTCGCCGGCACGTCCAGGTGCAGCCACGGTCCCGCCGCGATGGGCAACGGTGCCGGCAACGTTTTCGGAATGCGGGCCGCGCGCGACGCTTCGACCTGGCACGTCAGGCCGGTGACCGGCACGACCGCGAGCGACAGGTAGGGGTAGCGGGTCTCGGTGCTGGACTGCCGCCGTTCGAGCGCCTCGCCCACCCCGGCCGCGGTCGCACTGCGCTGCACTTCGAGCTGCGCGGTCTGGGCGAGAAATCGGGCCTGGTCAGTGAGCGATCGCACGCGCGATTGCACCAGGTACGAGCTGACGTTGAACAGCAGGATCAAGCCGGCCAGCAGGAAGAATGTGATGACCAGCAACGCCGGCACGACGCCCACGAAAACATACGAAAGAATCAGCTTGCGGCGCACACGCCAGAGCAAGCGGCGCTTGGCCCACACCGCCAGGCGCGTGACACCATACGCGCCGGCAAACAGCAGGGCCAGGCTCCCCACCATGTCGATCGCCTCGACCGCCGACGGCAGCGTGACGACCAGGCCCAGTGGCCAGGTGACGAGCTTGATCGCCAGGCCGAGGACGAGGCTGCGGCCGGGGAAGGTGCGGAACAGCCACACACGCCACACGCGCCACCGCGACGGCGTGTCGCCGGGCAGCAATGCGGCAGGACGAACAGGATTATTCATGAGGCGCGTCGGCGCCACGGCGCCTGGCGGCGCGCGGCAATTGCGCGCGAAAATCATACCAGAGTATCGTTAAGGCCACCGAAGGCAGCCACCGATTACACACAGATTAGACACAGACCAATTGCCCGCCGCTTAATCCAGAACTCATCAGCGAACGCATGCCATGAAACTGAACGACACCGCCCGCTTCAGCACCATTTGCATTCACGCTGGGCAGGAGCCCGACCCGGCCACCGGCGCGATCATCACCCCCATCTACCAGACCTCCACCTACGTGCAGGATGGCCTCGGCCATCCGCATGCCGGGTTCGAGTACGGCCGTACGCAGAATCCGACCCGCATGGCGCTCGAGCGGAACATCGCCGCCATCGAAGCCGGGAGCGCGGCGTTTGCCTTTGCGTCTGGCATGGCGGCCATTGATGCCGTGCTGACGCGGCTCGAGTCCGGTGATCATGTGCTGGTCAGCGACAACACGTATGGCGGCACGTTCCGGTTGTTCGAACGGGTCCGCCGCAAGTTCGGCCTCGACTTCACTTACGTTGACACCTCGAAGCCCGAGTTGGTCGGGCCGGCCATCAAGCCGAACACGAAGTACCTGTTCATCGAGACGCCGACCAATCCCATGCTCCACATCACCGACATCGCGGCGGTGAGCGAGATCGCGCACGCGAAGAACGTGCGCGTGATCGTGGATAACACGTTTGCCAGCCCGTACCTCCAGCGTCCGCTGATGCTGGGCGCCGACTTGGTGCTGCACAGCACGACCAAGTTCCTCAACGGTCACAGCGACAGCGTCGGCGGCGTCGTCATTCTCAAGCACCAGGATGATGTCGACTGGATCAAGTTCGTGCAGAACGCGGCGGGCGCGATCCTGGGGCCGATGGACTCGTGGCTCATCCTGCGCGGTACCAAGACGCTCACCGTGCGCATGGAGAAGACCAACAGCAACGCCCAGGTGATCGCCGACTTTCTCGCCGGCCACAACCAGGTTCAGCGCACGATCTATCCGGGACTCACCTCTCACCCGCATCACGCACTGGCGAAGCGGCAGATGCGCGGCTTTGGCGGACTCATCTCCTTCGACGTCGGTTCACTCGAGGCGGCGAAGAGCGTGCTGAACAACCTGAAGCTGATGGCACTGGCCGAGAGCCTGGGCGGCGTCGAGACGCTGATCTCGCACCCGGCGATCATGACGCACGCGTCGGTGCCGCCCGAACGGCGCGCGCTACTCGGCATTACCGACGGGCTGATCCGGATATCGGTCGGCATTGAGGATGTCGAAGACCTGCAGGCCGACCTCGCGCAGGCGCTCGGGGCGATCTAACCGACGCTCTCGCGGAGCCAGGACAAGTAGGCGGCACTGCCCGCCTCGATGGGCACCACGAAAAACTCGGGCACGTCGTACGGGTGCAGTTCCTGTACGCGCTGTTCAAGGGCCGCCAATGTGGCGGCCTTGGTCTTTATGAGGAGCTGCCGCTCGGTCGCGCTCTCGACGGTCCCCTTCCACCGATAGACCGACTGCATCGGCGGCAGGACGTTCACGCACGCCGCGAGTCGCTCCTCCACCAACGTTCGGGCGAACGCCTCCACGTCGCCGTCCACCGGATAAGTCGTCAGCACCAGCGCAAACTCGGCCATCAAACGGATTGTAGGGGCCAGGCCCCCATTTTCACCATTTCGGGTGATTGGGGCCTGGCCCCAATCATCCGTCTGCCGTAAAACCGTAGAAACGTATTTATGCTTGCATGTATAACCTTCTTAGTGTAAAACCGTGCAGGAATCTAACCGTGTTTACGTCTTGCCGTTCAGCCGTGCTGGTAGATACACTGCTCCCCGTAGTGGCGGCACGACGGACTGACAGCGACACGGTGAAAACAACCGTCGAACTCCCCGGGGAGCTTTGGCGGGCGGCGAAGATTCGGGCCATGGATGAACGGACCGATCTTCGAACGGTGCTGATTCGCGCGCTTGAGGATTACCTGCGCGTGGACCAACCCGAACCGACCGTTCGCGACAGTCCGACGAGCTGATGACTGAGACCGAAAACAGCCCACGGCTGCCAACGCCACCCACCGTGGCGCCCAAGGCAACGCTCGCCAGCCGGGGACGTCGACTCCTGCGGCACGGCCTCATCTTCTTCACCTTCGTCATCGTCGTTGACGCCATCGCCGGGGAAAAGGGCCTGCTCGCCCTGCTCCAGGCCCGCCGCGAATACGCCGCACTGGAACGGTCGCTCGAGCGTGCCCGCACGGAGAACGCCGGTTTGCGCGAGCAAGCCCGCCGCCTGCGCGAGGATCCCAATGCGGTCGAAGAGCAGGCGCGACGCGAGCTCGGCCTGATCAAGCCCGGCGAAATGGTCTTCTTCATCAAGGACGTCGATCAAAAACCGTAGTCACTGGCTTGCGGCTTGGGGCTTGGGGCTTGCGACCGGGCTTTGGCCTTGAGGCCTGACGGTGTACGCTGTCTTTCTCGCAACATTTTCGAGGAGGACTCATGGCACGTCAGGCAGAAGCAGAGTGGAAAGGCGATCTCAAGGCCGGCAGCGGCCGCGTCAAGCTGGGCAGTGGCGCCTACGACGGCAACTACTCGTTCGCGACACGATTTGAGGACGGGAGCGGCGCCAATCCCGAGGAACTGGTCGGCGCGGCGCTGGCCGGCTGCTACTCAATGGCTCTAGCCAACTCGCTCGCCACGGCCGGCTTCCCCGCCACCAGCGTGCACAGCAGCGCCGACGTCCATCTCGGCAAGGACGACACGGGCTTCCTGATCAACCTGATCGAGCTCACGGTGACCGCGGTGGTGCCGAACGTCGACAACGCCGTCTTCCAGCAGCACGTCGAGAAGACCAACGTGGGCTGCATCATCAAACGCGCCCTGGCCGCCGTCCCGACGGTCACCGTCAAGGCCACGCTCAAGTAGGGCGGGGAGGACGGCACTTCGGTGCCGTCCTCCTCGCGTAAATGATTTTTGACACGCCCAGCCGACGTCGTGACCTGTGCGGCCGGCACGGACCAGAGCTCGGCGACCGCGGCGACCAGCAGGTGCCGCGAGGCGGCACCCACGCGGCGCATGCCGTCCCAATTCATCGGCGTGGCCATGCTGCCGCCGGCGAACTGCGCGGCGTACTTCGTGTCGTCGAAGTCGGCCTGCTCAATCTTGACCGCCGACCACTCAGCCCTGGCCCGTTTCGGGGTTCTTGGCCACGATGGTGACGGTGCCATCGGCGGCGATTCGGACGAAGGCGTTGGGCAGGGACGCCACTTTCAGAAATGCGCGGCGGTTGAGTGCGGTCTCCATTACGACCTGCCCTCCGACGCATCGACGGCGTTGCCGGCTGCCGTGGCCGTGGGCGATCCGGCCGCCTTGTGGATCGCCTGGCGAATCCGCGAGTAGGTGCCGCAGCGGCAGAGGTTGCCGCTCATCGCCCGATCGATGCCGGCGTCGGCCGGCTTGGGCGTCTGCGCCAGCAAGGCCGCCGCGGACATGATCTGGCCGGCCTGGCAATAGCCGCACTGCGGCACGTCCAGGTCCAGCCACGCCTGCTGCAGCGGATGGGAGCCATCTGTCGACAGCCCTTCGATGGTCGTGATCGCGGCCTTCACGGCCGACACGCGCGTCTGGCACGAGCGAACGGCCTTGCCGTCGATCAGCACGGTGCACGCGCCGCACAGCCCGGCGCCGCACCCAAACTTCGTGCCTTTGAAATGCAGGACGTACCCACAGCGGGGCGTGTCCGCGGCAACATCGACCTTGGTCGAGGTCCCGTTAGACGGTCAGCTCGTAAGTCATCCGCTGATTATCCCTTACCAGCGGCGTTACGGGGATGAGTGAGGGGGGGAAGGTTGGCGCTCAGGGCCGAAACCCTGAGCCGCAGGCAGAGGCCCAACGAGAGCAGCCGGCACATCGCTCGGATATCCGGCCGCTCGAGATTGGTAGGTAAGTGAGACGCTAGGTCGGGCTTCACGCCCAACCGACTAACTAGACGACCTGGACGTTCTCGCCGCGGGGACCCTTGGGGCCCTGGCCCTTTTCGAACGTCACGTTCTGGCCTTCACGCAGCTCGTCGAAACGAGTGTTGGTGCAGGCGCTGTTGTGGAAGAAGTATTCGTTGCCGTCGCTGGCAAGAATGAAACCGAAACCCTTGTCGCTAACGAGCCGCTTGATCGTACCGTTCATTGGTGCCACGTGAGACTCCGTCATCCATCGAGTAAATTTGGCAGGTTTGGGAAATTCCCCAGCGCTGCCCTGAGGCCGTCGGCGCTGGATAGACGCTGGCAGGCATACGTGCAGAGAACGACGAATTGGAAGGATAGCACCTTTAGGGCAGGGCGCGATACCAGAAATTCAGAAACCGCACTTCTCCCTCACCCAGGGGGCGTAAGCGTTGTCACTTCTGCACGGAAGGGCGCAGCCGCCTCGCAGCCCCTCGCGGCCGGGCTATTCGGGTCATTGCGCTGTGTCTGCTTGGGTTCATCACCACGGCCTGTTCGCGGAGTCCCGAACGGGCGACGGCCCTCTCTCCGACCGCGCCGTCCGCTTCGATCGCTACCGGAGATGTGGCCTTGACCGCCGGTGTCTCAGGACCGATGGACGCCGTCATTTCCCAGCCGATCCGACGCGTTCGAGTTCCGCAACCAGCTCGAAGCGAAGTACCAGGCGCTCAACCGCCCGGTCCAGCAGACGTTCGTCAACCGCGAGGGCGAAGTGGTGTGGACGCAGGACGTGCCCTCAACCGGTGGCGCGTTCTTCGCCAACCTCCATCGCCTCTCGGGTGCGTGCATCTGGACGGCCACCACGTCGGCGTCGTGGATCACGCTCGTGGCACCGACCACCGGCGACGGCAGCTTCGGCCGGGTCGATTTCACCGCAGCCACCAACTCCGGCGCGCAGCGAACGGGCAACATCCGCTTCGACTATCCAGGTGGCAGCGCCACCCATCAGGTGATTCAGGGCTCGTCGCCTTACACCGTGTTCTTCCGGATGGTGGACAGCTTCAGGTCGACGGCCCAGACCACGGAGTGCGAGATCCGCGGCACGGCAACGCCGTGCACGCTGACGGCCAGCGCCGACCTGCCGGGCGCCAAGACCTACGCCGGGCGCCTCGTCTACTCCTATGGGATCGACAAGACGATCACGCAGACCAGCTCGTCCAACACGTTCGTGTTGACGGAAGGCTGCGGCGGCGCCAACTCCACGACCGACGGCTTCTTCATCGACCTCGACGTGACGCTGACGGTGCGTGATGACCGGGGCAACGAGGTGACGACGGCCAACACACCCGCCGACGACAGGGTCAACCCCGGTGGCACACCACCAGTACCCGTCAGGATAAAGGTGTAAGTGGTATCCGCGGCGAGGGCGTTACCTGCCGTAATCGCCTGCCCGGTTGGTTGAGAATGCTCGACCTCGCCTGCCATGCGTGGTGCCGGCCGCTCACGCCCATCACCTCGGCGCTCGTGCGGCCTTTCGTGTTTCTCGATCGCCACGTACCGGCAACCCGGCGCCACGGCTACCTGCTGGCCACCGTGGTCCGAAAGCCCGACGCCGCTCGCGAGCGCGGGGCTTGACTGCCACGCCGATCCGGGGGCAGGATCAACGTCGCGACCGTCAGAGAGGAACAACGACCATGACATCCAAGGCTGGACGAAACGACGCGTGCCCGTGCGGCAGCGGCAAGAAGTTCAAGAAATGTTGCGAGCTCAAGGAACAGAAGAGCCGCGGCAACCTGACCCTGCTGGTCATTGTCGGATTGCTGATGGCGGCCGGCCTTGCCGTCGGCATCAGCTCGCTGACCGGCGAAAAGGACGTCGCCCGGCCCGGCGGCGTCTGGTCCGCCGAACACGGCCACTACCACTAGGTTCGCTGTTCGCGATTCGCTGTTCGCTGTTCGCTGTTCGCTATTCGAGATCAGGGAATAGATGGCGGCCGGACGCGCTCAGCGGTACCGGCTTGACCCACAGTACGGCCCTCAGTGGCAACGCGTCGTAGAGATGCGGGAAGAGTTCGCCGCCGCGTGACGGCTCCCAGCGACAATCCAGGCCGGCCGGGTCGATGGCGATCAGCACCAGGTCCGTCGCGCCGGTAAAGTGCCTGGCCGCGGTCTCGCGCACTTGCGCGGCCGTGGAGAAATGGATGAAGCCGTCCTTCACATCGATCGGCGAACCCGTGAATTGGCCCTGCTCCACCGCCTCGCGCCACAAGGCCTCGGGCGCGATCTTGTAAATGCGCGCGGTCACCGTGCCGGACAGCTCGCGTTCAAGAGGCGCCACGATTCGACATCGATGACCGCCTGACTCACGCCCGGATCGCGGCCCGCCGTGGTGCCGACCGGCGATCGCCCCGGCATGATCCGCACGCGACCGCCCGCCAGGCCGACGCCCTGCTCGATCAGATCGGACTTGCGCACCAGGCCCGTCAACTCGGTCATGTCGCCCTTCAGCGCCTTGATCTCCTCCAGTAATTTCTTCGGACCCGCGAGGCGCAAGCGACGGCCGGGCTTCATGTCGGTGCGCGGCATCTCATGCTCAGGACTGACATCGACGATGAACAGGCGATCGTAGGCGCAGCCGGGCACGGACAGCCGCGTGGAGTCCTTGGGAACGGGCTTCTCCTGTGCCATCACGAATCCGCCAAACAGGGCGACGACGACCAGGATCAGCTTCCTCATGCTTTGAGCTTACTACCGGTATACTGGAGACCTTCGTTCCGCTTTCCTGAGCACTGCGGCCGTTCCGGCCCTCAGCCCTCACCAAGGCACGTCAGCGGGGGGCTCATGAGCAATACCACTTCTGTCAGTCGTTTCGAGTCCTGGGTCACCGTCGTGACCGATGCGCTTGGCGTGTTTGCCGCCGTGTGGGGCGTCGCCATTGGTGTCTTGATTGTCGGCCTCCCCATCGCACTGGTGTTTGCGCTCGCCCTCCGCCTGGCGCGGATGGTCTTCAGCGGACTGTAGTCATGGAGACGACGATGTTGTACCTGGTGATCGGGGTCGTCGGCGTGGCGATTCTGATCGTGACGGGACGCTACTGGGTCGAGTCCAACACGCGCGACATGGGCACCATGAGCCGGCAGTGGCTGGCGGAATATAACCAGTCGCATCCCTGACGCCGCGCACCGCCGCGCGTCACAACGCGATCGCGAGGGTCTTTGGCCAGGCACCGCTGCGCTGACTACCGAACCGTCGGCTTGCTTGCGGCTGTGGAGCGGGGCGGCGGGATGGATGAGGACGTAGCTGGCCTGCTGCCCTATACTAAAGCCGATGAGGATCTCGCTGGACCTTCCAGACGTCGTTGCTCGGCAACTTGCCGGGGAGGGTCAGGATCTATCCAGGGCCGCACTCGAGGCGCTGGCAATCGATGCGTACCGAATGGACCGGATCACCGGCCACCAACTTCGGCAATTGCTCGACATCCCTTCCCGTTATGAGCTCGACGGACTTCTGAAGCGCCACGGCGTTCCGCTCGAATATACGATCGACGATTTTGAACGCGAGGGCGAGACCAGTGCTCGGCTGCGAGAAAAGCGGCAGTCGGAGATCGCCCACCAAGCACGCTGAGCGGACGACAACGTGATTGTCGTCGCCGATACCAGTCCGCTTCAATACCTGATCCTCATCGAGCACGTCGATGTTCTGCCGGCCTTGTATGGCCGCGTCATCGTTCCGCCCGCGGTATTGACGGAACTCGCCCACGAACGCGCGCCAGCATCGGTGCGGACGTGGCTCGCCGACAAGCCGGAATGGCTTCAGGTCCAGACGCCGAACAGCACGCTCACCATGACGGACACGACACTCGGGCCAGGTGAGTCAGCGGCGATTGCCTTGGCTGAGGAGCTTTCCGCGGATGCTCTGTTGATTGACGACCGGGCCGGACGACGGGAAGCAGAAAAGCGGCGGCTAGCCGTGCTGGGAACGTTGCGCGTGCTCGCGGACGCTGCGGAGCAGGGCCTCCTCGATCTTCAAATCGCGCTCCGACGGCTCGCGCTCACGAATTTCCAGCGCCTTCGGGTTCCTCGCTCATGCGCGGAGTATAGCCAACCTTCAGCCAGCGGCGAATTCCACCCCCCGCAAGTGGGCAAGGCTCCGCCGCGCATCAAGGACATTTCGAGTACACGACCGCGACTACACCCTCCGCGGCTCCGAGAGCCGCACGCTTGCATCGGTGGGCGCCTTCCGCGTCGTTCCTTCTCACGATCTCCGCGACAAGTTCGGCAAGCTCCTGGACCCTCGCCACGGTGAGCTATGGCATCTGCGTGATTCATGACTCGTCGAGACCGTCCGACTCGATCGGGACACAACATCGAGGTCATGACGCCGCACTACCGCGGCGCACACGCGGCGGTGGGCGGACGCCGAGCGTCATCGAGGAGCTGCTGCGATGACCTTCGACGAGCGCGTTCAAGTCGTCGCCAAGAGTGGCATCACCGAGCGCCAGGCCCGCTTCCTGACCACAGTGATGCTACACGCCGGAGTCTGCGTGCCGCGCCAGTACGCGCGCATCTATCACCTGAACCATCGGGCGCTCTACTCGGCCATCGGCGAGGCGGGCAGCACGCTCCGACGACCGCTGACACTGAACCACGCGATCCAGCGCCTGATGCTCCTCGACGCAATCGTCGAGGAGCCAGAGATGATCTGGCTGGGCACCGCCGAGGACAAAGCCAATCATCTGATGGCGCTTACCGGCATCAAGCCAGAGGATCTGCCTCATGTGTCTGTCGCCGACGGCGAGTGGCGAAGGGCGCGGTACTTTCCGGATTGCCTTCCGATCGGCATTCACCTGACCGGGCGTGGGGTCCTCGTCTACGTCGTTCTCGACCCGACACTCAACGATTTCCGCCTGTTCCTGGAGCGGTACTCCGCGGTCCTTCGCGCTCTACCAGCATGGACCGTGCGCGTCGTCGTCCCACCGCAGTTCTCGGACTTGGCGCAGCGCGTGAACTGACGCACAGCCGCGATCGCTTCCGGGCTCAGGGCGGGCGTCGCCAGCTGTGTGGAGACGCTTGAACTCGGTCACCGCTATGGTCGTCTCTCTCCCCTGGCTGCCATTAATACTCAAAGACGTTATATTATTGCCATCGAGACTGACGACCATGCACAAGCCCGAGTGGGACACCGTCCTCTACGGAATCGCCGAAGATCAGGCCGGCTACTTCACGGCGGCCCAGGCGCGGGCGGCTGGCTGCATCAGGTCCGTCTCGTCCAGCTTGCCCAGCAGGGGGACATCGAACGCGTCTCGCGCGGTGTGTACCGCTTCACCCGGTTTCCTGTGTCCAAGCTTGGCCACTACATGGAGGCCGTCCTTTGGCCCCAGGTCCGCCGGCCCGATGTCGCCGGCGCGATCTCGCATCAGTCCGCCCTCTCCATCCACGAACTGTCTGACGTCAGTCCGGCGCGCGTGCATCTGACACTGCCGACCACCGTTCGCATCCGGCGCGAGGTGCCGAAGGGGCTTGTCATTCACTATGCCGACCTTGCTCCCGCCGATGTCGAACGCGTTGAAGGCGTGACCGTCACGACTCCAGCCAGATCCATCCGGGACGCGCACGCGAGCCACGTGGGGAACGAGCTTGTGGGCCAGGCGATCGCCGACGGACGACGGTCTGGTTCTCTTTCCATAGCCGAGGCCGATCGTCTGGAGCGCGAGCTGCTTGGGACGACGCCGAGACGTCGGCGTTCGACGCCAAGTCGCATGGATAGACGATGACTGCGGGTCGGAAACGACCTACCGGGCCACCACCGTCAGCCGGCGTGCTGGCGAGGTCCGCCTTCGTGTCGCGCAGGACGATGTCGATGTCCTTGGTCGCGCGGGTTCGGTCACGGAGACGCAGTTCGAGTGCCACACCGCCCTCGACGATGAACCTTGGTGCGCCGGCATCGGCGACTTCCCGCTGCGCGGGACCGCCGCGCGGCGTGGGATGGCGCATGTCGGTCGAATGCTTCGCCTGATCGCACCGAGGAGTGAGGTTTCAGCCGGCAATTGCCATCGGGCGGACCGACAGGACTTCGTCCGCACGCAGAGGCTCGACTGCGTCCTCAGGAACTGTCACGACGCCAATCGATTCGCCGAGTGCGTTGAAGAGTTCCAGCACGCACCCCCGAGGTCCTGACGCGGGATGCTCCACGAAATCGACCAACGTCGCCACGTCGCCGGCTCGAAGTGCGTGCTCGGGGACGGACGCCCGGAGGGCCACACGGTCATACAGTTTTAGAGACATACAGCTTCCCGGTGGGCCCGTCGATCACGCCTTCGACGCGGTAGAAGCATCCGTAATCGTTCGTGCGATCCTCGACCGCATCAACCGTGTCGGCCAAGCGTCTGACAGCGGCGAGGAGGTCGGGCCAGTTTTGCAGGTCGAAGCCGGCCTGCCGCAAGTAGCCGCTCTTGTCGTCCCACGGCCTCGGCGCGAGCAGGTAGTGTGTGAACTTCGTCTCGTCGATGACTGCGTCCGGCGGAATCCGCATCACACTGCTGGTCGCCTCGACCATCAGGATACCCCGGTTCCGGGAACTCGGCGCGTTCCCGGATCACGCCCGCACCCGGCCTGAAGATTGTCCACGACGGCATCCGAGAGTTTCGGACTGGCCCACCGCCGTCGATCGAGCCAATAAAAACGACTTACAGGAAATCCCTGTAAACCCGTCGTCAGTCAAACTAAGGTCAGTCTCGCCTATTCATCCTTCATGTCGAACGTCGGCGGAATCTTGATCAGCCGATTGACCTTCGCTTTCAACGCGCAGCGAATGGCGATAGCCCGCTGGTGGACATCCAAACCCTCGACGAGCGCACCGCTCCACTCCAGTCCGGTTATCCATCCGAGCGGTGTCAGGCGATACGTTGGTCCTGGCTTCTCGCCTCGCTCCTCGATGAGGTATGCGTCGGCGAGTTCGCGCCACGTCGTCGATTCGAAGTCTTCGAATCCTGGTGTCCAACGGGAGAAGCTGCTGTTATTGCACGGGCGGTCGTCACCGACACTCTCGACCATCAAGATCAGCGTGGCTCTCTTGTCGGCTATACGGCGCCTTGGTGGGAGGGGCATGCACGCTAGTGTCTTGCTGAATGGCTGCTGGGTTGCAACAAAAAAGGCTTACAGGAAATCCCTGTAAGCCCTTCTAAACATTTGGTTGCGGGGGCATGCAACCGCCGGTACTTGTAGCTGTGGAGCGGGGCGGCGTAGTCCCCACGGTGCCTCGGTTTCCAACTCTCAAGCGAACGGCGCCGAAGGCTCTGTTCAACTCCCGTAGTCCTGCCACCGACGATGAATATGCTGGTAGGTCCTGTGGACCGCCTCGACGCCAGGAGGCCGCTGCTCATAGTGAAACTGGCGTTCGCCCCACACCGCCCACGCCATTCTCTGCTTCGTCGCGTCTAGATAGCGCTGGAGGAGATCCTGACGGAGATAGGCCAACTTGAAATCGACGACCCGCATTCAGCAGATCCACCAGGAGAGCGTTCGTCGTTTTCGAGAACGACGCCCCTGTGCGCCACGGTAGCCCCCGAACAAACGGCTCGAAATAGCGGCCGAGATCCTTGGCGCCTTCAGGCAAGAAGTCGTACAACTCGCGCCCACCCCGATGAGTCAGCCGCTTCAGCCGCTCAGGAAACTCGACGATGAGGGCTTCTCGCCAGCCACCTCTTCGGGGGTCGGGATCCACATTGGCGAAGAGCCGCCCGAGGGGGGCATCGTTCTGAAAGGCCGCCCGAATCGCACGTCGCGTCAACGGGTTCGGAAGATGCCGGTCAAGCAGGTGACGAGCAACCAAGTGGTCCGAGAAGCGTTGGTAAGGCAGCCGAATCACCGCGTCCCAAGCAGCCCCGGTCCACTGGCGGTCCTCTAGCAGGACGCCAGCCGCCAGCATCTGCGTGAGGACCTCGCGCCGCTGCGTCACGGTCCAGTTCGGAAGGCGTGGAGAGAGAAGTTGGAGAAGTTCATCCTTGGTTGCCCACTCCCTTTCCTCGCACACCATCAACGCGCAGACCCCGTCGGGATCCTTCAGGAACCGCCAACAGAACTTACCTGGCAAGTTCAATCGATTCTGGATGTCTGCACTCGCTGCGTCGACAAAGCGTTCGAATACGAACGTCATCGATTTCTGCCCGGAGGCGATGCCAGAGATCCCCTTCTTCTTGGACTCCCGCGTGAGATCCTTCAAAGCCTCGCAAATCAACTTCAGTGTCAGCGGACGCGAAAACTCATCTGCCAGTAGAGGCACTTCCGGGAGAGGCAGATTGTAGAAATCAAAGAAGCTCTTTTGGGCGTCGAATTCCTCGCCCTCGAATCCCGGGTGTCTGAGGGAAGGCAACGTCTGGCGCTCATCCCCGCTGAACATGAGTTGTTCAAATGGGCTTCGACAGGTCAGGGCAACCGCCACCCACTGGAACCGCGAGGCAGCACGAATCAGAGTCGTGCAGGCCCGAGCCCACCCCTCCCGGTTTCCCTCGTTGATTCCGTCCACGATGACTAGCGTCCGCGTGCCGCTCTGTCTACCGAGGACGTTGAGGCCCGACAACAGATCCTGGAGTCGAGGCTCATTCAGCGACTGAACCGCCTCTCTCAGTGGATGACTGCCGGCGAAATCTTTTGCCAATAGGAGCAGCGTGGGCACACCATCCCGCAAGCGCGCTAGGCTCGCGTCGCATACCGAGTGTGTCTTTCCAGTGCCCCATTCGCCGACTAGCAGCAGATGGCCGCTTTCGAACGCGGCCGCCGCCGGCGCATCCAGAGACTGTTCGACGCCTCTGTATGCAGACCTCGCTTCGCGCAGAACCGACGAATTGCGTTCGGCACTTGAGCGTTCAGCTTCCGGTGCATCGCGCGGGACGTCATGACTTTGGGGATTCGCCTGATCGAGACGCTGGAGCACGTCATGCACAGCGGAAAGGCTTCTTCGTAGAGCGGCAGTCGTTCGTGCAGCCATTCCGGGTCGGACCGTCGTTGAGCGTCGCAGGAGAGAGATGATCCGCCCGATCTCCGCCGTCTCATTGGCGTCGGCGGCGACTGAAAGGTGAGCGAGACTACGAAAGGCGGTCGCGAAGCTTTGCGTCAGCTTGTCTCGTTCCCCTTTCCACTCTCGCGCCCCGGATACCGCGGCCAAAGCCCCAGCGACGGATTCAATGACCAGATTGGGAGCGCCATTCGCGGCGTTCGGCGTGTACCGCGGTCCTGCGCTACTGACTGAGCGCTTGGTTTGGCGGACGATCCGCTGAAGAAGGTCTTCAGCACGCCCTCTCGTTTTGCTCACCATTAGTCAGAGAGTGTTCGAAACAGGCTCAAGTCGCAACGACTGTGATGCGACCACCCTTGCGTGAACGCGGATTTCGGCGAATCACGATCTCGAGGTCCTGGTCGATTGCCACGCAGCCGTCGTCCCACGCAAGACGACAGGTGCTATACTTCCTCATATTAATTGAGGCTATATATCTTGAACCGACAATCACTCCCCTCTCGCAGGCTATATGATTCGGCGCAGACCCAAGGCGGCTTCTTCACGACCCGCCAGGCACGCGCTGCCGGATTCAAGGACAACGTACACCCGTACCACGTACGGACTGGCAACTGGGTTCGCGAACGTCGCGGAATCTATCGGCTGGCGCAGTTCCCCACCAGTGCACGGCCAGACCTCATGCTCTGGCAGCTCTGGTCGTACAACCGAGCCGGGGAACCGCAAGGAACGTTCAGCCACGGGACGGCCCTGACTCTGCACGAACTCTCCGACGTGATGCCCCGCAGACTGGACATGACCGTGCCTCCCGGTTTTCAGCGCATGGCCGCCATTCCACGTGTGCTGCAACTCCATCGCGCTCGGCTCGGCAACGGGGACGTGGAGACGATCGACGGCGTGCGCGTCACGACCGCGCTGAGAACCCTGGTCGATATCATCGCCGACGATTCACTCAGTCGTGAGCTGCAAGTACAGGCGGTGCACGAAGCGATCCGGCGCGGGCTCATCATGCGCCGGCAGATCGAAGCCGTGAAGACGACGACACGCGCGCGCCAGCGCGTTGACAGGATACTGAAGCAGGTGCCAAATGGTGACGCCACGCCAGTACGCAACAGCGGGCGCGCTTCGCGCCGCTCTTGAAACACGGCTGCTCGAACGGTCACGGCGGGACGATGTCGACCTGCAGCGCCTGAGACGTCAGGTCGCATTCGATCGCCTGCTCGCTCGCATGTTCGACCCAGCCCACGCGGCGCGGGATGGTTGGGTTCTGAAGGGCGGCTACGCGCTCGAACTGCGGTTTCAACAGGCCAGGACAACCAAGGATCTCGACCTGACCGTGAGAGTCGTGGCAGCCGGACTGGGCGTTGAGCAGACCACGGTGGCATCACTCCGCGAGCGCCTGCAGACTGCGTCAGTGGTGCGACTGCCCGACTTCTTCACGTTTGTCGTGGGCGAGGCAATGCTGACGCTCGATCAAGCCCCGGAAGGCGGCGCCAGGTTCCCCGTCGATGCGCGGATCGATGGGCGAACCTTCGTCAAGTTTCACGTCGACCTCGGCGCCGGAGACGAAGTGCTCGACCCCCTCGACCAGGTCGTCGGCAAGGACTGGCTTGGATTCGCGGGTATCACACCCGTCGTCGTCCCCGCACTCTCCGCCGAGCAGCATTGGGCCGAGAAGCTCCACGCCTACACGCGCCCCCGCGAAGGAAGGACCAATACGCGGGTCAAGGATCTGATCGACCTCGTCCTGCTGATTGACCGCAAGACGCTGGACCGCGACCGCGTGCTGTTCGCGGTCCAAGCGACGTTCGACCGCCGTCGCACCCACGACATTCCACGAGAGCTACCCGCTCCGCCCGCCGATTGGGAGAAGTCTTTCGCGGTGCTCGCACACGAATGCGAACTGACGCACACGCCCCTCACGGCCCACGCACGAGTGAACGAATTTTGGCGAGGCCTGAAGCCCCGGATCCACATCGATTGATCGGTGCACACTCGACCGGCGGATCAACCGACAGGGGGCAATCACAAGTTGAATTTGTTGGTTGCGGGGGCGTGCAACCGCCGGTACTTGCAGCTGTGGAGCGGGGCGGCGTGAAGGCCGAGCGACCCTTGGATCCTGTCCGCGAACAAGGCCATTACGTGCTCGCCGAAGGAGCACCTGTCACGGCTGACGAATCACACGGCGATCGG
>JBCKZH010000044.1:0-28053 GCA_038919385.1 Vicinamibacterales bacterium | reverse complement strand
ATCATCTGGATTGGCTTACCGCTGTTCTGGTTCTGATTGTCGCTATCCACGTCGACCTTTAGCTGGCGACAATCGGCAACAACCTGCTGCCGCCTCTGTTGAAAGGCTGCCGCCATGTGTTCGCGGGTTGCCAGTCTGATGTCTGCCCAAAGAGAGCCCTGCTCGCCTTCCTGCCTGATGGCATGTTTCGAGCGAACGCGACGGCCCTGCGGGTCGGTGAGGTACTGCTCCCTTAGGGCGCGCGATAGGTCTTCGGCGAATTGCCGCAATATGCCTTCTCGGTGTGGCTCCCACAGCTCCGAGTCTAGCGCCCACGCTCCGACTTCCTTGGTCGTGTACGTGGTGCGCCCAGTGGCCGCTTGGTAGCGATCCGCCAACGCTGCCATTTGCTCGTTGTACTTCGCCATTGAAGCTCCTTCTATACCGCCAAGGGCTCGTAGTGCTAACCAAGGACAAGCGCAAGGCCGTCGTTGCCTGTCTCGTTGAAGGCAACAGCATCCGCGCCACCGTCCGCATGACGGGCGTAGCCAAGAACACCATCGCCAAGTTGCTCGTGGAACTGGGCGATGCCTGCGCGAAGTATCAGGATGGCGCGTTCCGTAACCCGACCTGACCTGCAAGCGGCTCCAGTGCGATGAAATCTGGTCGTTCGTCGGCGCGAAGGACAAGAACGTCCCGGCCGACAAGCAGGGTCAGTTCGGCGTCGGTTCTGTGTGGACCTGGACGGCCATCGACGCCGATACGAAGCTGATTCCGGCGTGGCTCGTTTCGACGCGGGACGCGGGCGCGGCCCATGAGTTCATGCAGGATGTCGCATCACGCCTGAAGCACCGCGTACAGCTCACGACGGACGGCCACAAGCCCTATCTAGCCGCAATGCCGGTTAGTTAAGCCGGTTTCTTTCATTGTCCCCGTAGCTTAGCAGTGTCACTCGATCCCGCCGCCTGCGATCGAAGATGACGCGGCGGTTGGTTCTCGTGTCTCTTACATCCTTACAGATGAAAGGCTCAGAACGCCAACTGCGCGAACGCCGCCAGCGCCTGGCGCGCCGACTGGCGCCCTTTGAGGAGATCGTGCGCGGCAGTGTGCTCACGCGGGAGCTGCGCTGCGGCAAGCCCACCTGCCACTGCGCATCAGGGCCAGGCCATCTCGCCACCTACCTGACCGTGAGCTTCGGGGCTGGGCGCACCGAGCAGATGTCCCTGCCCGCGCCCCTCGTGTCGCAAGCGCAAGAGTGGGTCGCTAATTACCAGGCCTGGTGGGAGGCCGTAGAGGCGGTTTCTGCCATCAACCGGGAGCTGTTACGACGACGCCGGGGCAGCTCAGCACAGGCCGCGCCCCCGCCCCGAGGGCGTCGCCCCCGCAGGCCGCGATCGTGACAGCCGCCCGGCCCGGGCGGCTGTAAAAAAGGGGCGGCGATGGAGATGGCGGCAGCATTGTTGGCGGGCGGAGCCCCGGGCTCCGAGGCGAGCTTTTCCCTGTTTGCGCAGAGCCTGAATCCGGTCTGGGTCGAGCAGGCCCTCACGGTCACCGGCACGGCGACGATCCGCCGGCGCAAGCTGCCGGCCGAGTATGTGGTGTGGCTGGTGATCGGCATGGCGATGCTGCGCGACCGCTCAATCGCAGAGGTCGTGCGCCATCTCGACCTGGTGATGCCAACGCCCACAGGGGAGCGCCAGCACGTGAGCGGCAGCGCCGTGGTCCAGGCCCGGACCGCCTGGGAGCGGAGCCGCTGGCTTGGCTGTTTCACACCACGGCCAACGCTTGGGCCACCACCTCGGCCGACCAGCATCGTTGGCGCGGATTGGCGGTCTTGGGGGTGGATGGCTCGACGCGACGTGTGCCCGATTCACCCGAGAACGACGCGCACTTCGGTCGCCCAGGCACCAGCCGCGGCGACGCGGCGGCCGGCGATCCGCATCTCCGGCTCGTCACGCTGATGGTGTTGCGCTCGCACCTGCTCCTGGATGCCGTATTCGGACCCTACCGCAACAGCGAATTATCCCTGGCCGCACACCTGTGGCCCCGGCGACCCGAGCGCTCGCTCGTGATTGTGGATCGGGGCTTCGCCACCGATGACATCTTCGACACCCTCGGCGATCCCGAGCGCCAGCGCTACTGGCTGACGCGCGCCAAGCAGGGCCACCGCACGACGCAGTTACACCCCATTGAAGCACTCGGCGCCGGCGACGCGCTGGTGGAACCGCGCCCCAGCGCATCCACGCGCAAGCTCCATCCCCGCCTACCGGAGACCCTCACCGTCCGCGCCATCCGGTATCAGCGCACAGGCTTCCGGCCCCAGACCCTGCTCACCTCGCTGCTCGATCCGGTCGCCTTCCCCGCCGCCGAAATCAGGGCGCTCTACCACGAACGCTGGGAACTCGAACTCGCCGACGATGACATCAAGACCCACACCCTCGAACGTGAAGAAGCCTCCCTGCGGTGCCAGAACCCCGAACGCGTCTCGCAGGAACTCTGGGGGCTCGCGATCGCCGACAACCTCGTACGCCTGGCCATGGCCCAAGTCGCACACCGCGCCGGCGTCTTGCCAAACGCAATCAGCTACCGCCACACCCTGCACTTCGTGCGCGCGTTCTGGATCAGCGCGTGGTTCGCAAGCCCACATTGAGCTAATCAGCGTCTAATCGGTGGCCTGGCGCGGCAGGCGAGCGGTCCACTCGGACGGCGGATCGATGTACGACCCGTCAAGATCTTCAATGCGCGCGCAGCCCAGGAGTTTCAGCGTGCGCACCACGTCGGCGCGCAGGATTTCGATGGCGCGCGCGACGCCGGCCTCGCCCGCGGCACTCAGGCCGTAGGCATACGCGCGACCGATCAGCACGGCCCTGGCGCCCAGGCACATCGCCTTCACGATGTCGCTGCCGCGTCGGATGCCGCCATCGAGCAGGATCTCGGTCTGTCCCTTGACCGCCTGCACCACCTCGGGCAATACGCGAATGGTGGATGACACGCCATCGAGCTGGCGGGCGCCATGGTTCGACACGACAATGGCCGCCGCGCCCTCCGCCACCGCCCGCCGCGCATCGTCCGCGGTATGCACGCCCTTGGCGACGATCGGCCCGCCCCACGCTTCGCGGATCCACTTGAAGTCGTTCCACGACGTCATCGACTGCTCGAGCGCCGCGCCGACATCGGCATAGCCCATTGGCTCACCGTTGATGACGATGTTCGGAAAGCTCATGAGGCCGCCGTCATTGAAGAAGCGGTAGAGCCAGCCTGGTTTCGTCAGCATCTGACCGAGATGCGGCACCGTCGACAGGTTGCGGGCGAGCAGCTGCTTCACGCCGTTGCGCGCGTCGCGCTCGCGCATGCCGGCGACCGGCGTATCGATGGTGACGACGAGGGCCTTGAAGCCGGCGGCCTTCGCGCGGGCAATGGCGCCTAAGGCCACCTCGCGGCCGCCGATCAGGTACAACTGATACCAGGCCGTACCGCTGGTCGCCGCCTTGACGTCTTCCATGCGGCAACCCGACAGAGTCGACAGCGTATAGATCGTGCCGGCGTCGCCGGCGGCCGATGCCGCCTTTTCTTCCCCACGTGGATAGAACATCCGGCTGCTGCCGACTGGCGCAAGGATGAACGGCACGTCGATGGTCGTTCCGAGCACGGTGGCTCGGAGATCGACCGACGAAGTCGCCACGGCCGAGCGCGGCCGGAAGAGCACGTCTTCGTAGGCGCGGCAATTCTCGCGCAAGGTCCACTCGCGCTCGGCGCCGCCGTCGATGTAGTCGAACGCCATCCGTGGCAGCCGGCGCATGGCCAGGCGGCGGAGGTCTGCGATGGTGACGGCGCCGGCAATCGCGGTGGGCATGCGCGCCGATTGTATCCGCTGGGGCAGGAGGGGGTGGTGCGAGCGAAGGCGGATGCGATAGCATCATGAGTAAGATTGACTCATGGTATGGAGTTAGATACACTCACGAAATGGACGCGCGTCTTCAGGTGGTCATGGATGCCCGCGAGCTGGCGGAGATTCAGCGTTTCGCCCGCCAGCAGCGCATGACCACTGCTGAATGGGTTCGGCAGGCCCTGCGGGCCGCCCGCAAGGCTGTGCCGGCGGTCGATGCCCGCAAGAAACTGACCGTGCTGCGCGCGGCAGCGCACCATTCCTTTCCGGCTCCTGATATCGATCAGATGCTCCGCGAGATTGAAAAGGGCTATCAGGAACCGAAGCGGTGATCTTCATTGATTCGAATGTGCCGATGTACCTGGTCGGCCGGTCGCATCCGCTGAAGTCGCAGGCCGAAGAGCTGCTGGAGGCCGCGGTCACGTCGGGGGAACGGCTGGTGACCAGCGCCGAGGTGTTGCAGGAGATCCTGCATCGCTATGTGGCCATCGATCGGCGCGACGCGATTCAGCCGGCCTTCGATGCGTTGCTGGGTGTGGTGGACGAAGTGGTGCCGGTCGAGGAGGCCGACGTGCTGCGAGCACGCGACCTGGTGATCCGCACGAAGGTGTTGTCGGCGCGCGACGCGCTGCACGTGGCCGTCATGCTCGGCCAGGGCATCTCGCGCATCATGAGCTTCGACGCCGACTTCGACCGCGTGCCAGGCATCGTTCGTATCAAGTAGGGCGGGTAGGGCGGGTAGGGCGGGTAGGGCAGGGCAGGGCCAAACGCTATACTCGCTCGCATGAGCCGAGTGACGCGCGCGCTGCTGATGCTGTGTTTCACGAGCGTGGTGCTGGCGGCGGCGCCGACACCAGCGGTGATCAAGGTGCGCGAATGGCGGGCGACGCACGAGCGGCAGATTGTCGCCGAGCTGATGCAACTGGTGTCGCTCCCCAACATTGCGTCGAACAAAGCCGACATCATCAAGAATGCCGATGCGCTGACCGGCATGTTCGAGAAGCGGGGCTTCACGGTGACCCGCGTCCAGACGCCCGGTTCGCCGGTGCTGATTGCCGGGCGGGATGCCGCGAATGCCACCGGCACGCTGACGTTCTATATGCACTACGACGGCCAGCCGACCGAGGCCAAGGATTGGACCATCGGCCAGCCCTTTGCTCCGATTGCCATGCTTGGGCAGACTCGATTCGACCTGGCGACGACCTCGGCGGCGCTCAATCCCGATCTGCGCATCTACGGCCGCGCCGTCGCCGACGACAAGGGCCCGATCATCGCGTTCCTCGCGGCGATGGATGGTCTTGCGGCCACCGGTTCGACCGTGCCGTGGTCGCTGCGGATTGTTCTGGACGGGGAAGAGGAAGCCGGCTCACCCAACTTCACCGCAGCGATGACTGCCAATGCCTCCGCGGTTCGTGCTGACCTCGCGGTCGTGGTGGACAGCCCTCGCCATCCCAGCGGCTTGCCCACCGTGTTCTACGGTTCGCGCGGCGTGACCGGGGCGGAGATCACGATCTACGGCGCCACTGGCGATCTGCATAGTGGCAACTACGGCAACTTCGTGACCGACCCCGCGATGGCGTTGACCAAGCTGATCGCCTCGATGAAGGATGATGCCGGCAACGTTGTCATTAAGGGTTTCTACGACGGGGTGGTGCCGCTGACGGCGGCCGAGCGCCGGGCCATCGACGAAATTCCGAACGTGGACCAGAAGCTGCTGGAGCAGTTCGGTCTGGCCAAGCCCGAGCATCCCGAGAGCCGGATTGAATTGCAGCACAACCGCCCGACGCTCACCGTGGCCGGGTTGCAGTCAGGCACGGTCGGCGCCAACGCGCGTAACGCGGTCTCTGGCTCGGCGACCGGGCGAGTGGAGATGCGGCTGGTGAACGGCCTGGACGAGAAGACCCAGTTCGATCGGCTGGTCGCGCACATCCGCGCGCAGGGTTACGTCATCGTCACCGGGCCGCCCGACGCCGCCACGCGCCGCACGCAGCAGAAGATTGCCAGGGTCACGCAGACCGAAAAGGGTTTCCCGATTGGCAAGGGCAACATGGAAGACCCGCGCACGGTGATGGCCGCCAACGCGATCCGTGCCCTCGATCAGCGGCTGGTGCAGATGCCGACGATTGGCGGCAGCCTGCCGTTCTCGACGTTCAATGATGCGCTGAAGCTGCCGACGATTGGACTGGCGGTGGTGAACTTCGACAACAACCAGCACGCGATTAACGAAAACCTGCGCGTGGGCCACCTCTGGGAGGCCATCGATATCTTCGCGGCACTGGTGACGATGAGCCGGCAGTAGGGCCACCGGGGACGACAGCCACAGATTAGACACCGATCGTTTCACAGATTTACGGTGCTTGATCATGGCATGACTGGTCATTTAGACTGGTTACATGAAGATATCTGCCACAGAATTCAAGGCGAAGTGCCTTTCACTGATCGACAAGGTTCAAGCTGGTGGCGAAGTAGTCATCACCAAGCGCGGCCGCGTAGTGGCTAAGCTGATCGGTGATGTGTCGAGTGACGAGCGACCGTGGCTGGCCTTGCGGCAGCGGCCAGTTCGATGGACGGGCGACCCGCTTGCGCCAGCCGTCGACCCAGGCGATATCGAGGCGTTGAAGTGAGCGAGGCGCCCCTTCTGGATACCCACGCGTGGGTGTGGTGGGTGCAGGGGGACGCGAGACTCGGGCGTCATATCGTTGGTCGCCTCGACGAGCTCCCGGCCGACGATCGTCCAGCGATCAGCGACATCAGTTTGTGGGAGGTCGCGACCCTGGCGAGCCTTGGGCGAATCGAGTATTTGGATTGACCACCCCAGCCTAAGGAAACCAGAAATCTGTGTTTGATCTGTGTCTAATCGGTGGCTGTCTTTAGTCTGTGGCGGCGTACGCGGCCAATGTGTGGCTGATCACGTTGACGGCCTTCCAGTACTCGTCCAGCTGCAAATGCTCGTTCGGCGTGTGATCCAGCGCGCTATCCCCTGGCCCGTACGCGACGATCGGGCACTTCCACACCGGCGCCACGACGTTCATGTCGCTGGTGCCGGTTTTCAGCACGAACCCCAGTTGCGTTGACGGGTCTTCGGTCCTGACACCGGCGAGAAAGCTGCGGACCAGCGGGTTGCTGCGGTCGGCGCGCCACGCTCGTTCCTCACCCTTGAACCGGAACTCGAACACGGTGCGGCCGTCGCGAATGTGTTCAGCCGGCCACGCGCGCAGTCCCGCCATGAGCGCATCGGCGTCAAAACCCACCGGCAGGCGCCACGCGAACTGGGCATCCACGGTGTCGTGCATGTCGGTGTTGGTCGACGTGATGAAGCGACGGAGACTGGGGCTCAGTTGGTCGAACGCCTTGTCCTTGCCGGCGTTATGGGTGCTCGCGTGCGCCGCCACCCAATTCCATAAATCCACGACCACCGACGCGACGCTCGCGTCGGGCCCGGCGGTGTGCGCCATGGGCTGGTCGGCGGTGAGATCCAGGAGCAGCCGGCCCTTGTAGCCGAGCGTGACGCGGTTCCAGTGGCTCGGCTCGCCGATGATGCAGGCAGTGGGGATTGGCTCCGTGACGCCGTCGAACCGTGAGGCGATGAAGCGGGCGCCCTTGCTCGTGGCGGCTTCTTCTTCCACCGCACCCACGACCACGACCCGCAATCCGGCTTCACGGGCGCGCGCGGCGCCGAACCGGGCGGCGCCGGCGACGAACGTCGCGAGCGGGCCCTTCGCGTCGACGCTGCCGCGTCCATAGAGCAGGTCGCCCTCTGCCGAGGGTTCGATGCGCACGGGAATATTGCCCGGCACGGTGTCGATGTGGCCGAGCAGGACGATGGTGCGAGATGCGGAGGGGTCGCCAAGCTCACCGACGGCGTTGCCGGCCGCGTCCACGAACGCGCGATCGTAGCCGTGGCCGCGCATCTGCTCGACGAGCCAGGCCGCTGCCTGCGCCTCGTGCCTCGACAGCGACGGAATCGAGACGAGCCCGCGAATCAGCTCGACGGCCGCGGCGCGGTCCATCAGGCCTTGAGCTCCTTGATGGCTTTCGCGATCGCCTGCACACCGAAGTCGATTTCGCTTTCCGAGATCACGAGCGGCGGCAACAGGCGCAGCACGGTGGGCCCGGCCGGCAGCGCGATCACGCCGTGGTTGAGCATGAGGCTCTTGAGCACCGGCGCCACCTTGGTGCGCAACTCGACGGCGATCATCAGGCCCAGGCCGCGAATGTCGCGGACCACTGCCAGGCCCTCGAGGGCGCCGCGCAGCGTATTTCGCAGGTTCGCGCCGAGCGTGGCGCTCCGCTCGATCAGCCCCTCGTCCTGGTAAACCTGAATGGCGGCGAGTCCGGCCGCGCAAGCCAGGGGCGAGCCGCCAAAGGTGCTGCCGTGTGCGCCCTGCGAGAGCACGTCGCGGATGGCTTTGGTGTAGGCAAACGCACCCATGGGAAAGCCGCCGCCGAGGCCCTTGGCCAGGCACATGATGTCGGGCTCGATGCCGGCGTGCTCGACGGCGAACCACGTGCCAGTCCGGCCGAAGCCGGTCTGGATTTCGTCGACGATCAGCAGCGCGCCGCGCTCGCGGCACAGGCGCTGGGCCGACTGCAGGAAATCGGGCGTGCCGACGTTGACACCGCTCTCGCCCTGCACCACCTCCAGGATCACCGCCGCGGTCTGGTCGGTGATGGCCTTGTCGAGTGCCGCCGCATCGTTGAACTGCACGTGCGTGGCTTCGAGCAAAGGCAGGAAGCCCTCGCGATACTTCGGCTCCCACGTCACCGAGAGGGCGCCGATCGTCCGGCCATGAAAACCCCTGGTCGTGCCGACAAACGCCGGCCGCTTGGTGAAGAGCCGCGCGAACTTCAGCGCGCCATCGACCGCCTCGGCGCCGCTGTTGGCGAGAAACACGTGCGGCAGATGCTTCGGCAACACGTCGACCAGCGCCTGCGCGAACTCCGCCCGGGTGTCGTTGTAGAGAAAGTTCGGACACAGCGTCAGCGTCCCGGCCTGACGGCTGATGGCTTCAACGACGCGCGGATGACAGTGGCCCAGCATGGCCACGCCCTGCGCGGAGCCCAGGTCGAGATACTTCCTGCCGTGCTCGTCGAACACCCACGAGCCTTCGCCACGGGTGATGACGACAGTGCCGCGACGGGCGGTGGTGCCACCGAGAATGCGTTCTTCGACCTCAGCGTAGTTCATGCGATATGCGTCCCCGCGCCCGCGAGCGCGCGCGAAATGGGCTCGTCCACGCGGCCATCGGCGAAGATCACCTTGCCAACGCCCTCGGCAATGGCCTCGACCGCGCCCATCACCTTCTTCTTCATGCGGCCTTCGGCGAACTCCATGAAGCGGTCGGCCTGTGCCTTGGGGATCTCGGAGATCAGGGTGGCTTCGTCCGGGAACGATCTCAGCAGCCCGGCTTGATCCGTCAGGATGACCAGCGCCTCGGCATTGAACGCGCCGGCCACCATCGCCGCGGCGCGATCGCCATCGACATTGATCGCCTCTCCGGCCGTGGACGATCCCGGCGGTGTCAGGACGGGGAAGTAACCCGCGCCGATGAGCGTCCTCAGTAACTCCGCGTTGACCTTCTCGACCGTGCCGGTCCAGTCATCGCGTAGGACCATGCGCCGCCCGTCGACGCGAATGCGCAGCGTGTCCTTGCGCGTGCCCTCGAAAATGCGGCCATCCAGGCCCGACAGGCCGACGGCGTTCACGCCCTTCTGCTGCAGCTTCTCGACCCACATCTTGTTGAGCTGACCGCAGTAGACCATCTCGAAAATCTCGAGCGTGCGGCGATCGGTGCGCCGGCTGACGTGGCCGGTCTCACTGGTCACAAACTGCGCGGGATGGCCCAGCGCCTCGGCCACCGCGTTGGTGGTCTGCGCGCCGCCATGCACCAGCAGCAACTCCGTACCCTTGGCGCGAAGCGCCACGATGTCGGCCACCACGGCATCAATATTGAGCGACGTCCCGCCGCCGACTTTTACTACGATCATGTGTTCATCTTTCAGAGGGCTTGAGGGCTTGAGGGCTTGGGGACTTGGGGACTTGGGGTCTTGGCCGGAAGGCATCAGCTCCTCAAGAACGTCAAGCCCCCAGGCCCCCAAGTCCCCAAGCCCTATATTGGATGCAGCCCAGGAAATTCCAGGCCCAGCGTCTCGTCCCAGCCCATCATGATGTTCACGCACTGCATGGCGGTGCCCGCGGCGCCCTTCATCAGGTTGTCGATCGCGCACAGTGCCACAACGCGACCCGTTGACGCATCCATCTCGAACCCGACATCGGCGTAGTTGCTGCCCGACAGGATCTTCGGTTCCGGATAGCGATACAGGCCCGTGCGTTCCTTGACGATGCGGACGAAGGGCTCGTGGTTGTAGGCCTCGCGATAGGCCTTCCACACGTCCTTCTCCGTCGTGCCTGGCTTGACGAAGACATGTGCTGTCGCCAGCACGCCGCGCACGTTGTCAACGGCGGTGGCGCTCAGGTGCACGTCGGTCGTTACCTTCGCGAGCTGCAGCTCCTGCAACACTTCGGCCGTGTGACGATGACCGGTGGGCGCAAAGCTGCGCATCACACCTGCGCGTTCAGGATGATGCGTCGAATCGGCCGAGGCGGCGCCGCCTTCACTGCTGCCGACCTTGACCTCGCAAATGATCCCGCGCGCGGTGTCAATCAGACCGGCCGTCGCCAGCGGCCACACCGCAAGGGTGGTCGCGGTGGCGTTACACCCGACGCCGCTTACGTAGTTCGCCGTCTTCAATTCGGCGCGATGCAGTTCGGGCAGGCCGTAGACGAACCTCTTCAGCCACTCCGGATTGGTGTGCGGCTTGCCGTACCACCGGTCGTAGCCGGAGAGGTCTCGCAGCCTGAAGTCGGCGCTGAGGTCGACAATCCGATCGGCGAGCGTCGCGAGGTGATCGATTCGGCTCATGGCGCTGCCGTGAGGCAGGCCGAGAAACAAGAGATCGCATTTCTCAACCGCCTCGCTGCGCACGAACTTCAGCTGCGTCCGCTTGCGAAGGTTGGCGTGCGTGAAGTGGACGAACTGGCCATCAAGCCGTTCGCTGGTGACCTGCTTGACCTCGAGGTTCGGATGCGCGAGGGCAAGGCGAAGCAGTTCGCCCCCGGTGTAGCCCGAGGCCCCGATGATGGAGACGGTAAGGGGAGCGGCCACAGCTAGGCAGAGGCGCCGTCAGTGAGGGAGATCGCTGCCAACTGCGGTCCCTGGTCTGACCAGCCGTTGGCAGCGTTCCAACCGTGTTTCGCGACATCGAGGCAGAAATCCACCATGCGTGCCGGGATGTTCACGTTGGTCGGCGCAATGCTGTTGCGAAACTCCATGGTGTAGTTCACTTCGTTGACCAGCAGGCCGCGATCCGGATCCTCGAACAGGTCGAGCGCCAGCACGCCGCCGCCGCACGCCTTGGCGGCGCGCGTGCAGATGCCGGCGAGCTCGGGCGTCACCGGGCAATTGCTGGACGACCCTCCGCGAGCGGTGTTCGTGATCCAGTTGGACGACGTGCGGTAGATGGCGCAGATCGTCTCGGATCCCACCTGGAACGCGCGGATGTCCCGGCCCGGCTTCTTGATATATTCCTGGATGTAGAAAATGCTGTGGTGATAACTGCCGAGCGTTTCCTTGTGCTCGAGAATGGTCTCGGCGGCGTCGCGATCGTTGATCTTGCTGAGCAGCCGGCCCCACGAGCCAACCGTCGGCTTCAGCACCACCGGATAGCCGAGCCGTTCGATCGCTTCGATGGCGCTTTCCGCCGTGTAGGCGACCAGCGCTTTCGGCTGCGGCACCCCTGCCGCGGCCAGCGCACTGGTGGTCATCAGCTTGTTGCCGCAGATGTCCGCGCAGAGCGCGGTGTTCACCGTCTTCACGCCCTGGTCGTTCAGGATCTTCAGGCTGTACAACGCGCGGCTGTGGTTGATGCAGCGCTCGACGATGACGTCGTAGTCCTTGAAGGGATGATGGTCGACGTCCGTGATGTCGAAGATCAGCTTCCGATCGTCGATCAAGTCGAGTGAGACGCCACGGCGGTCGAACGCCTCGAACAACAGCTTTTCCTCGACGCGCACGCGGCTGTAGAGGATGCCGACTTTGACGCGGCCGGGGCCCCCGACGCGCGGACTTGGCGCGTTGGGGTGATTACTCACCCCAGTCCTCTTCCTCCTGGGGCGCCAGCGCCAGCGTCAGCGGCTCGAGCGAGACGATCTCGAGTTCGGCGCCGCAGCCGGGGCACTGGGTGACCTCGTTCTGCATCACCCTGGCGAGCGTGACGTCAGCAAAGCATTCAGGGCACTGCGCCGTGCCGGTGGCGGTCGGAAGGGCCATCGCGTCGGAATCCTGTCGAGAGTCGGGGGTTAATCGTTGTGGTGCGATTCGTACTCGCGCTGCACGCGGGCGTTGTGGCCGGCCTGCTTCTGGTCGCGCTTCTTGGCGGCGCCCAGCGCCAGGGCATGGGTGGACGCCGACTTCACGGCCGGAATCGACAGCAGCTTCTCGAGCTCCGTGCCCTTGCAGGCCGGGCAGGATGGCGCATCGCTGTTGGGCCGCACCAACGTCTCAAATTCCTTCCCGCACTTCTTGCAGGCGTATTCGAAGATCGGCATTATTTTCCTCGCGGCGGAACTGAAGTTCCGCCCTCCTGGCACCGTTATTTGACCCGGCCTCGATATCCCTCAGCGAGCAGACGGACTTTGAAAGCGGCGCCGCGGCCGACGATGTACAGCGTCTTCTTGTCGGCACCGGCAAAGGCGATGTTCTGGCCCTGCAGCGACAGCGGAATGGTCCCGAGCAGATCGCCCTTGGGCCCGAACACGTGCACGCCGCCAAGCGACACCACGTAGACGCGGCCGGCGTTGTCGATGGCCAGGCCATCGGCGCCGCTGTTGAATGCGCCCGCGGGCGTCTTGGTCACCGTGGGGTAGTTCGCGAAGTTGCGGCGGTTGCCCACCGACCCATCCGGCTTGATGTCGAACGCCAGCACGTACTCACCTGCCGTGTCGTTGACGTAGAGCGTCTTCTCGTCGGGGCTCAACTGAATGCCGTTGGGGCGGCCAATGCCGTCGGCAATGCGCATCGACTTGCCGCCGGCCGGCACGTAGTAGACAGCGGGCGTGAGGGCCGGTGTTGGTGGCGGCTGGCCGGGCGTGGCGTTGGGACCGGGCTCCGAGAAGTAGACGCCGCCCGTCTTGTCGACGACCAGGTCGTTGGGCCGGCCGTAGGGCTTGCCGTCGAAGTTGTCCGACAGCGTGGCCTCCTGGCCCACGGGGTAAATCACGCCAATCAACGTCTTACCGGGCGTGGTCTGCACCGAGATCAAGCGGCCCTTGCTGTCGAACGCCAGGCCGTTCGAGCCGTTGGTGTTCTCGAGAAACGGCGTAATGGTGTTGTCCTTGTCGATCTTCGTGATCCGGTTGGCCTGGGTCTCGGTGAAGATCAAGCTGCCGTCGGGCAGCCCGATGGGGCCTTCGGTGCCGGTGAACCCGCTCTTGATCACCTCGACCTTGGTGCCGGCGGCGATCACGCCGGGAATGGCCGTGGCGGTGGTTTCCGCCACTACCGGCGGGGCGGGCGCCTGGCCGGCGGCCGAGGTCGCCAACAGGGAAGTGATGAGAGCGGCAGTCCATATGCGCATTTTGATTCCTCGTCCCGAAACGAACCCAGAGGGACAATCTTATCCCGTAACGTGTAATATCTTCTGCTCAAGGGGAGGCATCAGAATGGGACGTGTACTGCGAGTGGGTCTACTGGTAGCGGCCGGGGTAGTGGCAGTTGGGGCAATGGGCGTCGGCTCTTTCGCGCAAGCGCCGGTACCGGCGCCGCCGTCGGGACCGTGGATGGCGGTGACGCCGGTCAACGATCTGCCGAATCCTTACAATACGATCGAGGGTCACGCGAAACTGCCCGAGGGCCGCACCTGGGGCGGGACCAGCGCCGTTGAAATTGACCAGGACGGCCGCGGTATCTGGGTGGCCGAGCGCTGCGCCGTCAACTCGTGCTGGGACCGTGCCAAGGGCGAGATGTCGCCGCTGCAGACGGTGTTCAAGTTCGACACGACCGGCAAGCTGGTGACCAGCTTCGGCCAGGGCATGTTCGTTTTCCCGCACGGCATTCACGTCGATCGCGACGGCAACATCTGGGTGACCGACGGCCAGAGCAACCTGCCGGCGCGTGCGCCAGGTTCGCCCGCCGATGCGCCGCTGTCGCCCGCGCCCGCCAAAGTGATTGGCCACCAGGTGGTCAAGTTCAGCCCCGAAGGCAAGGTGTTGCTTACGCTCGGCAAGGCCGGCGGCAACGTCCCCGGCCAGCCCGCTGATCCAGCGTCGTTCTATCAGCCCAACGACGTCATCACCTATCCGAACGGCGACGTCCTGGTGGCCGAAGGCCACGGCAACACGCACGCGCGCTTGATCCGGTTCGACAAGACCGGCAAGTTCATCAAGGAGTTCGGCAAACTGGGCGCGGGCCTCGACGGCGAGTTCAACCAGCCGCACGGTCTGGCGTTTGATTCGCGCGGTCGCCTGTTCATCGCCGACCGCTCGAACAACCGCATCCAGATCGTCGACGCCGAAAGCTACAAGACCCTCGATACCTGGTATCAGTTCAGCCGTCTCAGCGGCATCTTCATCGACAAGAACGACATGGTCTATGGTGCCGACTCCGAGTCTGGCTCCGTGAACCCGGCGCATGGCACCTGGAAGCGCGGCATCCGCATCGGCAGCGCCAAGGACGGCAAGGTGCTGTACTTCATCCCCGATCCGAGCAACACCGATCCGACGGCCAAGGGCACGCTGGCGGCCGAGGGTGTGGCGGCTGACGCCAACGGCGTGATCTACGGCGCCGAAGTCGGGCCGCGGAAGCTGCAGAGGTATGTGAAGAAGTAGAGAGGAAGAGACAGTTAAGAGTTAACAGTTGAGAGTTAAGAAGGCGTCGATTTCTTAACTCGAAACTCTTAACTCTTGACTCGCTTTATCAGGCAGGTGCTGGTGGCAAACGCGTAGAGTTTTCCAGCCGCGTCTTCGATTCGTCCCTCCGCCAGCGCGGTCGTGCGGCCACTGTGCACGATGGTGCCGATGCCGCGGACGGGTCCGGTGGCGTGGGTGAGCGGACGCAGGAAATTGATCTTCAGTTCGAGCGTCGTATACGCGTCGCCGGCATTGAGCGTGCTGTGGACGGCGCAGCCCATGGCTGAATCGAGCAGGGTGGCGCCGAAACCGCCGTGCACGGTGCCGAGCGGGTTGTAGTGATGCTCACCAGGCGTTGACGCGAACACCGCCTGGCCGTGTTCGACCTCCACCAGCTGGATGTCCATGAGCCGCGCCATCGGCGGCTGGGGAAACTCACCGGCGATCAACCGCCGCAGTCCATCGAGGCCCGACATCTCCGCCGCGCGTTCCCACAGTGGCGTGGGGTCATCCCACGTGTGCGTGCGCTCTCGCTTCATATTGAGAGCTTACCGCGACGACCTACGTTGGCCACAGAGGACACAGAGGACACAGAGACAATTTATTCACAATGCGCGTCCGCTCGTTCGAAGCCTGATGCATTTAGAAAGAGATTCCTCTGTGTGCTCTGTGTGCTCTGTGTGCTCTGTGGCCTACTTGATTGCAACCGCCCAGCCGGCGCCGATCTTGAGTTGCGGCACGTAGTTGCCGCCGCCGACCCGGAACTCCGCGAAGAAGCCGTTGTCGTGCTGGAAGCCGAACAGGTAGCTGCCGCCAGCGTGGATCTCGCGAGAGGCGTCGGCGAACTCGCCGGTGAATTTCGAGACGGTGATGGTGGGGCCGCCGCCCTGGATCAGCGACCACCCGGTCTGGCCGAGCGCGAACTTGACGATCAGATCGAGGTTGATGGTGCCCAGCCGCAGGCCGTCGCCGAACCCACCGTCGATTCCGGGCCGCAAGCGGAAGCGGCCGCCAATGTCGGGCGACTCCCAGGCCACGCCCGCGTAGACCTGCTTGGGGTCGATCGACGCGCCGCCGCTGAAGCTTATTGAGGACTGTGCCCGCGCCGCCTCCGGCGAGAACGCGACAAAACATGCGGCAAGAAGGGCCGCGAGCATCCAGCGCTGTCCACTCGTTGAGACCATTGATCCCTCTTCACCGGTCCCTATCAATTCTTGTGCCTGAACGCGTCTGCCGCTTCCTCAATCAGTTCCGCTGCTCTCGCCGGGCCGTCGTCGTCTTTCATACGGGCCGAGATGGCGGCCGCCCGTGTCCGCATGTCAGGGGCGGCCAACACTTCCTTGATCCGCCGAGCCAGCTTCGGCGCGGTCAGCGATCGGCGGGTCACCGCGGTGGGCGCCACGCCGAGCCGCCGCAATGCGTCGGCCCAGCCGAATTGATCCGAGACGTGCGGCACGCACACCGAAGGCACTCCGGCTTTCAGTGTGGTGTGGGTCGTCCCCGCGCCGCAGTGATGCACGACGGCGGCACAGCGCGGAAAAACCTGAGCGTGCGGGCTGCGACCGACGATGACGAGGCGCTCGCCGCGCTCGGGCGGCACCTCGGCCTGGATGATGGCGCGGCAGCCGGCGAGGCGTGCCGCCTCCTTCATCAACGCCACCGACTCGGTGAGGTACGACGAGCTGACCGGCATGAGGCTGCCGAATCCCATGAACACCGGTGGATCTCCGGCCGTGAGAAAAGCTTCCAGTTCTGGGGAAACCTGTTCGTGCGACGTCAAGGGCGGCGCGAGAAAGCCGCACACGCGGTTCCACGGTGGCCAGTCGGGCGGCTCGATGCACAGCACGGGGCTCACGGCGATCAGATTCAACAGGTGCGAGGCCCAGCCATCGAGCAACAGATCCTTGACCGGCGGCACGCCGACGCGACGGCGAAAGTCGTTGACGGGACCGAGCATCACGCGGTTCAGCACGAACCGCGCGACCGACCAGCCCACGGCGCTGCCGGTCTGACCCAGGCGCGGCATCCCGTGCGGATTGATGTGGCGTGACGGCACCATGGTGTGCGCGAAGGTGACGCTGACGTCCGGCTTGCCGGCCAGTTGCGCGGCTGCCCGCACTTGGGTGAGTAGGCAGTGGCTCACGATCAGATCGGAACGCCCGCAGAGGTCGACGGCGGCGGCGAAGATCGCGTCTTCCGCCGGCTTGAGCAGCCGATCGACGACGATTGTGGCCTGCGCCAGCGGGCTGCGCGTGTTGATGGCGCTCAGGCCAATCTCGTAGAGCTCGGCCTCGTCGGCGATCACGGGCGTCGCGACGGCGCGCGCCGTCATGCCCAGTGACGCCGCCACGGCGTCGTACCGCCGATTGGCGATGTCCGTGTAGACGAGTTCAACATCGTGGCCGCGCCGCACCAGGCCGTAGCCAATCGCCACCAGCGGCCGGATGTCGCCTTCGCTGCCCCAAGCCTGAATTCCGACGCGCATGTCGCACTATTCTAGGCGCCGAGGCTCTTCGTAAGTGTGGTGTCCACGTCAGGGTTTGTCCGCAGCCCATTCGACCGCCAATCCCTTCAGCGCACAAGGGTTGCGGCGTGTGGTCGGCCGGTGGCCTTGTCCGCATGTGATGCGTCACAGTTGTGCCACCGAGTTGCTGAAAAACGGCTATGACATCCGCACGGTGCAGGAGCTCCTCGGGCATCGCGATGTGTCGACGACGATGATTATCTTCACGTGATGCGCCGAGGCGCACTGGGGCGTCAAAAGCCCAATGGAATGAAGCCCTTGCGGGTCACCGGCGTCACGGGTTCCAGGAAATGACCCGCCACCGTTGGCGCGTATCCACCCAAAATCGCCGTTTGGCGAGGGTTTTCGCGATCTTCTTCGCGGGCTAAACCAAATCGCCGGGCGACCTGGACTCCTGCTAAAATCCCTGTCGATTCTGCGGGTTGCGGTCGTGAACGGATGGCACGAAGGTCGGGATTGATACGCCGCTACGCTGTCTACTAATCGTTAGCCAGGCACGACCGAGACTCGAGGGATCGCGACATGCGGCGTCCGTCTGACACTGTCGAGGGGCGATGAAAGCAAGGCCGAAGGGCTTCGCTCCTGCGCCAGGCACCGGGCTGGGATGATTGAGTTGCACACAACGCGAACAGTCTTCTCCATCGTGGCGGCATTGTTCCTTGGCATGCTGCTGCCGGCATGCGCGCGTTCACCATTTCGGAACTGGGGTCACGACACTGCTCGCGCCGCCTTCGTCAACGTGAACGTGATTCGCACGACGACGAATGAGATTCTGCCCGGCCGCACGGTCTACATTGAAGACGGAACCATCAGGTTTGTGGGGGCTGCCCAGGACATCCAGATCCCCGGAGATAGCTACATCATCGATGCGAGCGGCAAGTATCTGCTTCCGGGCCTTGCAGATATGCACATCCATCACCGAGGCGCCTTTGGCTTCACGCATTCCGAAGAGGATCTCATCTACTACTTGGTCAATGGCGTCACGACCGTTCGGAACATGGGTGGGTCGGACTGGGATCTGAACACGAGGGAGAAAATCCGTTCGCGGCAAATACCGGGCCCCCATTACTACACCTGCGGGTCGCAGGTTGGTCGCGCGACCACGACGCCAGAAGCTGCCGAACAAGCCGTCTTGGAGCAGAAGCGGGCCGGATACGACTGCATCAAGCTCTACAGCGGCATACCCGAAGCCGCTTTCTCGCAGGCCATTCGCACTGCCGAAGCCGCAGGCATTCCGGCGGTCGGTCACGCCCAACCCCGCCTTCCGTTTGAGTACACGCTCCAGCTGAAATCCATCGAACATCTTGAGGAGATTCTTTCCTTCTTCTCGTATTTGCCGCCGAATGCGCAATCCCAATTGCTCGTCGAGCAAATAGCCGCTCGACAAGTGTTCCTCACACCCACGCTTGTGGTACCTGAAGGGTCCAAGTATTTCTTCAGTGAAGAGGATCGGAACGTGTTGCTGAGTAGATCACAAACCGCCTACGTCATGCCGAAGCCTCTCGCAGAATTCCTCTCACCGGAAAGCTCCGCTTCGAAGAGCCTGCACAAGCTTGGGTACGAGCGGCTTGAAAGAGATCACCAGCTGGCGCTGCAATACGTGCCGTTTCTACATGATCACGGCGTAAGACTGTTGCTCGGCACCGACGCATTTTTCCTTGCGCCAGGCTTCTCAGTTCATGACGAACTCGCCAACCTGGTTGCTGCCGGTTTGAAGCCGCATCAGGCGCTGACCAGTGCAACAGCGAATCCCGCTGAGTATCTCGGAAAATCGCGTACCGATGGAAGCGTCGACGTGGGCAAGAATTCGGACCTCGTCCTACTCGACGAAAACCCGCTTGAGGATATTGCCAATACCCGAGCCATCCGCGGAGTGATGATCGGCCGCTTATGGATCGACAAACGTGATATCGAAGCGGCTCTCCGCACATTGAAAAGGAAGTGATCAGAGTCGGCGCCTCAATCGCCACGGCCGGATTCCCGCTCGGTGACGCCGCGTTGACAGCCGACAGGTCGATTAATCAGGTCACTCCCACTCTCCGGCACGGCATTGTCAGCAGCGTCTTTCCTTTCCCGTGTGCTCATCCGCATGGTTTCACCATCGACGTACTAAGTCAGGGAGGTGCGAGTGGCTCGCCGATCTTCTTGGCGAATCAGCCGACCGTCGTGGGGTTGTTGCACGCTGGCTGTGACGGGACAAATTTTACATTTGCAGTGCCGGCGTCGATCTTGAGGGGCGCTCTGGAATCTTTGCTGCAATCGGTTTCAATCAACCTTGATGGCGTGCAGACCCTGGACGCCCTCAAGGGTCGTGGCATTAAACCATTCGAGTGGGAGCGCCGTCTAACAGCGGCTGCACCCGACGGCCGCGAGGTCGATAAAACGCCGAGCGGCCGCTGGTGAACGCTGACGTTGGGCGGACGCCGACATGACGGAGGATTCCTTGAAGACTCCAGCCAGTGCAAGCGACAAAGTTGTTCGTTGCGTCCTTTGGATTTGGCGCAGGAATAGCTGTTCGCTTAATCTGCGTCGTGGGATGCGCCGTGTGGGGGCCACGCTCCTCGCGCTCGGAGCGGCGCTCCCGGTCCTCGCCCAGGAACCGGCGGAAATCCTCATCCGCAACGGCCTGATCGTCACCGAGACCGGCCGCCTTCGGGCCGACCTGCGTATCCGCGGCGGCGAGATCGCCGAGATCGCCCGCAACCTCACGCCGGCGCGCGGCGCGCGCACGATCGACGCGACCGGCAAGCTGGTGCTGCCCGGAGGGATAGACACCCACGTGCATCTGAACCCGGTGCGAACGCCGGACAGCCGGCCGGGCGCTGACGATTTCGAGTCGGCCTCGCGCGCAGCGCTCGCCGACGGGATCACGACGATCGGTGCGTTCATCGGCCAGAACCCGGCCGTGCCCGTCGCACAGACCCTCGCCGAGGCCGCCGACGCTGCGAGCCGGACCACGATCGCGGACGCGATCCTCCATCTCACGATCAGCGATCCAGCGAAGCTCACGCCCGCCGACATCACGATGCTCCGGGAGCGTGGCGTTACGCCCAAGATCTTCATGCGCGGGATGGCCTTCGAGCAGCGCCTCGCGGACAACCTGAAGCTGATCGAGGGGGCCGGCAAAGCGGGTCTGCTCACGCAGCTCCACGCCGAGGACGCGGCGATCCTCGCGGGCGCGATGGACAGGTTGATGGCCCAGGGCCGTACCGCACTGGTTGGCCAGAACTTCGCGGACTCGCACCCGGTGGAAGCCGAAGTGGTGGCCGTTCAGCGCGCGGTAGGGTTCGCCGAGTTCACCGGCGCGCCGCCGCTTCGCGACCAGACCGACCGCGACTACCTCTGGGCGGCAATCGCGCGTGGCAGTGTGGACGCGGTCAACACCGACCATGTGGGCTACACGCGCGCTGAGAAGATGGACCCGGGCAACAGCGTCCAGCGCCCCCGTGAGGGCAGCAACTTCCTCCAGGACCAGATGCCGCTCCTGTACTCCGAGGGCGTGCGCCGGGGGCGGATCAGTCTCGAGCGGATGGTCGCGGTCGCTGCCACCAATCCAGCCAAGCTCTTCGGGCTGTACCCGAGGAAGGGGGTGATTGCGGTTGGCGCCGACGCCGACGTCGTCATCTGGGACCCGGAGCTCACGCGCACCATCCGGCGCGGCCAGGTGGTGTACGAGAACGGGAAGATCGTGGCCGCACCGGGCAGCGGGCGGCTGGCCCCGCGCACCCGCTGGCAGCGGCCGTAAACCGAACCGGCAGTTTTGAGACTGAAAAGCCCGTGGTTCACGCGGTCTAACACCTATCAGCCCTCTCCAAGTCAAGTACGCAGATCTTCTCCGTCCGGTCGTGCTCGGAAGCCCAAGCGTGACCGGTGAGCGAGATCCCGGTCGCGTGGTCCGTCGCTGCGGTCTTCGTTTCCAGATCTGGTGCGCCGTTCATGACGCCGCACCCAACACCTATTGAGGCTCAGGCTCCGCCTGCGCGGAGTGCCCGTGCGCGCGCACGGGCGGCCTAGACAGGCTGGCGCAGGTTCAACCGTCCGGCCATCGTGAGAATATTGAGTTCTGTGTCATCTGCGTCATCTGCGGCCCTGGCCGGATCGGTGTCATCGGCGTGAGCGACTCGTACGTCGCCCTGCGCCATCCCTTTGTCCGATCGTTTGCGATTGGCCGATTCGCCGCGATTGCCGGCTGGCAGATGATCAACGTGGCTGTGGGCTGGTGGCTGTACGAGCGCACTGGCGACGCCTGGGCGCTGGGCCTGGTCGGCGTGGTCGAACTGGCGCCGGCCTTGTTGTTGATGATCGTGGCGGGGAATGCGGCCGATCGGTATCCACGGCGTAACATCGGCATCTTCGCGCACGGCCTGCTGACGCTGGTGGCGACCGGGCTCGCGCTGGTGGCCTCGGCCGACGGACCGATCTGGGCGATCTACTCGCTGCTGGCGCTCATTGGCACCGCCCGCGCCTTCGCGTCGCCGTCGGTCAACACCATCCTGCCGCAGTTGCTGGCCCCTGCCGAGTTTGCCAACGCCAACGCGTGGCTCTCCTCGACCTTTCAACTCGCGGCCATCAGCGGACCCGCGATCGGCGGAGTGTTGATTGCCGTGACCGGCAGCGCCACCGCGGCGTTTGCCCTGGCGGCGGTCGGTCAGCTGGTCTTCGTCGCCATGCTCTTCACCATGCCGATCCGCGTCCCGCCACCGGCGGCCGCGCGGCGCAGCGCGAGCGAGGTGTTCGCGGGCTTCCGATTCGTTCGTGACAATCCATTGTTCCTGGCCGCGATCACACTGGATCTATTTGGCGTGCTGTTCGGTGGCGCGGTGGCGCTGTTGCCAATCTTCGCCAGGGACATTCTCGGCGTCGGGCCGTCGGGGCTCGGCTGGCTGCGTGCCGCGCCTGGTGTTGGCGCCCTCGCGATGGCATTGCTGACGACGCGTCTGCCGCCGTGGCAGCGTCCCGGCCGCGTGCTCGTGTTCGTGGTCGCCGGCTTCGGGTTGGCGACGATCGGCTTCGGGCTGTCGCGCTCGTTCGTGCTGTCGATGGCATGCCTGTTTCTGACCGGCGTCTTCGATAACGTCAGCGTCGTGATCCGGTTGACGCTGGAACAGACCATCACGCCGGACCACCTGCGCGGACGCGTGTCGGCGATCAACTACGTGTTTGTCGGCTTTTCGAATGAGTTCGGCGCGTTCGAGAGCGGTGCGACGGCGGCGCTCGTGGGACCGACGCTATCGGTGGTCGGCGGGGGCGTGGCCACGCTCATGGTCGTGGCGATCGTGCGAACGGTCTGGCCGCAACTGCTGCGCATCGGTCCGCTGCATACGCTCGCGCCGCGTGAAAGCCTGTCCGCCGTAGCTTCAGCGAAGGTGGAAGGATTAGGATGATGGCGACATGAGCGTTGCGCGTACCCTCCTCCTCAAAGCGTCCGACAGTAAGTGGCTCCGCGAGAACGGCACCAAGGCGCCGTTCGTGCGCCGGGCCGTGTCCCGGTTCATGCCGGGCGAGTCGTTCGACGACATGATTGTCGCCGCCCGGACGATGGCCGCCGACGGCGTGACGGCCGTGTTCACGCGGCTCGGCGAGAACGTGAAGGACCTGGCCGAGACCGACGGCGTGGCCCGCCACTACCTGGACGGGATCGATCGCATTCGCGGGTTGAACCTGGCGTGCGAGCCGTCGATCAAGCTGACGCAGCTCGGCTTGGACATCGATCGGGAGCTGGCCTACGGCCACTTGCGCGACCTCGCCGCGCGCGCGCACGCCGCCGGCAACTACCTCTGGATCGACATGGAGCAGTCGAACTATGTCGATGTCACCCTCGCGCTGACGCGCCGGCTGCGAACCGAATCCCCCCGCATCGGGGTGTGCCTGCAGGCCTATCTCTATCGCACGCGTGAAGACCTGGTCGAGCTGATGGGCCGCGGCATCGGCATCCGGCTGGTCAAGGGCGCGTACAACGAACCTGCGGAGGTCGCGTTTCCGAAGAAGAGCGATGTCGATGCGAACTACTACGCGCTGGCGCAGGTGATGCTCGATGCCGGTTCGCGGGCGAGCGGCGCGCGCCCGGTGTTCGGCACCCATGACACTCAGCTGATCGAGACCATCCGCCGGCACGCCGCCACCATCGGGGTGAAGCCGGCCGAGTTCGAGTTTCACATGCTTTACGGCATCCAGAAGGCCACACAGCTCCGCCTGGCACGCGATGGTGCTTCGGTGCGCGTGCTGATCGCCTACGGCGCCTACTGGTTCCCCTGGTACATGCGCCGCCTCGCCGAGCGGCCCGCCAACGTCTGGTTCGTCGCCAAGAGCATGTTTAGGTAGATGGCGTCCCGGTTCCCGGTATCATCGTCCCATGAACGACGAACCGAAGAGCGCGGTGGAACTGGCGATGGCGCGGCTGAAGCAACAGGACGCCGACGCCGGCGTCACCGAGCACCCGCTCACTGACGACCAGAAGAACGAGATCGGCGAGATCCGGAAGACCTACGCCGCCAAGCGGGCGCAGGAAGAGATTCTCTACAAGTCCAAACTGACGGGCTCGGTCGACTTCGAGCAGCGCCAGACCATGAACGAGCACTATCGCCGCGATGTCGAACGGTTGAACCACGAGCGCGATCGCAAGGTCGAAAAGGTTCGAAACGCCTGATGGTATCGGACGGCGAGATCTACACTCGCATTGGCGAGGACGGCTTCGCACGGCTGGTCGCGGCGTTTTACGCGCAGGTGCCGCAGGATGACATCCTTGGCCACATGTATCCCGCCGCCGATCTGGCCGGCGCCGAGCAGCGGCTGCGTGATTTCCTGGTCGGTCGCTTCGGCGGTCCGCCGCGTTACGAGGAAAGCCGGGGTCACCCTCGCCTGCGCATACGGCACCATCCCTACAAGCTGGATCAGGCCGCGCGTGACCGCTGGGTCGAGTTGATGGACCGTGCGCTGGATCAAGCGGCCCTGCCGGCAGATGTTACCGAGTTCTTGCGCGAGTTCTTCCACGGGACCGCGACGTTTCTGATGAATGCGCGAGGGTAAATTCTCTATAGTCTTTGTGTCTCTGTGGCCGTTAGGATGCGGGAATGCGGGAATGCGGGATGTGCGCGTTGCCTCGGATGGCACCAAGTTCGGCCAGGATATTTCCATCGGCTCGCACCAGTGGCGCGCTGACGAAGAAGCCGACAAGGGCGGCGCCGGCATGACCAAGGAGATAGCGCCTCAACGGACCCCATTTCGCCGTAATACTCTCCTACCGATGCACACAAAGGCGCGTCTTTTCCTGACCATCGGGCTGGTTGCTGGCTGGGTCAGCATCGGGCGGGTGTACGCCCAGATTCCCGCCGACCTGGCCGTTGAGCTCGACCGCATGCTGGCGCAAGTGGCCGACGCGCCCGCGGATCGCAATCCCGGCGAGCGTGCCCGGCGGCTCGAACTGCTCGGCGACATTGAAGTGCGCACCCAGAACTCTCCTGAAGATCGCGACCTCGGGCGTCTGGCGTTCAAGCTGTCGACCGTGGCCCGCCTCGACAAGCGGCCGGCCGACGCCGAACGGCTGATGGACGTGGCCGTGACGCGCCTGCGCACGGGCGCGCCGACGAGCCCCGAGTATGCGGACGCGCTGATGGAAGTCGCGCGCGCCGCGACCGCGCGCAACGATGCCGCCCGCGCCGAACAGGCCTACGCGAGCGCCCTGGAAGTGGTCTCGAAAATTCAGCCCGGCTCGCCGCGTGAGGCGCAGCTGTCGGAGTTCATGGGCGACGCCGCGGTACGCCGCAAGGACCTGGAAGGCGCCGATCGCTTTTATTCACGCAGCCGCGCGGTGCTCGAAACCGCGCAGCGCGGCAGCGTGGACTACGCGCGGGTCTCGAACGCGCTGGCCGTGGTCGCCGCCTCACGCAACCAGGCGCCCCGAGCACAGGGCCTCTACGACGCGGCGCTGAAGATTTACGAAGCGCAGCGGCCCGACAGCCTCGAGGTGTCGCAGATCCTGACCAACCTCGGCATCCTGCGGATGAATCGCGGCGATCTCGCGGCGGCCGAAGCGATGTTCCGCCGGTCGCTCACCATCAAGACCACGCGCAAAGGTGCGCCCGAAGACCTGGGCACGACCCACGCCAACCTCGGCTTGGTGCTGCTCGAACAAGGGCGGCTCGCCGACGCAGGTGTCGAGATCAAGGCCGCCGTCGATCTCCGCCGCGCGCAAGTTCCGCAAACCTTGCTGGTAGCCGCGACCGCGACCGAGTTGGGCCTGGCGCGCGAAGCCGCGCGTGCCTACGACGAGGCCCTGCCGTTGCACCGCGAGGCGCTCGCGATTCGCGAGAAGCTGGCTCCCAACTCGCCGGAAGTCGCCGAATCGCTCGAGCGGATTGCCATGGTCACCTCGCGCGGGAGCGACCCGATTGCGGCGCGCAACGCGTTCGAACGCTCGGTTGAGGCTTGGAGCCGGGTCTCGCCCGGCTCGCTCGATGATGTGAACGTTGTCCACGAGCTGGGTAACTTCCTGGTGGGTCGCGGCGATCCCGACGAAGGCCTGCGGCGGCTACGCGAAGCGGTGACGCTGCTCGAACAATCCCGCTCGGCGCGCCCGCAGGGGACGCTCGAAGCGCGCGCCCAATTGGTGACGCGCGTGCAGGCCTAGTACGGCAGCCCCATTCGCATTCTCGCCGAGCGCGGCGATGCCGGCGAATCGTTCACGCTGCTGGATCGTATGCACGAGCGGCTGCGGCGCGCCCGGGGCACCGCGGATGAAAGTGCGCCCACCATGGCGCCGCTCGACGCGCTGAAGCGCGGCATCGAACCCGGCACCCTGGTGGTCGCGTTCAGTGTCCAACCGGATGCCAGCTACGCCTTCGTCGCGACCCGCGAAACACCCATCCGCGTGTATCGCCTCGATGAGAAGGCCGCCGCGCTGGCCGATCGCATCCAGAAGTTCGTGGCGCGCGTGCGGACGCGTTCGTCGGCGTCCGCGTACGAGGCGCCGCTGGTGGCCGATGGCCGCGCGCTGTTCGCGTTGTTGTTCGGCCAGTTCGAGGACGCCGCCATCCGTGCGGATCGCCTGTTGATCGTTCCCGACGGTCCGCTGGAAGCCTTGCCGTTCAGCGCCCATGTGCGCCACCCCGCGGGCCGCACGACCTGGCAGTATCTGGTCGATTGGAAGCCGATGGTGTTCGCGCCTTCGGTGACGGCCGCACGCATCCGGCGTACTGGGCCGCGTTCCGCTACTACGGCGCCCGCGGCATGCGCTGACACGGACGCTACCGGTAATCGGTAGCCGATTCCCTGATGGCCTCGACCGCCGTCGCATGCTCGCGTCGATGCTGGCGAATGTTCGCATGGGACGGGTCACCCAGGGTGCCAGCACCATCACGCAACAGTTCGCGCGTGCCGCCGTGCTGGATCGCAGCCGCACCTATGGCCGCAAGCCCCGCGAAGTGTGGCTGGCCCAGCGTCTCGAAAAGAAATGTGGCAAGCAGGCCATTCTGCATGTTGGTAACCACGTAGAAGCGTAGAAATCTGGACTTCTCTCGCCGGGTCTGTCCGATCCGGTCTACTGAGACTCCGGGCTGTCAACTCACCCGCCGCACGCGCGCCAACCCGCTATACTCCCCGCATCGCCTTACCCCCAGGCTCACGCATCGGTCCGTACGAAATCCTCTCCACCCTCGGCGCCGGTGGGATGGGCGAAGTGTATCGCGCGCGCGATGCGAAGCTGCATCGCGACGTCGCCATCAAGGTGCTGCTGCCGAGCGTGGCCAACGATCCGGATCGCCTCGCGCGCTTCAGCCGCGAAGCGCAGGTGCTGGCGTCGCTCAATCACCCAAACATCGCCGCGATCTACGGCATTGAAGAATCCAGTGGCGTGACGGCGCTGGTGATGGAGCTGGTCGAAGGTGCGGATCTCTCGTAGCGCATCGCGCGCGGATCCATTCCGCTCGACGAGGCATTACCGATCGCGCGTCAGATCGCCGAAGCCCTCGAAGCGGCGCACGAGCAGGGGATCATCCATCGCGACCTGAAGCCCGCCAATATCAAGGTGCGGCCGGACGGTACGGTGAAGGTGCTCGACTTCGGGCTCGCCAAGGCGATGGAGAGGGCGGGTGGGGCTGGTGAGGCCGGTGCCGCGAATTCGCCGACCCTCTCGCTGCACGCGACGCAGGCGGGGATGATCCTCGGCACGGCGGCCTACATGGCGCCCGAGCAGGCGCGCGGCAGCGTGGTCGACAAGCGCGCGGACCTCTGGGCCTTCGGCGTCGTGCTCTACGAAATGCTGACGGGCACACGGCTGTTCGACGGCGCCACCATCTCGGACACGCTCGCGGCGGTGCTGACGAAGGAGCCGGACTGGACCGCGCTGCCACCGAACACGCCCGCACCCGTCCGCCGATTGCTGCGGCGCTGCCTCGAGAAAGATCGCAAGCGCCGCGTGTGCGATGCCGGCGACATCCGGCTGGAGATCGACGATGCGGTGACCGCGCCAGACGCGGACGCAGGGCCCGCCGGCGCCGCGCCGGCACCCGTGGGGGCCGTACGCAACTTCCGCCTCGCGTGGCTGGCGACCGTGGTCACCGGGCTCGTTGCCGCCGCGCTCGCCGTGCCCGCCGTGCGGCACCTGCGCGAAGCCCCGCCCGACGCACCCCCCGAAACCCGCCTCGACCTCGTCACCCCCGCCGGCGGGGACCCGCTGGCGTTCGCGCTGTCCCCCGACGGGCGCCAACTCGTCTTCGTCGCCGCCGGCGACGGCGCCTCGCGCCTCTGGCTGCGGTCGCTCAG
>JBCKZH010000043.1:0-28086 GCA_038919385.1 Vicinamibacterales bacterium | reverse complement strand
ATCGGCGCATGCCCGAGCCCGCGCAGGCCATCGTCACGGCCGACGAGCCGATCGAGATTCACCCCAAGATGCACCTGTTCATCGGCGGACCCGTGGAGCCGACCCGCGCGTGGATCCTCACGGCCAAGCCCGAGTTCGATCCGGAGGCATTGGAAGTGATGTCAGGCGTCTATTTGTCGGCGTCGCCGGCGCTGGTTCGGCGGACGCTCGAGGCGGCGCCAGACCCCGGTGTCCGCATGGTGGTGGGCTACGCCGGCTGGGGCGCCGGGCAACTCGATAGCGAATTGGCGGAGTCGTCTTGGCTGATGGCGCCGGTTGAGTCAGACCTGATCTTCTCGACACCGGTGGATGACATGTGGGAAACCGCCATCCGGCGCCTGGGGGCCGAGCCCTCCATGCTCCAGGGATCGTCGGGCGTTCACTGACCGACGCTGACGGGACGATATTCAGGCCGGGGCGGCACTACTTGACGGGGTGGCAACTCTTGACGGGAACGACGGTGCGAAGGAGTCATTCATGGGGCGTGTTCATATGGCTGTGACAGCGGCTTCTCTCGTTCTGGCACTGGCAGGATGTCGCGCGCAGGCGCCGACCTTGCCGCCTGCCGATCCGGGGCCGGCCGTGGACCAGGCGGCGTCGGAGCTGCAGCAGAAGACGGCGCGTTTCGCCGTCACCGACCTGACCGCTGACCTCTCGGCGCTGCCGGCGAACGAACGCGAGGCACTCGCCCACATGGTGCGCGCGGCACAGGTGATGGACGCGCTGTTCCTGGAACAGGCGTGGTCCGGGAACGAAACGATGTTCCAGGCGCTGGTCAGGGACGAGACGCCGCTCGGCAAGGCGCGGCTGCACGCTTTCCTCGTGAACAAGGGACCGTGGTCGCGGCTGGATCACAACGCGCCGTTCGTGCCCGGTGCACCCGAGAAGCCGGCATCGGCCAACTTCTATCCTGAAGGCGCAACGAAAGCCGAGGTCGAAAAATGGATCGCGTCGCTCGGCGCCGCCGAGAAGACGAGCGCCACCGGGTTTTTCACCACCATCCGGCGCGCGCCCGACGGCAAGCTGATGGCCGTGCCCTACAGCACCGAGTACCAGGGCGAGCTGGCGATTGCCGCCCAGCACCTCCGCGCCGCGGCCGCTGCCACCGCCCAGCCCACGTTGAAGGCGTTCCTTGAATCGCGCGCCGTCGCGTTCGTGACGAACGACTACTACGACAGCGACGTGAAGTGGATGGAACTGGACGCTACCATCGAGCCGACGATTGGGCCCTACGAGGTCTACGAGGACGAGTGGTTCAACTACAAGGCGGCGTTCGAAGCGTTCATCACCGTCAAGGACCGCACCGAGTCGGACAAGCTGCAGAAGTTCGCCGGCTCGCTGCAGGAGATCGAGAACAGCCTCCCGATCGACGCCAAGTATCGCAACCCCAAGCTGGGCGCCCTGGCGCCGATCGCCGTCGTCAACACCGTGTTCTCAGCCGGCGACGGCAATCGTGGCGTCCAGACCGCCGCGTTCAACCTGCCCAACGACGAGCGGGTGATCCGGGAGAAGGGCAGCAAGCGGGTGATGCTGAAGAACAACCAGCAGGCGAAGTTCGACAAGGTGCTGACCCCCATCTCGAAAGTGGCGCTGGCCTCAGGCGATCGGGACAACATCGCGTTCGAGGCGTTCTTCACGCACATCCTCATGCACGAGCTGATGCACGGCCTGGGTCCCCACGACATCACCGTGGCCGGCCGCACCACAACGGTGCGGCAGGAGCTGAAGGAGACCTACAGCGCGATCGAGGAGGCGAAGGCCGATATCTCCGGCCTGTTCGCCTTGCAGTTCCTGATCGATCGCGGACAGCTCGACAAGGGCCTTGAAAAGACGATCTACACGACGTTCCTGGCGTCGGCGTTCCGGTCCCTGCGGTTTGGCCTCAACGAGGCGCACGGCCGCGGCCAGGCGATTCAACTGAACTACCTGCTCGACCGGGGCGCCTTCACGGTAAATGGCGACGGCACTTTTGCCGTCAATACCGCGAAGGTTCGTGACGCGGTGACCGCCCTGACCCGCGACATCATGACGCTGCAGGCGGAAGGCAGCTACGCCAAGGCCAAGCAGATGATCGACACGCTCGGCGTGCTGCGCCCGCCCACCAAGGCGCTGCTCGACAAGCTCATATCGGTGCCGGTCGATATCGAGCCGCGGTTTGTTACCGCGCTCGAATTGCTGAAATAGCGAAGCGCGAATCGCCGTTCGCTCTTCGCGATTCACCGCAAGTGTCCATACGCGAGTTCCAGCAGCTCGTCGTAGGTCGCGACGCACCTGCTTGAAGACGGGTACGACATCCGCACGGTGCAGGAGTGGCTCGGGCATTGCGATGTCCGGACGACCATGATCGGTCTTCACGTGATGCGCCGAGGCGCACTGGGCGTCAAAAGCCCAAGGGAATGAAGCCCTTGCGGGTCACCGGCTTCACGGGTTCCCGGAAATGACCCGCCACCGTGGCGCGTATCCACCCAAAATCGCCGTTTGGCGAGGGTTTTCGCGATCTTCTTCGCGGGCTAAACCAAATCGCCGGGCGACCTGGACTCCTGCTAAAATCCCTGTCGATTCTGCGGGTTGCGGTCGTGAACGGATGGCACGAAGGTCGGGATTGACACGCCGCTACGCTGTCTACAAATAGTTTGGCGGACACGAAAGCAGCGCCACGAGTTAACACGGAGGGACCGATGCGTTGGGCAATCTTCGTCGCGCTTGTTGCAGTGTGTGCCGCGCCTGTATCGGCCCAGATCGTGACTGAGATGACGCCTGAGAAGATCCGCGAAGCGATCGCTTTCGGTACATCCCAGAAAGAAGCGCCGTATTACGAGATTCGCAAACCTGGTTTCGTCGGGTCGGTCTACAAGCCGAGGCTTGGCTCGTTCACCACACCGTTCCTCCGCGTCGCCTTGGCGGCATACGAGGCAAAACAGTTGTACAAAACTTTCACCGAGGCTGACGTGCCAAAAGAGTTGGTCGCACCAGAGGTGTACGTATACGGAATGTCACAGGCCGACGGTGCTCGTGTTGCTAATGTCCAGGCTATCGTGATCACACCCAAGGGCCGTCACGATCCCGCCAGCGCCATCCGTCCCACTTCTACCGCGGACGTGCCGGTCCAGTATCGAAACCTCATGGGCATGACCGCAGAGGGGAAGAACCTAATGGCGGTGTTCTCTTTGGAGGCCTTTCGGGAAGGCAACGAGGTACACATCGTCTTCGACTCGGGCGTCCACGACGGAGCGAAAACAAAGTTCTGCGAGGACTGCTTCGTCGAGCTCAAGCTCGATAAGGTTCGCTGAACATCAGCGCGCCCGTTCTCATCGTCTGCCGCCGAACATCGGTTTGCAGCCGTCGGCGGCTGGTGTCACGATGGGCCGCCGCGGCTGAAACCGCGCGTTAGCCAGACGATACCGAAGACTCCCGGACGGCTGCGCGCCAACCGGCGGGCCAACGCGGTGTTGCGGGCGCCCGCAAGCCGTCAGTTCGTGTTGAGGGTAGGGGCAGAAAGATGAAGAGATTCGACGCGAAAGAGTTTGATGCGCGGCGCGATCCGCCGTGGACCGGATCGGTCAGCCCTGAAAAGACTCGGGTAACTGAGTCGGTATGCAATCGGATTTCAAAGTAGCCCACTACCACATCTCGCGCCTCGGCTCATCCAGTCGTTGCCATGGTCTGCCTAACCCCTATCAGCCGACGGCGGCCGGTCCGATCGCATGCCGCCTCGGCTGAAATCTAGCGTTCGGCGGACGAAGGGCCGGACGGTTCATCGGTGCAGTTCATTGACGTCGTATAGACTGGCATCTATACTAATGGCATGAATGGTGCCCGCGCGAAATTGTTCCAAAACGGCGGGAGTCAGGCGGTTCGGCTCCCCAAAGCGTGCCGCTTCCCGGCGGCGCAGGACATCCTGGTCCGGCGGGAGGGGCGCTGCGTGATTCTCGAGCCCGCGGACGAGTGGCCGGACGAGTTCCGCGCCTGTCTGGGTGCTTGGAGTGAGGCGATTCCACGGCCAGCCCAGCGCCCGGTAGGAGATCTCCGAAGTCCGTTGACCTGATGTTCGAGTTCATGCTCGACACGGACACAGTAAGCTGGGCGCTGCGTGGGCAGGGGGCGGTCCCGGCTCGTCTCCTGGAGCATCGGCCATCTCAACTGTGCATCAGTTCGATCACCCTGGCCGAGTTGCGCTTCGGTGCGGATGCGAAGGGGTCCCGCAAGCTGCACCGGCTGATCGACACGTTCGTGACATCCGTGGCGGTGATGCCGTTCGACGAAGCGGCTGCGGGCCGATTCGGACCAGTCGCCAGCGCCTTGGCGAGACGGGGCGAGCCGATCGGGACGTTCGACACGCTCATCGCCGCCCACGCCCTGTCGCTCGGCCTGACCTTCGTGACAAATAACACGAAGCACTTTCGGCGAGTCGCCGGGCTCAAGGCGGCGAACTGGGTGTGACAACGCGAAGAGCCGCCGAACCACGCGCTGCACCCGACCGGCGCACTGCGAGCGTGCGCGCCGGCGGGTGAGCGCTGACGTTGCCCGACCGGATTCAAGCCAAGGGTCGAAACACTGTGGACAAGAAATACCTCGGAGACTCTTTCGACATCGTCAAGCGATTCTGGGCCGAACGACTCGCCATCGTTGCGCCCCTCCTTGCTCACCCGCGCTTCGTCTCAGCCGACATTAAGTCCCAATTCGAACAGATGGTCGGTATGCGTGTTCTCGATCGCGATGAAACCCCGACGGAACCGTTCGGCCTGTTTTTCGATCCCCACACCGGTGTGCCCCTTCCGAGAGTGTCCCTGCAGACCGCGACGGCCTCACACGCGCCACTGGCATTCATTGCAGCCGAGTTCGCGAGGTTGAAGCCGAAGTACCTAATCTGCTTTGATCAGAGCCACGACCGAGTGCCAGACCTGAGTCGTTCGGACCAACGCGCGCAGAAGCGGGCCGACCTGAAGGCCAGGAACTTGGTCTCTTTCTATTACGTGTCGCACGCACCGTTCCGGTTCGCGGCATCGGACGAGGCGGTACTTGAATCGTTGCGTGTTCGCCTCGTCCGGAGTGGAATTCCGGAATGGCGGTTCGAATCCGAGGATCACGTGCAGAAGGTGGGCTAACACGCGCGTGGAGCCGGCGGCGGTCAACAGTTGTGACAGAATCAGCGCAATCTGGGCCGCCGCGGCTCACGCGCTGATCGTTGACCGACGGAAAGAGAGAGCTAAATTATGCCCCAATACTGGGTTGTCGGTGCGACCGGTGGTCACGAGGACCATGCTCCCAAATTCCTCCGCCGCGGATATTGGGTTCTCGGCTGGAGCGAAGCAGATGCCCCCGACCAGGCCCAGCGCCGTGACCAAATACGCGCCGGCGACCGCATCGCGATCAAGCGCATGATGGGCCAAGGTTCCACCCAAATCCGAATAACGGCCCTTGGGGTCGTCACGGAAGTCGATGAGGATGACAAACGCGTATACGTCAACTGGCTCGCCGGTGATTTGGACCGTTCTGTCGACAGCCGCGGCTGCTTCAAGTCGATCCACGGACCATTCCCAGGCGACGACTCGTGGACGCGGGAAGTGTTCTGCCTATAGCGAGCGCGTTAGGCCCAATAGGGGCTGCATCTGTGGAGCGTCGAGGAACCGATGGCGTTCGCTCACGGGAATGGACTGAGGCTACTTCAGCAGGAGACGAGAAATGTTCAGATTGACATGCACGACGCTCTTGTTTCTGGCGGGAGCAGCCATCGCCGGCTGTACTCAGGTTCGCGGTGAAGGACAAGGCGCTACTCCGCCTCCGGCTACGAAGATGGAGGGCTTCAAGCCAGCAGCCGGTAGTGTTCTGACGTTTGGGTACGACGAACTCGGGAATATCGGTGGCATTTCCGTTGATGTTCGGGAGATGCGCGACGCGAAGGGGAGCGGCGTGCGCGGCCTCTTGGTCGAAGTTACGGAGAGCGAGTATCGGAAGGAGCGGTCATTCGTCGACGCAGACGAGATTCCGGAATTGCTCAAGGGCTTCGACGCACTGCTCGAAGTGAAAACCAATCCAACGCCGTTCAAGAACTTCGAGGTCCGATACACAACACGAGGCGAGCTCCAGCTCACCGCATTCAGCTCTGGCAATGGGTCAATCATGTTCGCAGTTCAGGCGGGCCGAACACTCAAGGCCCAGCGTGTTGGTCTGGACGTGCCAGACATGCAGAAGTTGCGCGGGCTTTTCGAGGCGGCATCTCAGAAACTCGCTACCCTCGGACCTGCGAAGTAGGGACGGGCGCGGCACCATGAGCGGTCTAACACCTATCAGCCGACGGCGGCTGGTAAATCATGAGCCGCCGCGGCTGAAGCCTCACGTTGACCCGACGACCTTAGAACTTCTTAAGAAGACGATCGTAATCGGCGTGACTGCCGATCCAGAACCATGCAACTTCGCCCTTCTCCAGTAGTCCGACGACGCGGTAGGCCCCGGTAACGCGCACCGAGTAGATCGGTTCTCGGTCGTGGACCTTCTTGAACTGGAGACTCGGGTGGTTTGGGTCGTCGCGAAAGAGTCGGTAGGCCTTCTGAGCGGCCTCCCGAATGTCGCGAGGCAGTTCCCGGTACGCCGCCCAGAAGCGCGGCGTCGCGCGCGATGTCACAGCTTCTCGGGGTCGAGTTCCGTGGTTCGGCCGGCCTCGTGGTCGGCTCGGGCTTCGGCGGCGAGCCTGCTCAGTGCATCCTGCGAGTTGCCGAACTGGCGGGCCCAGTGCTCCTCATCTCGGAGTTCGTCGAGTAGCCACCGCGCGACCCGATCCTGTTCCTCGGGTGGCAGCGTTGCCAACTTCGCAATCGCGGTATCCAGCGCCTGGGTCATCGGTGCAGTATACCGAACCATGGCCAGCGGCCCAACAGCGGCTGCACCCGACGGCGGCCGCAGAGGCTTCGCTCCATGTAGAATCGGCGGTGCAGCGGCCGCCGCGGGTGAGCCGCATAGCGTTGGGCAGACCGAAATCTGAATGACATGAACGGTCTAACCACCGCGTGGAAGCCGCGGTATAGTCACGCTCGTGGATCGGCTGACATAGCGAACCGCGACAAGCGATCGCCGTTCGCGGTTCACCGCAGATGCCGGTAGACCAACTCCAGCAACTCGTCGTAGGTGGCGTCCGCTTCTTTGGCGCCCTTCTTGATCGCCGTCGTGGCACAGTGCTTCAAGTGATTGCGCAGCAACTGCCGGCCCACGCCGCGCAGCGCCTCTTGCGCCGACGCGATCTGCGTGATGATGTCGGGGCAGTAACGATCCTCTTCCACCATCTTGTGGATGCCGCGGATCTGGCCCTCGATGCGGCGCAGCCGCTTCAGGTTCGCATCTTTGATGTGCTCAGGTGCTGGGGTGCTGAGGTGCTTGGGTGCTTTGGTGCTCAGGTGCTTGGGTGCGTCGTTGGGCTTCACGAGAGGGACACTCCTCTGAGACGGAGACTGTTGGAGACGACGCTCACCGAGCTGAACGCCATGGCGGCACTGGCCAGGATTGGGCTCAACAGGATGCCGAAGGCTGGGTAGAGCACGCCGGCCGCCACCGGGATGCCGATCACGTTGTAGACAAACGCCCAGAACAGGTTCTGTTTCATCGTCCGCATGGTCTTGCGCGCCAGCACGATGGCTTGCTCGACGCCGATGAGGTCGCTGCGCATCAGCGTGACCGACGCCGCGTCCGCGGCGATGTCGGTGCCCGAAGCCATGGCCATGCCGATGTCGGCTTGCGCGAGTGCCGGCGCGTCGTTCAGGCCGTCCCCGATCATGGCGACGACCCGTCCAGCAGCCTGCAGTGCTTTGATGGCCGCCACCTTGCCGTCCGGCAAGACCTCGGCGATGACCTCGTCCACGCCCGCCTGACGCGCCACCGCGTCTGCGGTGGCCCGACGATCGCCGGTCAGCATCACGGTGCACAGTCCGCGCGCCTTCAAGGCGGCCACTACCTCGGCGGCATTGGGACGCAGGGTGTCGGCAATCGCAAACGCCGCCACGGCGCGGCCCGCCACCGCGAGCATGACCACCGTTCGGGCCTCGGCCGACCATCGGGCGGCCTGATCGGCGAGTGCGGACGCATCGATGCCCGACTCGTGCATCAACGCCTCGGTGCCGGCGATCACCTGCCGGCCCTCGACGGTTCCCGACACGCCTTTCCCGGCGATCGCCCTGACGTTCTCGACTGCGTCCGCCGACGCCGCGCCGGCAAATGCCACGATCGCCTTCGCCAGCGGATGTTCCGACCTCGCCTCGACGGCGGCGGCGATGCGCAGCAAGTCGGCGCGGTCCTCGCCCGCGGCGATCGCGCTGTCCACCACCTTCGGCGTGCCTTGGGTGAGGGTGCCGGTCTTGTCGAAGACGACGGTATCGACAGCGGCCAGGCGTTCGAGCGGCTCGCCGCCCTTGATCAGGATGCCGGCAGCCGCGCCCCTGCCGCTGGCCACCATGACCGCGGTCGGCACCGCCAGACCCATCGCGCACGGGCAGGCGATGATGAGGACGGCCACGGCCGCCGTCAGGGCAGACGCGAACGACGGCGCGTCAGGCAGTACCATCCAGGCCGCGAAGGTCGTGATCGCGAGCCCGATCACCACCGGCACGAAGACCGATGAAATGCGGTCTGCCAGCCGCTGAATCGGCGCTTGAGAGCCCTGCGCCTCTTTCATCAGGGTGACGATGCGCGCCAGGACGCTGGTGGCGCCGATGGCACCGGCGCGGACTTCGAGGGCGCCGGAGGCGTTGACGGTGGCGCCGATCACGCGGTCGCCCGGGGCCTTTTCGACTGGCATCGATTCGCCGGTCAGCATCGACTCGTCGACGGCACTGCTGCCACTCACCACTTCGCCGTCCACCGGAAAGCGCTCCCCCGGCCGTATCAGGACGATGTCGCCGACACGGACGTCGGCGATGGCGAATTCCTGCTCGTGTCCGTCGCGACGCACGCGCGCGGTGGCCGGCTGCAACTTCGCCAACTGGCGCAGCGCCCGTGTCGTTTGCGTCTTCGCGCGCGCCTCCATGGCGTTGCCGAGCAGCACCAGGGCGATGATGATGATGACGGCCTCGTAGTAGACGTCGGCGCGGGCGCCGTCGGCGACGAACCATTCCGGCACGAATGTCGCCGCCACCGAGTAGAGAAATGCAGCGCCGGTGCCAACGGCGATCAGCGTGCTCATGTCAGTCGTGCCGTGCTTGAGGCCCGCCCAGGCCCGCGTGTAGAAGAGGCGCCCCGCCCACGCCATGACGAACACGGTCGCCGCCAGCAGCGCGTAGGTCAGTGTTTGCGGATCGACGGCGTAGAGCCAGGGCAGCGCCGCCCGCACCGGAGGATCGATCGCGGTCATCGCCCAGTTGAGCAGCGGATCACCGGAGTGTGCCGCGTGCGCGGCGCCTGCGCCGAGCGCAATCGAGGGGCCGCCCATCAACGGCATGGAGGCCAGCATGGCGGCGGCGCCCAGCACCAGGCTGACCAGTGATTTGGTTCGCAGGGTGTCGTACTCCCGCCGCTGCTGCCGCTCGCGCTCGTCGTCTGCCGCCACGGTGTGGCCGGCGGCGACCGGCAGGCGCGAGACGTAGCCGGTGTCGTTGATCGCGGCGACCAGTTGGACGGGGGTCGTGGCGGCCGGGTCGAACAGGACGGTGGCCTCATGCATCATGAGGTTGACGGCGGCCTTCGTCACGCCTGGCGCTTTGGTCAGGGCTCGCTGTACCGTCGCCTGGCACGCGGCGCATGTCATGCCCTCCACCGGCAACGTGATCTTGGCCATCACTCCCGGCTGATGACCGTGAACCCGGCGCGATCCACGGCGGCAGCCAGCATCGCCGGCGTGACGACATCCGCGTCCAGGCGCAGTCGGGCCTTGCCGACCTCGATCTTGAGCGGATCGATACCCGGGACCGCTTGCAACACCCGGGTCAGGCTGGTCACGCAACCGCCACAGCTCATCCCGCCGATGACGACCGTCTTCTCGACCGTGTTCATGGTGATACCCCCATACCCTATTAGGTGCCGCAGGACGGCACGGGTGTCAAGGGGAGGGCGGGAGGGTTACGGGGGAGGCCGATGTTGGTGCGCGGGGGCAGGGGATTCCGCTGGGAGCAGCAGGTCCGGGGTTTCGCCGTTCAGGAACTGCTCGACCTTCTGTTCTTCCTCGATCTGATCGCGCGATGTCGGATTGAAGCGTTCCATGATCGCCAGGTCTTCCGGGGTGAGCGTGGACAGGCGGCGGATGAAATGGACCAGCTCCCAACTGGCCTTTTCCCCTTCGGGCGTGCCGGTGCTCCAGGCCGGCATGCCGGTGAGGCGAATGCCGTTCTCGATGAAGTAGAAGATTTCGCCGTCGCTCAGTTGCTGCGTGCGGGGCAGGCGCATGTCGGGGGCTTTGGGATAGAACGACTGGCCCATCTCGGTGTTGCCGCTGCCGTCGTTCGAGTGGCAACTGGCGCAGTGATCGGCAAAGTGCTGGCGGGCCGCGACGAAGTTGTCAGGCGTCGCTGTTACCGGATTCATGAGGCCCTTGAAGGTCGGTGGCGTGAGCCAGCCTCTTAAAAAGAGCGCGGCGCGCGTCTCGACCCATGATGGATCGGGCCGGGCGCTGACGCCGCGGCCCTGGACGATCAGCAGCGCGCCGGCGACGACGAGCACCAGCAGAAACACCAGCCAGGCCGCGATGCGAAGGGCACGCTTCACGATGGCGCTATGGCAGCGGCGCGATGGCCGTCTTCACGTGCATGGTGCCACCGGCGGACGACTCGGTCCACGCCAACACCAGCTCACGCCCGTTCAACGCCATCCGCGGATAGCCGCTTGCCCGGCCCGCGGCCAGGCCGGCAATCGTCACCGGCGCCGACCGTGTGCCCGCGCGATCGATGCGGCGGACGCGGAACTGCGAGCGCTGATCCGCAAACTCGATCCAGGCGGCAATCGCGGCGGTGCCGTCGGGTGTCAACGCGACATCGACGCGTCCCAGCGACCCGCCATCATCCACGCGGATCGGCGCGCCATAGGTGCGGCCGGCGTCGGCTGAGAAGGCCAGGTAGGCCTGGCCCTGCTCGCCTTTCACCGTGAACCACGATGCGGCGACGTTGCGGCCGATGGCGCTCAACGCCGGACCGTTGACGGGGCAGGCCGCGATCTTCCACCCGTCGGCATGCACCGCCGCGGGCGTGGACCACTTGCCGTTGACAAGGCGCGAAGTGTAGATGTCGCGGATCTCCGCGTCGCTGCGATCGCGAAACGCCGCGATCACGCCCTCGCTGGTGACCGCCGCCGCGGTGGGGCAGCACTCGCACACGCGGGCGTCGACGGCCGACTCGTCCACCTGCTTCCAGTGCTTGTCAAAGCGCGCGAAGTGCACGGTCATCACGCCGCCCCCGCCGTGCTCGTCGTGACCAGCTGACGCCTTCATATTCCGGCCATCGAGCCAGATCGCGCCAAGGCCGTCGCCGAGGGGAAACAGCGACGCGAAGCCGTGCTCGGTCTTGGTCCCGTCATGATGCGGAACAAACGACGGCGACCACGTCTTGCCGTCATCAGTGGAATACGACAGCCGCACGTCGTAGGCGTAGGTGTCGGGCCCGCTCTTCTGCAGCCAGTGGCCGACGATGGTGCCGGAAGGCAGGCGCATGACCGACGGCACGTCGGCCCAATTGACGAACCAGTCGCGGCCCGACGCCACGGTGCGCGCTTCGGTCCAGCCGGTCGCGGTGCGCTCGGCGAACTTCAGCGTGGCGAGATCGCCGCTGCGTTCGATCCAACTGAGGAGCACGCCGCGTGCCGAAACCGACAGTTGCGGCTGCGCCGCATTGCCAGTGGCTGGCGAGTTGATGGCCTTGGGCACGAGGAGGCCAGAACCCTGGCCGTTGGTTGTGATCGTGAGGGCAAGTGCCGCCACGGCCACGGTGAAGGCGCCGACGCCGAAGGATCTGCTGGTCATGATGTCAGTTCCGGCAACTGCCTGCGCCACGCGGATCGCCGCACGCACCGCAGGCTGTGGGACCCGCGCTCATCGACATGCCACCGCCGGACGAGGGCGCGCTGACCGCGAACACCGACAGCTGCTTGTCGAGCTCGCGGCTCGCGCATTTCGGGCACTCGTAGCGCGTGGATTCGCGCACCAGCAACTCGAACTGGTGATCGCACGAGCGACACTGATATTCGTAGATCGGCATAGGCACATAATACAGGATTAGGCGCCTTGGCTCAGACGTCAGAACCAGGACGTCCTGTGGTTTGAGGGACGACTGCTATACTCGCGTGATGCCTCTTTCGCAGAAATCCGCACCAATCGCCAATCCTCTTCGTCGTAACGTCGCCATCATTGCGCACGTCGATCACGGCAAGACCACGCTCGTGGACGCCATGTTCCGCCAGGGCGGCGTCTTCCGCGCCAACGAACGCATCACCGAACGGGCCATGGACAGCAACGAGCTCGAACGCGAGCGCGGCATCACCATCATGGCCAAGAACACCGCCGTGCATTACGGCGACACTTTGATCAACATCATGGACACGCCCGGCCACGCCGACTTCGGCGGGGAAGTGGAGCGCGTGCTCTCGATGGCCGACGGCGTCGTGCTGCTGGTCGACGCGGCCGAAGGGCCGCTCCCGCAGACGCGCTTCGTGCTGCGCAAGGCGTTCGAACGCGGTCTCCCGCCGGTTGTGGTGATCAACAAGATCGACCGCTCCGACGCGCGCGCCAAGGAAGTACTGAACGAGGTCTATGACCTGTTCATCGACCTCGACGCCACCGAAGAGCAGATCGAGTTTCCCGTGCTGTTCACGAGTGGTCGTGCCGGCACGGCCAGCACGACACTCGAGGTGCCTGGGGAGGACCTGCGGCCGCTGTTCGAGGCCATCCTCAACCACGTGCCGCCGCCGCGCGGCGATGTCAATGCGCCCCTCCAGATGCTGGTGTCGAACCTCGATTCCAGCGACTACCTGGGACGCATCGCGATCGGCCGCATCTCCAATGGCAAGGTCCGCCTGAACAGCCCCGTGGTCATCTGCAAGCTCGATGGCAAGTACAAGGAGACCAAGGTCACCAAGCTGTTCTCGTTCGAGGGCCTGAAGCGGGTCGAGATCGAAGAAGCGTCGGCCGGCGACATCGTCTGTCTCGCCGGGATCGAGGACATCACCATCGGCGAGACCATCGCCGACCCCGAGAACCCCAAGCCGATTCCGCCGGTGGCCGTGGACGAGCCCATCGTGTCGATGATCTTCGGCGTCAACACCTCGCCGATGGCGGGGCGTGACGGCAACTACCTGACCTCGCGCCACCTCAAGGAACGGCTCGAGAAGGAGCTGCTCGGCAACGTGTCGATCAGGGTGGAGCCGGCCGAGACGCCGGAGCAGTTCAAGGTGCTCGGCCGCGGCGAACTGCAGCTGGCCATTCTGATCGAGATGATGCGCCGCGAAGGGTTCGAAATGCAGGTCTCGCGGCCCGAGATCGTCGTCAAGGAGATCGACGGCGTCCGCATGGAGCCGGTCGAGGAGCTGGTGATCGACGTCGCCGAGGAATTCCAGGGCGTGGTGATCGCCATGTGCGGCATCCGCAAGGGCACCATGACCAAGATGGTGAACAACGGCAGCGGCCGCGTCCGCCTCGAGTTCCGCATTCCGGCGCGCGGGCTGATCGGCTTCCGCTCGCAGTGTCTCACCGATACCAGGGGCACCGGCATCATCAATCACATTTTCGCCGGATGGGAGCCGTGGCACGGGCCGATCGCCGCGCGCGCCAACGGCACGCTGGTCTCCGACCGCACCGGCGTGGCCACCGCCTACGCCATTGCCAGCCTGCAGGAGCGCGGCACCATCTTCATCGAGCCGACGACCCAGGTCTACGAGGGCATGGTGATCGGCGAGAACTCGCGCACCAACGACCTCGACGTCAACATCTGCCGCGAGAAGAAGCAGACCAACATGCGCTCGTCGGGCGCGGATGACGCCATTCGCCTGGTGCCGCCCCACCTGATGGGGCTGGAAGTCGCCATCGAGTTCATCAACGACGATGAGCTCGTGGAGGTGACGCCCAAGAGCATCCGGCTGCGCAAGCGCATCCTCCAGCAGAACATGCGCCCGCGCAAGTCGGATGAATAGCTACGGCAAGATCCCCATCTCCGAATAGCTGCGCGCGACCTTGTGGATGGCGTTGACGAACGCCGCCATGCGCAGGTCCGGAATGCCCTGGTGATCGCGCGGCGTCTTCAGCAGATCGTGACACGCCGCGATCATGGTTTCTTCGAGGCCCGAGTTCACCAGGTCCTGCTCGTCGGGCCCGTGCGCGAATGCCGTGCGCTCGGCGCCGGTGAAGGTCTGGCCGGTGGCCTTGCAGACCCGGATCTGCTCGAGCAGGCCCACCGGATAGCTGGTGAACTTCGCCGCTCAAGGCCGGGGCCGTTCCGCCGATTTCACTGGGGATGGCCGTCACCAGCGGCGGTATGGCCTGGAGGACTGATGGATGCTGAAGCGCAGTTTTGTGACTCTCGACTTGCGACAACCTGAAAAGCGTGACGACGCCGAATGGTTGCGGAGTGTGGTCGACCGTTCGCTCGCGCTGCTGCGCGACCAGTTTGCCTCCCGCGGCGAGCCGGAGCGGGCGGATCTGGCCGTCCGTTTGGACCGCTGCCGCGCGGCGCTGTCGGCCGGCGACGCCGAGGCCGCGCGCGAATTGAGCGAGCAGTGCCTGTTGCGTTGCCGGGAGATCGTGGTCCACACGACTGGGGCCGAGGCCGAGCAGCGCCATGAGATCGCGGCGCTCGTGGCCCTGGTTCGCGATGCCGTCAGTACTCTCGGCATCGAGATGAACCAGTTGCAGGGCACCGTCGGACAATCCGTCGATCGTTTCGAGGGCATCGCGTCCCTCGATGACCTGCGACAGATCAAGGTCCGGCTCGCCGTCGAGGTCAGGGCGCTGAAAGAGGCGGCCGTCGAGCGCAAGCAGTTGTGGGAGTCGAGCGCGCAGCAGTTCACCATGCGCGTCGCAACGCTCGAACGCCAGCTACTGGCGACCCGCAACGAGGCGGCACTCGATGCCCTGACGGGGATCGCCAATCGCCGCACGTTCGATCGCACGTTGCAGGAGTGGATTCGCTCGACGCAGTCACGTTTCGTCCTGGCCTTGCTGGACGTCGACGATTTCAAGGCGGTCAACGACGTCCACGGCCACGCCGCCGGCGACCGGGCTCTGGTGGCCGTGGCGCAGGCCTTGCTCGCGTCGGTCAGGCCCGGCGATCTCGTCGCCCGGATCGGTGGGGACGAGTTCGCGATTCTCGCGACCGACTTGACCCTCCGTCAGGCCGAAGCACGGTTCAGCAGGTCGATTGCCGCGCTCTTCACGAACGACGATCGGCGGGCGTCGGCCCTGCCCTGCGTACCCGACCTGACATGTGGGCTGGCGGAGTTCTCGGCGGGCGACACGGAGCAGAGCTTGTTCGAGCGTGCGGACGAGGCGCTGTATACGGCCAAACGCCAAGGGAAGCACCGCGTGGCCACCAAGGCCCGGGCGTTCATTCGCGATCTGATTCGGCGGTAGGTGGCCGTTGATGAACGACGGAGTGCCGGTACAAGGCGTTCTCGTTGTCGACGATCGGTCGCAGTGCGGTGACCTGCTCGTCCACGTGCTGTCACCTGAAGGCTTCCTCGATGCCGGAGCGGACGACTTCCTCGCCAAGCCATTCGCTGGCGCGCGTCAAGCGGATGACCGATGAACTGAAAACATCAGAGCCAGCCATCGATCGGCGAGAGGCTGCTGCACGATCTTGATTCGCTCGCGCCGGTCCGGCCCATCGTCCGCCATCACCACTACGCGCCCATATCGCGAGGCGCGGTCCCCCCGCTTTCGCGTGCGCCGAGTTGCGCGCCGACCCCGGATCGATCACCTCGATCGGCGGCGCGGGCGAGGCGTCGGCGATGGCCCGCCGAACCCCTCATCGCACACCGGGGCCGAGGCCAAGGCGGTTCGTCAGGCGGGCGCCACGATCGGCACCTCGAAGTCCGTGGCGGTAATCGTGAGTCCGGGCGAGCGCGCCAGGTCGACATCTCGCGGCGGCACCATCGCGCCAGAGGGATCCATGATGATGCGGACGAGCGGCGACTTCACCGCATCCTGATGAACTTCCTTGACCAAGGCGCAGCTGCCGTCCGACAGCACGACGCCCGTGCCCGGCGGGAAGGGCGCCACGCACGAGCGGAACACCTCGACCACCTGCGGATCGAAATCGGAACCGCCGCGCTCGACGACGAAGTCGTAGGCCGCGTGCGTCGGCATCGCGTGCCGGTAAGAACGGTCCGACGTCAGCGCGTCGAAGACGTCGGCGACCGCCGCGATTCTGGCGAACTGGTGAATCCGTTCTCCTGGTCGCTGATCGGGGTAGCCCTGGCCATTCCACCGTTCGTGGTGCGAGCGGACGACGGCGCGCGCCAACGGGCTAATCCCGTGCGCCTTCAGGAGGATCTGGAAGCCGAGGGCCGGGTGCGCACGCATGATCAGCCACTCGTCATCGGTGAGCGGCCCCGGCTTCTGCAGAATGTCCGGCGGGATCGCGAGCTTGCCGATGTCATGCAGGAGCAACCCGACCCCGAGCGTCGTCAGGCGCTCCTCGACGCCGTCGAAGCGCTGCTGGCCGTGGCCGTCGACCCAGCCATACTTCCGCATCACCCGCGCGCCGAGCGACAGGCCGAGCGTGGTCACGGCCAGCGAGTGTTTCATGGTGTAGCCGTCGGCGTTGGCGAGATCGTTGAGCGCGATGGCCGAGTGGACGTTGGTGGTGACGTCGTGCACGATCAGCTCCGCGACGCCACGCATCTCGTCAGCGGTGTCGGCCAGCACAAGCGTTCCGCCGTACGCCAGGGAATGCGAGACGAGGGCGAAGGCGTCGCGAATGGCCGCCTTCGCCTGCCGCTTGGTCGCTTCGGAGAGCACTTCGATCGGCTCCACGCCTTTGGAGATCCCATCGTCGATCCAGACCGCGGTCACGCCGGCGCGCAGCAGCGACTGGCGGAACCCGTCCGACATGCGGACGCCGGCGCGCAGCAACGGCAGCGCCTCTTCGTTGGCGTAGACATCGCGGCCCAGCCGGTCACCGGTGGTGAGTCGTGCCGTGGGGATGCGTCTCATGCTGCAAGCGCGGCGTCAGCGCGCTCCGGCAGACGGTTCAGCGTGTCGCCAGCTGACCGCTCGGCGATGCCCATGTTGCGGGCGGGGGTGGGTCCGGCACGAACGCGGCACCGGCGTTCTGGATCGCGGCCGATCTCCGCCAACCGGCTCGGCGCCTGGGCCAGCGTCAGCCCCGCCGCCAGGACCTCGGCCGGCGTGTCAAACGCATCTGCGAGGGTCCGCCGCAGAATGTCGATGTTCTGACCCATTCGACTGGGAATCGACAGTTCCTGGCGGCGCTTGAATCGGCGCGCAAGACCTACGGAAAGATCCCCATCTCCGAGTAGCTGCGCGCGACCTTGTGGATGGCGTTGACGAACGCCGCCATGCGCAGGTCCGGAATGCCCTGGTGATCGCGCTGCGTCTTCAGCAGATCGTGAAACGCCGTGATCATGGTTTCTTCGAGGCCCGAGTTCACCAGATCCTGCTCGTCGGGCCCGTGCGCGAATGCCGTCCGCTCGGCGTCGGTGAAGGTCTGGCCGGTGGCCTTCTCAATCACCTTCAGGATCGCCAGTTCGTTGGCCATCTCGTGTCGCTTCTGGAGTCGCCCGAAGCGCACGTGGGAAAGGTTTTTCAGCCACTCGAAATACGACACGGTCACGCCGCCGGCGTTGCAGTAGATGTCGGGAATCACGAGGATGCCCTTCTGCCGGAAGATCGGGCCGGCGTCCGGCGTGGTGGGGCCATTGGCGCCTTCAAGGATGATCTTCGCCTGGATGCGCGGTGCGTTCTCCGCGGTAAAGACGCTTTCGAGCGCCGCCGGGATCAGGATGTCGCACGCCATCTCCAGCGCCGCGGCACTGTTGGCAATGTTGGTGGCGCCGGGGAAGTTAAGGATCGAGCCGGTGGCCTTGCGGTGCTGGAACACCTCGTCTTCGTTCAGGCCCTTCAGGTTGCTGATGGCACCCTCGCGTTCGGCGATCGCGATCAGGATGCCACCGCCCTCACGGCAGAACTTGGCGGCGTGATAGCCGACGTTGCCGAGGCCCTGTACGATGATGCGCTTGCCATCGAGGCCCGGCGACAGGCCCAGCCGCTTCATCTCGTTGGGTTCGTTGCAGGCTTCGCGGACGGCGAAGTAGAGGCCGCGGCCGGTGGCCTCCTTGCGCCCGCGTACGCCGCCCTGAGTGACTGGCTTGCCGGTGACACAGCCGAGGGCATCGAGTTGTCCGGGGTTGAGCGCCGCGTAGGTGTCGGCAATCCACGCCATCTCGCGCTCGCCGGTCCCGTAGTCGGGCGCCGGCACGTCGATGCCCGGACCCAGAAAGTTCTTCTTCGCGAGTTCATGCGCGTAGCGCCGGGTAATGCGTTCCAGTTCCTCCGGCGTGTAGTTCTTCGGCTCGATCTTGATGCCGCCCTTGGCGCCGCCGAAGGGCACGTCGACGATCGCGCACTTGTAGGTCATCAGCGCCGCGAGCGCCATCACCTCTTCTTCGTGGACATCGGGGCTGAAGCGAATGCCGCCCTTGACCGGCAGCTTATGGTGGCTGTGCTCGACCCGCCAGGCGCGGATGACTTCGATCGTGTCGCCGGCGCGGCGCAGGGGGAAGTCGAAGCGATACACGCTGTTGCAGACCCGGATCTGCTCGAGCAGGCCCACCGGATAGCTGGTGAACTTCGCCGCTTCGTTGAAGTACTGGGTGACCTGGTCAAAGAAGTTCGCCTGCCCGCTCATGGCTCCATTATGGGGCCGGGATCCCGGATCCCGGATCCCGGATCCCGGTGGTACACTGCGTCCCTATGTCGTCTGTTGAAGAGATTCGCCCGGCGCGGCTGTGGCGCCTGATGCCACTCGATCTTCGCGTCGCCGCTGCCGGCGCCTTCTGGGCTGACGAGCAGGCCGCCCTCGAGCAGGCGGAAGCCATCGCCCTGATCGCCCGCCAGATTAAGTTCCGTCCCAAGAGCATCCTGACGCTCGGTCTCGACAAGCGGGCCAGGCACCTGGCCGGCCTGGTCCAGATTTCAGACCTGCTGGCGGCGCGGCTGGTCATTTCCTATCATCTCGAGCACCAGCGGCCCATGATGGGGGCGTTTCTCGACGCGCTGGGCATCGCGCACGAGGACGGGTTGATCAAAGACGAGTCGCCCACCACCCCGGAAGCGGCTACGCTCGACGCCGGCGTCAAGACGCTGGCGGCGGCCTACCCGAAGGACGTGGTCGCCCGCTATTTCTGGGCGCTCGTGTGGCAGGACCCGGAAACGTGGGGCGGCCTCAAGGGCCGGCCCGAACTCGCGCTCGAGTAGCCGGCGCTGCGTTGATCGCCTGGATCGTGCGGCTGACGGCGCCCCTCTTCAGCGTGTTCGGCCATGCTTTCTCGGGCCGTGACCTGATCCTGTCGATCGGCGGCCTGTTCCTGATCTACAAGGCGACGCACGAGATCCACGACCGGCTGGAAGGCGAAGAAGGGCACGTCTCGGCCCGCGTCGCGCCCACGTTCGCCGCCGTGATCGGGCAGATCATGCTGCTCGACATCGTCTTTTCGCTCGACTCGGTGATGACGGCGGTCGGCATGGCCGATGACCTCGCCGTCATGGTCGCCGCGGTTTTGATTGCGGTGGTCATCATGATGTTCTCCGCGGGCACGGTCAGCGGCTTCGTCGAACGCCACCCGAGCGTCAAAGTGCTGGCGCTCAGCTTCCTGTTGTTGATTGGCTTCTCGCTGATCGCCGACGGCTTCGGCGTGCACATTCCGAAGGGCTACATCTACTTTGCCATGGGCTTCTCGGTGTTTGTCGAGGTGATCAACCTGCGCGCCCATGCCAGGAGCAAGACCAAGCCGGTCAAGCTGCACGACGGCTACTCACCGCCGGGCGGATGAGACCAAGCCGCCCGCGCGTGGCGCCACCTCGGCACGCGATGGTCAGTCGCCAGAATCGACCGCCGCTGGTTCGGTGCCGATCAGGATCAGCTCCACCGCGATGGTGTGTCCGTCCATCTCGAATGGGCAATTCCCCCGTCGAACCGACCCCAGATACCGCGTGCTGAAGTCGGAGCCAATCGTCAGTGTCGGCACGGAGATCTCCGACGGCGGCTCAATCGCCGCCAGCTTCCTTCGGAACGCCCCGGCGATCATGTTCGCGACCTCGCCCATCGCATCCGGCATCTCGCCGTTGACCGCCGTGGCGGGCAAGCCCAGCAATGCGCCGGTGATGCCCCGCGCCGCCTCGACCGACGTGTGAATCGCCACCGCGCCTCGCCGATATCCGGCGAACGCCACCGTGGCGATGACATGCGCTCCCCTCGGCTCAATCGGAATCCACGCGGGGATCGCCACCAGGGGTTTCAGGATCATCGTGCCGAACACCTCGTTGGTGGCGTCGGCGAGCTTGGTCAACAGTTCGGCGGAGATTGTCATGACAGTCTGGGATGTGAACCCGGTCAGCCCTTGAGGGCTGCCTGAATTTTGTCTTTGATGGTGTCGGGCGTGAACGGCTTCACCACGTAGTTGTTGACGCCGGCCCGCAGGGCTTCCTGGATGTCGTCTTCAGCGGCGTTGGTCGTGACCATGAGCACGGGCAACTGCTTGGTGGCCTCATTGGCCCGCACCGACTTGATGAAGTCGATGCCGCTCATCTCGGGCATATGCCAGTCGGTGATGACCATGTCGACCGTGATGGCGGCCAGCCGTTCTACCCCTTCGCGGCCGTTGGCCGCCTCATGGCATTCGGTGTGGCCGAGCTTATGGAGCGTGTTAATGATGATGCGTCGCATCGTGCTCGAGTCGTCAACAACGAGAAAACGCATGGCTTCTCCGCAGAAATCAGTTGGGTGACCTTACATCACAGTGAATCGGCGGCGTCCGGCAAAGGTTGAATCGGGCGGCGGGCCGGCAGGTCTTCCGGCATAATGGTGCGATGCGCGAGGTGGTGCGGCCTGCCGCGTGGTTCGAGCACGTCAATCGCCTGGCGCTGGTCGGCCGCGTGTTGGCCGGAACGATGCACGACGTGAGCAACGCCCTCCAGATCATCGGCGGCAGCGCCGAACTGCTCCAACTGCAGGCCTCCCGCGCTGAGATGGTCGAACGCCGCGTGGCGGCCATTGGCTCGCAGACCAAACGCGCCAACGCGTTGTTGTCGCGGCTCACCGCGTTCTACCGCGATACCGCGACCGACACCACCACGGTCGATCTCCGGAACGAGGCAGAGGTGGCCCTGGCGTTGCGGGACCACACGCTGAATCGGCTCAGGGTGACGGCGTCGATCGATGGCGAGGCCCAGACGGTGGTTGCGAACGCGCGCGAGGTCCTGCAAGTGATGCTGAATCTGCTGGTTAATGCGGAGGACGCTCTGACCAGAGTGGAGGACCGCTCGATCCGACTATCGGTGGAGCGTTCTGGTGACCGGGCGCAGGTGGTCGTTGCCGACAGCGGCCCGGGCGTTCCACCGGCAGCGGCCGCCCACCTGTACGACCCCTGGCCGAACCCGACACCCCCCAGCCTTGGCATCGGTCTTCATGTCTCACGGGCGCTGGCGGCGCGTCACCGCGGCACGCTCGTCTACGAGCCCAACCAGCCGAACGGGGCCCGGTTCATTCTCTCGTTCCCTGCCGCCTCAGGCTGCTGACGTGTCGATCGCGGCACCGAGCCGCTGCAGCTTGTCGATCAGCGTCGTCCGGCTCAGGTTGAGCAGTCGCGCCGCCTGCCGCTTGTTGCCGCCGGTCTTTTCCAACCCCCGCGTCAGCAACTCGCGTTCGAGCTGCGTCATGATGGCGACAAAATCCACACCCTCATCAGGGATGACCACCGTCGTCAGCATGGTCAAGCGTTCTCCCAGCCGCACGTCTTCGGGCAACATGTGGGGGCCGATCTGCGGTTCGTGCGCGCTCATGGCCACGGCATGCTCGATGGCGTTCTCGAGCTGACGAATGTTCCCAGGCCACGAATGGTCCATCAACAGGCGCATGGAGGCCTGGCACAACGTGCGCGCCGGCAGGCCGTTATGCTTGGACGACTTGGCGACGAAATGCTGGGCCAACAAAGCAATGTCCTCTCGTCGTGCGCGTAGCGGCGGCAGCATCACCGGAACCACGTTGAGACGATAGAACAGGTCCTCTCGGAACGATCCGTCCTTCACCGCCTTGCGGAGATTGATGTTGGTGGCGGCGATCAGCCGGATGTCGAACTTGAACGGCCGTGATTCGCCGACCCGTTCGACTTCGCGTTCCTGAATCGCACGCAGCAGCTTTGCCTGCAGCGACAGCGGCATCGACGCGACCTCGTCGATGAACAGCGTGCCCTTGTGGGCGAGTTCGAACCGCCCGACGCGGGCGCTGACCGCGCCCGTAAACGCCCCCTTCGTGTGGCCGAAGAGTTCGGCTTCGATCAGCCCTTCAGGAATGGCGGCGGCGTTGAACGCGACAAAGTGATGGTTGCGCCTGGGGCTGTTATGGTGAATCGTCCGGGCAATCAATTCCTTACCGGTGCCGGTCTCGCCCTGGATCAACACCGTGCTGTTCATCGGGGCAACCAGTTCCAGCGACGAGAACACCTGCTGCATGGCCGCGCTACGTCCAATGACACTGCCGAATCCGGGCCGGTCGTGCAGTTGTGCCCGCAACTGCGCGTTCTCTTGCTGAAGCCGGCGTTGGTTGAGGGCGCTCGTGAGCACTTGCACCAGCTGTGCGAAGTGAAAGGGCTTGATCAAGAAGTCGATGGCACCGCGCTTGATCGCCGTCACCGCTTCTTCCACGCCGCCCCACCCCGTGATGACCACGCCACAGATGCTCGGATAACGAGTCAGGGCCGCGTCGAGCACCGTCATCCCATCAGCGTCTGGCAGGCGGAGGTCGACGACCAACCCATCGTAGGCGAACCCCTCCAGGCGCGAGGTCGCGTCGGCGGCGTCTACTGCCTGCGCGACGGCAAACCCATGGGCCTCGAGTGCCTCGGCGATCAGCCGCCGGAGTTCGGTTTCGTCCTCGACGATGAGAACGGTAGGTTGGGAGAGCTGAGACTTGACCATGGTTGGGGGTGCAAAAAAGTAAACCTTACTCGGTTCAGGCGGACGCCGCCACAGTTTTCTCGGCTCGAGTCGATTACAGTTCTAGCCGTCAAGCAATAGAAATGCCACCCACACATAGCCGGTTGCCTCGCGAAGCGCTCGTGGTGGACGACGAACCCGAGGTGGCGGAGCTAATTGGCTCGTACTTCAGTAGTTTAGGCGTTCTCGTCACCGCCACGTACGACGGCCGGTCGGCGGTCGCCACGCTCGAGCGCTCGCCCGGCCGGTTTGAACTGGTCGTCACCGATCTTTCGCTGCCGTGGGCGGATGGATTTACAGTGCTACACGCGGCTAAAGAGGCCAATCCCGCGTGCCACGTCGTGATCGTCACCGGCTACGCTACGCTCGAGTCGGCCATTCAAGCGGTGCGTGCTGGCGCCTACGACTATTTGGCCAAACCTTTCTCCCTTGGGCAGTTAGAGGTAACGCTGGGACGCGTCTCCGCTCGCATCGCGCTCGAAGAACGGGCGAGTCGCGTACCCGACTTAACGCGGGCTCACAAGCGCGGTGACGGCGCCTGGCTCGAGTCGGAGGCACTCGACCGACGGCTGAGCGGCGTCGAGGCTGCTCTCGCGCGTTTGGAGGAGCACCTGGGGACGCATCCCCGTCGGTAGGTGTCGGGGGGCCGACACACCCACACGCGCTCATTACCGACGCAGGGGCTGAATGAGCGGCACCTGCTCTTCGGCATCGGTCTTGCTCTAGGCCGGGGCGTGAGCGACTTAACAGACAGCGCCATTCTCACGGCGCTCGGGCGCCAAATGACGAAGGCCGTCCAGAGCCAAGCCGCGGCGGTGAGCAACCTCGCGAACCTCGACACCCCCGGCTACAAGACGCGCGAATCATTTGCCGAGGCGTTGACCAGCCAACTCCAGCCCGGTGCGCTGACCCGATCGAATTCGAAGCACCTGGATGGATCCGCCATCGGTGCCCAGGCCGGCGTCCGCGAAACAGAGGGACTGGCGGCTCGCCGTGACGGCAATAACGTGCAGCTCGATCGGGAACTGCTGGCGCTGTCGCGGGCGTCGGGCGATTTCACCAAGGCGCAAACCGCGCTGGCGGCGAAGTTTCGCCTGGTCCGCTACGCTATCAACGAGGGCCGCTAATCATGTCCATTTTGTCCAGCGCCATTAACGCCAGCGCCAGCGCCCTTGACGCGCAGCGGGCGCGCATTGAAGTGGCGGTGTCGAACATCGCCAACGCGGAATCCACGCGCGGCCCGAACGGCGAGCCTTACCGCCGCCGCGATGTCGTCCTCGCCGCCGCCACGCCGACGTTTTCGCAATCGTTCGACCGCGCCGCCGCGATCGGAGTGGAAGTGGTGGCCATCGTCGAGGACACGGAGCCGTTCGGTCACAGGTACGACCCGTCACATCCCGACGCCGACGCCAGTGGCTTGGTGGCGATGCCCAACGTCGACATCCCGGAAGAGATGGTGAATCTGCTGGGCGCGGCCCGTGCCTACCAGGCCAACCTCACCGCCATCAACGTCATCCGCGACACCGTCCAGCGCGCGCTGGAGCTGGGAAAGTAACCGATGCCCATCGAGGCCATTTCGACCCGCGGTGTCAACGCCGTCGGCTCCACGGCGGTCGCGGGACAGGCGCCGGCGGCGGCCAGCGGTGGATTCATCGATGCGCTCTCCGGGTTGCTGGCGTCGGTCAACGAAAGTACCGGCGATGCCAACACCGCCGTCGTCAAGATGTTGGACGGCACCGGAGATGTGCATGAAGCGATGATTGCGTTGCAGCGCGCCGAGACGACGCTGCTGCTCACCGTCCAGATTCGCAACAAGCTCGTCCAGGCGTATCAAGATGTGATGCGCATGCCGATTTAGCGAGACGCGCCGAGTCGTGAATCCCGACCAGATTGCCGCGCACCTCAAGCGCCTGACGGCCGCGCTGTCGGCATGGCAGATGGCGACTATCGCCGCGGCGTTTGTGGGGACCGTGGCCGTAGTGGCCGGCGCGGGCTACTGGGTGAGCGTGCCCAGTTACGCCTTGCTCTACTCAGATCTGGACGCGGAGTCGGCCGGCGCCGTCGTCAGCAGGCTGAAGACCGCGAAAATTCCTTATCAGCTCGACGCCGGCGGCACCGCCGTGCGGGTACCCGCCGAACGACTGGATGAATTGCGTTTGGAGCTGGCCTCGCAGGGGCTGCCGACCACCGGCCGGGTGGGATTCGAGATCTTCGACCGCACGGCGTTCGGCACCACCGACTTTCTCGAACAAGTGAACTTTCGGCGTGGGCTCGAAGGCGAGCTAGCCCGCACCATTGCCACGATCGGCGAGGTGGCCAGCGCTCGCGTGCACATCGCGCTGCCGAAGGACTCGCTGTTCGTCGGCGAGACACGGCAGGCAAAGGCCTCGGTCGTCCTCAAGCTGCGCCACCAGCGTCCGCTCGCGGCGACCACCGTGGCGGGCATCGCCGGTCTGGTCGCCGCAAGCGTCGAATCGCTGCGTCCCGAGGCGGTCGTCATCATCGACACCTACGGCCGTCCGCTGTCACAGACCGCGGCCACCGACGAGGAGAGCGCGGCGGGCATGCCGCTCGAGCGCCAGCAAGAACTGGAGCGCGCCCTGTCGGCGAAAGTCGTGTCGCTGCTCGAACCGATCGTCGGTCCTGGTCGCGTGCGGGTCAACGTCTCGGCACGGTTCAACGCCACCAGCGAAGAGCAGACCGAGGAGCGTTGGGATCCGACCACCGTGATCCGCAGCCGACAGGCCACCAGCGACACGGCCGCCGGGTCGCTGGTCGGCGGAGTCGCTGGCGCGCGCACGAATGCGCCGCCGCCGTCTGACGCCGTCGCCACGGCCGTGGCGCCGGTCGTGATGCCGGCGGGTGCCGGCCGAACCTCCGAGACCGTTAACTACGAAGTCAACAAGCTCACGCGTCACATGCTGTCCCCGCGGGGGCAGTTGGCGCGGCTGTCGGTCGCCGTGGTTCTGGATGACGAGCGCGTGACGACGACCGACGCCAGCGGCACGCCGACGACCACGACCAAACCGCGTGCCCCGCAGGAGGTCGAGCGGATGCAGCGGCTGGTCGCCGCAGCCGTGGGGCTCGACCCGTCGCGCGGCGATCAGATCACCGTGGAAAACATGGCGTTCGGCGACCCCACCGTTGACGCCGATCCGCCGCCGGGGTGGTGGCAGGAATGGTCACCCGCGATCTGGCGGTGGGTGCCGCAGGTGTTGCGAGTGCTGGGGGTGCTGGTGCTGGCCGCGTTAGCCATCGTTTTGGTCCTGCGGCCGATGGCGCGGGCCCTGGTCCCGGTGGGCCGGCTGCCCGATGGCATGGCGACGACGGTGGGATCGGGCCACGCCCTGCGGACCGTCGCGGATCTCGAAGGCGACATCGAAGCGGAACTTGACGCCGCCACCGCGCCTACGCTCGAGTCGCGGCGCGTACCGGCGTTGACCAAGCGATTGGCGAAGAAGGCCGACGAGCAGCCGGAGATGATGGCCCAGATCGTGCGGTCCATACTCCAGGACGAGGAGCGGTAACCGCTCGTGTCGGCACCGCCTAAACCGCTCACGGGGGCTCGCAAAGCGGCCATCTTCCTGCTGCGTAGCGGTCGCGCTGCCGGACTGCGTTGTCGTCGTCGTGGGTTGAATCGTCACCGTGTGTGCCTCCGCGATCGGCCGCCTGCGCGACATAGCGCAACGTGGCCAGCCAGTTCATCTCTCGGCTCTCCTGCCGTCCAGACTCCAGTTGGTGCCGCCGCCACGCGCGTTCGCGCAGCCGCTCGAGCACTCTGGTTCGCTGGTGGGCAGCATGGACCGAAGCGGTGGCGCGTTCAACGCCTGCAGCCGATACCGCCACCGTGCGTTGCGACGCATCCGCTTCGAGTCGCAGTCTGCGTATCCAACTTTGATGCCAACCGAGGCGCCAGCCCTCCACCCCGGCCTGATGGGCGGCCATGGCTTGGCCGCTCGCGTCGCGAACGGCCGCCTGCGCCGTTTGCAGGCGTTGCTCGGCGCCCTGCAGGGCGCCCTGCGCCGTCGCCTGCGCCTGCCGCGCCATGGCTTCCTGTTTGCGGCGCCACTCGAGGGCAGCCAGCGCGCGAAACCTGAACGTGGGCATGTTCACAGGCCGTACAGCGCCGCCATCGTGTCGGCGAAGGCGGCATTGGTGTCGGCCGGCTGACACAGGAACGACGTCACCGCATCGCGGCGCGCGAGGGCCTGGTCAATCCGAGGCGTGCTGCCATTGACGTAGGCGCCGACGCTGATCAGATCCTCGCTATCGCGGAGCGTCGCCAGCCATTCGCGCACCTGCCCTGCCTTCTGGCGGTGTTCGACCGAGGTCACCTCCGGCATGGTGCGGCTGATGCTGGCCAGCACGTCGATGGCCGGATAGTGATTACGGGCCGCCAACTCGCGCGAGAGCACGATATGACCGTCGAGGATGCCACGCACGGCATCGGCGATCGGTTCGTTGGTGTCGTCGCCCTCGACCAGTACCGAATAGATCGCGGTAATACTGCCGCCACCCCGAATGTTGCCAGCCCGTTCCAGTAATCCCGGTAACAGGGCAAACACGGATGGCGGGTAGCCCTTGGCCGTGGGCGGTTCGCCAGCGGCCAGCCCGACTTCGCGTTGCGCCATGGCGAAGCGCGTCACCGAATCCATCAGCAGCAGCACGTTGCGACCCTGGTCGCGAAAGTGTTCCGCGATGGCGGTCGCGCCGTACGCCGCGCGCAGCCGCACCAGCGGCGGGCTGTCCGAGGTCGACACCACGACCACGGATCGTTCGCGGCCCCGGGGACCGAGATCGTGTTCGAGAAAGCTCCGCACTTCGCGCCCACGTTCGCCGACCAGCGCCAAGACGACCACGTCGGCGGCGGTGCCGCGGGCCATCATGCCCAGCAGGGTGCTCTTGCCCACGCCGCTGCCGCC
>JBCKZH010000042.1:0-28159 GCA_038919385.1 Vicinamibacterales bacterium | reverse complement strand
GACACCGCGCACCGTGGGTTGTGGACGCAAACCAGGGAACGCGTATGCATCCCACAGCCGCCGCCGTCGCTTCGCTGAATGGGCCATCTGGAAATCATCTCAGTTTCGAGCACCCCCGAAAACACCAATCTCCACTCGGACAAAGCCTACATTCCGCACATCGCGGCCGCGTTTCCGCGCAATTACGTGAGCCTCACGATCGGGCGGTGTAGGCGGACGGCGGTACGCCCATCAGCCGCAGGACCTGGCGTTGCAGGTCGGTGAGTTCGGGGTCGAGGATGCGGACGTCCTTGCCACCGAGGACGAGCACGTTGCGGGCTGGGAGGGAGAAGAGGCGGAAGACCTGCTCGGCGGTCGGCCTGTGGCACGTGCGCTCTTCAGGGTAGATGGGAAGCTCGGTGACGCCCGCCCTCTGCATGCCCTGTCTCAGCTCGCGCTCGACGAGGGCCTGGACGAGCAGCGCCAGGAAGTAGACGAAGAAGAACGCCTCGATGCGGGCCTCGTTCTTGAGGAAGATCGGGGCGAGTTCGAAGACGCTCTTGAGCTGCTGGAAGCGCTTCTCGATGGCCGGTTGTCGGCGGTGGGCCGCGAAGGCCTCCTGGACGGAGAGTTCGCGGTCATTGGCCAGCAGCGGATACATGCCGTCGCTCTTGCGGTCGTCGGCGATCATGTGCTCGTCGACCTTCCACGCGAGGCGCCAGCCGCGCTTGGTGCGGCGCACGTAGCGCGTGTCAGCCCCTGGCCTGCCGCGGCTGGCTTGCCGATAGCGGTGCGCCTCGGTGCCGTGGATCTCAACCTCGAGCCAGCGGCTGACCTGCTGGCCAGAGAGGATCGCCGCGACACGCTCGGTCACGTCCTCGTGTGAGCGACGGCGGGACTTGGCACTGGTCAGCTGGGCCTGCAACTCGCCGAGCTGTTCCTCGGCCTTGGCGATGCGCTCGCGGCGCGACTGCTCCTGCTTCAACGCCAGCAGCGCACTCCACAGCCAGATCACGGGCCAGCCCTCCTTCGAGGGCAGCTGATGCTTGAAGGCGCGCCATCGATTGCGCGGCCCGTCTTTGCGCCGTGAATTCTCCTCGTCGCGCACGATCTCCCACGGCGGATCGTGGCTCTGAATCCACTCCCGGAACTCTTTGTCTTCAAGTCGAGTACGCGGCAGGACCGTCAGGAACCGGCCGCGCCGCCGGTCGATGTGGTTCATCGCATCTTCGTGACACAGCTTACAGTCGGCGACGTAGAGGAAGCCGGTGAGGCCGGCCACCGTACACAGGGTGTCCCACGTTTCCTCGTGGGTGACGCTGTCGCTGGTGTTGCCGTCCGCGCAACGGAACTGCACCGGAACGCCGCCATCATGGGTCGTGGTGAGGATGAAGAGCAGTTGCTTGAGGTCGGGACGGTGGTCCTTGGAGTAGCCGTGCGTGAGGCAGGGTGCGCGCGTGCCGCGCACGCGTCGCCCTCGGGCACTGCGGTACTGCCCCGTGACCTTGATGCTGGTCGAGTCGTCGTGCAGCTCGTCGAGCGAGAGCGCGAAGCCCTTGACGGCCGACACCACGACGCGCGTGAGCAGGGTGCCGCGGTCAGCATCAAAGAGGCGATCGAGCGCACGCCCGATGACGTCATCGCTGAGGTGCGCCGCCTCCTTCGCGTCAAGCCCGAATGCCTCCGGGGCGAACGTGGCGACGGTCTCGTGCTGCCGGTAGATGGGCTCGCGTTCGACCAGGACCGCGCGCACGAGCACGCCCAGCGCCTTGGCGTGCTGCACGTGCTGGCGCTGATCGGTCGTCGGCACGGACTCCGCGAGCAGGGCGTCGAGTCCGAGCCGGCGCAGGACGTGGTTGATCAGGGGGAGAGGCCCGAGCCTCTCGGTGCGCAACGTCAGGTCGGGGCGCGTGAATGTCATGATTTGACCCTCGCGATGTCTGACGATTATAGTATCGTCAGACACGAGGATGTCAAGACTCATGAAGCAGCGAACCGAGAAGCCCAGTCCGCGTCGGCTTCGCCACCGGACTGCGGATCTGTGCCGTCGGATCGGCGCGATGGACTACGCGTCCTCAGGCACCCTGCACTCGCGCACGCGGCCGTGCGGCAAGACCAACTGCCGGTGCGCGGCCGACTCCAAGGCTTGGCACGGCCCCTACCACGACTGGACGCGCAGGAAGGACGGCCGTCTCGTCCACAGCGCGGTCTCGCCCGAACAGGCCAGCCTCATCCGCCGTGCCATCGCCAACCGACGGGAGATCGCGCACCTGCTTGCACGCTGGGAGGACGAAACTGTCGCCGAGATCCTCGGCGACGATCGCTCAAGTCGTTGACACGTCAGGAGATAAATTCAGTCGATATCGCCTGCGAGATGTGCGGAATGTAGGACAAAGCTCGATTTACCCCTTCAATTTACCCACTCGATTCCGTGAAGACCCAAAACTATGACAGCTGTTGAATATATCTTGCTGGGACTGCGCGAACGAAAAAACCCTTTCTTTGTAAAATATCTGAAGCACCGCCGAGTTCTTGATATCGGTGCGGGCAGGGGGGAGTTTTTAGCGCTAGACCCCGTAAACTTCGTCGGAGTTGATGTTGATCCTGCGCTTGTTGCGCACTGCTGCGAGCGCGGCATGCAGGTTCACTGCATGAGTGCTTTCGCGCTGGACTTTCCAGACGCCAGTTTTGATGCGATACATGCTGCCCAGTTGATTGAGCATTTCTCACCGACAGAAGCGGCTCAGTTTCTGGGAGAGGCCTCACGCGTATTGCAGCCTGGCGGCATTGTGTATTTAACGACCCCTGGAATCCGCAATGTATGGAATACGTTTAGTCACATTCGGCCATATCCGCCAGATTCGTTCAAAAAGCTGTTGAATAGTGACACGGAAAATTACATCCGTAAAAGTCGACTAGGATTGGTGTTCGAGGGGGCATGGGGCGCGCGGTATTACTTCGAGAACAAGGGGCTTATGTTCGTGTGCAGTATTCTGGATTTAGTTTTTCCACCTAACAACCCGATTGGATGGAAAATTGTTCTTCGCAAGCATGTTGGTACCTCTGACACTTTGAGCGCGTAATGATTCGTGATTCAATGCCTTCGCGACGAATGCCACACGCGCTGATCTGCAACTAGAGGAGATCATTGAGCAGATGGAGGGAGGAGCGGCGTTTGGCTCGCTGGCCGCTGCCGCCGGCCGGCTGGGACTATTGCGCACGGCCTGCTCACCGGACGTTGCATTTATGTTATGACGAGATGAATAGCGGCGATGTTAGCGGCACGATGGTCGCCGCCCTCAGCGTCGCGTTGCCATGACGAAACCACCGGCCCTACGGGTTCTGGTCGTCTGTGGCGTCGACGCGATGGCCTGGGTACTACTGCGACCGTTTCTGGAAAGCCTGCTCAATGCCGGGTGGGTGGTTGACGTCGCCTGTAATGTTTCGTCCTACCGTGAAGACCTTGAGCGCCTGGGTGTCACGGTCCATCACGTGGACATTCAGAGGCGATTCAATCCGTTCACCCACATCCGGCCAATTTGGCAACTCCTGAATCTGACGAGACGGCACTCGTTCCACACCGTGAACCTTCACGGAGTGCTCGGCGCATATCTCGGGCGGATCGCGTGTTGGCTGGCAGGCCAGTCTCGGGTGCTGTACTTCGTCCATGGCTTCTACTTTCATGAAAACATGAACGCCATGAGTCGAAGCGCGTTCATCGCGGTGGAGTGGTTCCTCGGCCGGTGCACAAACGGCTTTGTGTTCGTGTCTGGAGAAGATTTCGAAACGGCCATCCATGCCGGTATCGTCATGGATCGATCCATGGCGGCCGTGGCCTACAACGGCGTTGATACTTCAGTGTTCTGTCCCCCGACCCCGGCGGAGAGGCTCTCCGTTCGATCCGCCTTGTCGATTCCCGACGATTCGATCGTCATCGGTATTGTTGGTCGCATCGTTCGCGAAAAGGGCCATGCCGAATTCCTGGACATGGCGGAATGCGTCCTGCAAGCCGAACGGCGAGCGATCTTTCTCGTCGTCGGTGACTCGCTCCCAAGTGATCGGGATCAGTTCGGCAGCGTGTTTCGGTCGCAATTAAAAACACGGGGCGTTGAGAAGAGTTTCCGATGTCCAGGGATGGTGCCCGACGTCGAGTTCTATCTGAAAGGGATGGATCTGTTCGTCCTGCCGTCTTATCGGGAAGGATTTCCACGTTCGGTTCTGGAGGCCATGTCGACGGGCCTGCCGGTCGTTGCCACCAGGATACGGGGCTGTCGCGAAGCCGTCCTCCAGGACGAGACCGGTGTTCTCGTGCCAGTTGCTGATAGTGCGGCCCTGACTGAAGCCGTGCTCGAACTGGTTCGCGATCGGCCACGAGCCGCACGGATGGGACAGGCAGGGCGTGTGCGAGTGTTGCATCGCTTCACAGTGGCCCATGTTCAACGTGAGTTTCTGCGGATCTTCAACCTCATCGCAGCCCAATGAGTCAGAAGGTCCTTCTCATCACGGGCAGCGCTGGCCTGATAGGTTCTGAAGCGTCGTTGTACTTCGGAATGAAGGGCTACCAGATTATTGGGATAGACAACGACCTGCGGGCGACCTTCTTTGGGCCGTCGGCCTCCACGCGCTGGCAGCTGACAACGCTCGCATCGAAATTGGCGACGCGGTATCAGCACTACGATCTAGACATTCGAAACAACGCTGCGCTGGAGGACGTATTCAAGGCCCACGGCCACAGTTGGCCGGAATCATTCACACGGCGGCACAACCGTCACACGATTGGGCGGCCGAACAACCCCATATCGACTTCAGCGTGAATGCCACTGGTACGTTGAATCTTCTCGACCACGCGCGGAACTACTGTCCGGCTGCACCGTTTGTCTTCACGTCGACTAATAAGGTCTACGGCGACCGGCCCAACAGCCTCCCGTTGCTGGAATTCGGCACGAGGTACGACTTGCCTCCTGACCATGAGCGCTATGACGGAATCGATGAGACGACCAGCATCGATCAGTGCCTGCATAGCGTCTTCGGTGCGTCAAAGGTGGCTGCCGACATCATGACCCAGGAGTACGGAAAGTACTTCGGCATGCCAACTGTCTGCTTTCGGGGCGGCTGCCTCACCGGCGAAAACCACAGTGGGGCGAAGCAGCACGGCTTCCTTTCTTACCTGATGAAATGTGCCGTGACAGGACAAAGCTACACGGTGATGGGCTACGGCGGGAAGCAGGTTCGCGACAACATCCACAGCGCCGACCTGGTGCGTATGTTCGAAGCCTTTATCGAGAATCCAAAGGTCGGCGAGGTCTACAACGCTGGAGGTGGACGAGAAAGAAGCTGTTCTCTTCTCGAGGCGATCGCGCTCGCGGAGGACATCACAGGAAACAAGATGTCGCTGTCATATCAGGACGAGTCGAGGGTTGGCGACCATAAGTGGTGGATTACCAGCCTCGACAAGTTCCGTTCGCACTACCCGCGCTGGCACCAGGAGTTCACGTTGAAAGAGATCCTGACGCGCATGTACACCACGAATCGGGACCGCTGGTGCGCACTCGCTTGAGAGTCCTTCATCTCATCACCTGGTTGAACCGCGGCGGAATCGAGATCTGGCTGCTGGAGCTTGCGGAGGAAGCCGGACGCCTCGGCGTCGAAATGGACTTCGCGTGCAAGGGTGCGAGTGAAGGGGCGTTGGCGAGTCGGGCTCGCGCTCTCGGTTGCCAGGTATACCGCATTCCGCTCGGCCTCGAACATGCCCGGTTTGTTGCAGGCTTACGGTCTCTGCTGCGTACGAACGCATATGACGTCGTGCATTGCCACCTCGACGCGTACAGCGGGATTGCTGTGGGAACAGCGTGCCTGTGTGGTGTGCCATGCGTGACGTCATTTCACAATACGGGCTCGCCGCCTCAAACTTGGACCAGGATGGCCGTCCTCAGGAACCTTCGGATGATGTACGCCGGAGTGAGTGTTAACTACGCCTTGAAGCACTCCGACGTGATCACCGGGTGTTCCCAGGCTGTCTTGGACAGATTGCGACAATCCCATCCAGCGCCGGCGGGAAATTGGCGGGTCCTTCGGTATGGCCTTCGCGAAATGGAGCCGAGTACGCAGGCACGTTCAGCACTGCGAGCGGCGTGGGGGATCTGCGATAAGGCTCCCATACTGGTACACGTCGGCCGGTTCCTCGAGCAGAAGAATCACGTCGGACTTCTGCGAATATTTAGATCCATTCGGTCCCAAATACCGGCTGCCCGTCTTGTGCTCGTTGGTGACGGTCCGTTAAGGATGTCGATCGAAACGATGGCCCGGGAACTGGGCCTTGGCGACGCCGTCATCTTTGCCGGGTTGCGCGATGACGTCCATGACATTTTGTGCGCGAGCGACCTCTTCGTGTTTCCGTCATTGTTCGAAGGCCTGGGCCTGGTACTCGTTGAAGCGGCAAGGGCGGGTCTTCCCATCGTGGCTTCAGCAATTCCCGGAATCTCCGAAGCCGTGGTTGACGGCGTCACCGCGGAGTTGAGGCCCGTGGGTGAAGAGGAACGCTTCGCCGAAGCGGCCCTTCAGCTGCTGACCGATCCCGCGAGGCATGCTCGGATGGGTGCCGCGTCGAGACAATGGTTCGGCGATCAGTGGACCATTCGCCGAAGCACGTCGGCTGCGCTGGCGGTTTACGAAGAAGCGATGGGCCAGGCGTCAGCACGTTAGTGAAGCGAACCTTCGATTTCGTGGTGGCGGTCACGCTGATCATCGTCTTGGCTCCCGTGGTTGGGGTCGTCGCGCTTCTGGTTCGCGTCTCGCTCGGACGACCCGTGTTGTGGCGTCAGCCTCGGCCAGGCCTGCGAGGTGTGCCGTTCGAGCTTCTCAAGTTCAGGACGATGTCGAATGAAGTTGACGCTCGCGGCAACTTATTGCCCGACGAACGACGGCTGGGGACATTCGGCAGACTGCTTCGCCAGATGAGTCTGGACGAGCTTCCAGAACTAATCAACGTGGTCAAAGGCGACATGAGCATGGTCGGTCCCAGGCCTCTGCTGATGCAATATCTCGATCGGTACACTCCTGCTCAGGCGCGCCGGCACGAAGTGCGGCCAGGCATCACCGGATGGGCGCAAGTAAACGGCCGCAACGCGCTGTCCTGGGAAGAAAAATTCGCCCTCGATGTGTGGTACGTCGATCATCGCTCGTTCTGGCTGGATATCAAGATTCTGATGCTCACAGTCTGGAAGGTGGTCCGACGCGAGGGGATTTCGGAGCCAGGCCAATCGACGATGAGAGAATTCATGGGATCGCGCTCGTAGCCATGCAAGTTGTCATTGTCGGTGCTGGTGGGCACGGGTAAGTCGTGGCAGATGTGTTGCTGGCTCTCGGGCGTCCTCGTCTCCCTTGCCTGGGGTGCCGGCGCCTTCGGCTCGAACTACCCCTGGGCGCACACGCCCCTCCTGATCGCAAGCGCGGGACTCGGCCTGACCGGCTTGTGGCTGGGAAGCCGCCGCTCTTCGTTCGCGCACAGACATTCTGATCGCCAGTGCGGGCGATGGCCCTGAAATGTATGCAACCGTTGGCAAACGCGCACTCGATCTTGCTGGCAGTCTCATCACCCTAGCGATCCTGTGGCCGGTCCTGGCAATGACAGCCCTGGTGATCTGGGTCTATGATGGTCGGCCCGTGCTATACAGGCAGAGAAGACCGGGTCTCCACGGCAAGCCTTTCGAAATCTTGAAGTTCAGAACAATGCGGATGCCGGCGGAGCAAAGGGTCGACCAAGAGCGTGTGACCGCGCTGGGCCGTTGTCTTCGCGCGGTCAGCCTCGATGAGCTGCCAGAGCTCCTTAACGTCCTCACGGGAGACATGAGCCTCGTAGGACCGAGGCCGCTGCTGCCAGAGAGTACCTTGACCGATATACGCCAGAGCAGGCTCGCCGCCATAGTGTCCAGCCAGGAATCACCGGTTGGGCCCAGATTAGCGGCCGGAATCAGATCTCCTGGGAACGCAAGTTCGAACTCGACGTCTGGTACGTCGACCATCTTTCCTTGTGGCTCGATCTGAAGATTCTCGCCGTCACCGTTTGGAAGACTGTGCGCGCTGAGGCGGTGAACCAATCCGGGGCAACAACCATGAGCGAGTTCAAAGGCTCACGGTCAAGTACACATCATGACTAGACTGCAGTCGCGGGTCTTTCAAGTGGTTAGTAGTTCTCTTCGCATCTCCGCCGAGTCCGTTTCGCTGGATCTCACAGTGGGTGATATTCCGGCTTGGGATTCTCTGGGGCATGTGACCTTGCTCCAGGCGATCGAGCAGGAATTTGGGCTGACGTTTGAGATCGACGAAGCGCTGGAAATCGAGAGTGTCCACGATTTCGTGAACGCTCTCGCGAAGCGATTGGGCATTGATGGCGATCGCCTCGCTGGCTGACATCGCCGCTGCAACAGCGGAGCGGGAGCCGCAACGTATCGCCATCGACGATGGTCGTCGCCGAGTTACCTATGGCCAGCTCTCGTCAAGCGCTTCGCGGTTTGCGGGATTCCTTGGCACTTCCGGCGTCCACCGCGGCGCGCGCGTCGCCATCTGCCTCCGAAATCAAGTGGAGTTCATGGAGGCACATCTTGGAATCCTACAAGCCGGATGCGTCAGCGTTCCTATCCCCCCCGAAAGCACGGACGCAGAGCTTGACGCATATCTATCAGACGCGGAGCCCATGGTTTTCATCGCCTCGCCATCGGTCGTTGAGCGTCAATCGCGCCCGGCCGTAGACTTGCTTAGGCTCACGGATTCGCCATGCTCTATTCCGGGCGTCCTAACGTTGGCAGACGCGATCGCGGGAGCCTCGGGTGAGCCAGCGCCGCCCCGTTCGGAGCCAAACGCCTTAGCGGTGCTGTTGTACACGACCGGTACGTCGGCACGACCAAAGGCCGTAATGTTGTCCCACCAAAACACGCTCGCGGCAATTCGCAACGAGATTTCCATCGTGGGCCAGAACGCCGAGCGCGAACTGGTGGTGTTGCCTCTCTGGCACAGCTACGGCCTTGGCCAGGTCTATTGCAACCTGGCGACGAGCGGCACGGTGTTCCTTCGAAATGGCTTGACCCGACTGGGCAGGATTCTCGATCTCTTGCATGCCGAACGAATCACGGCGTTTGCATGCACACCGACCGGCTACAAGCTCATTCTCGAACGTGGAGGCGAAGCGTTTCAGAAGGCGGGCCAATTCCTGACACAGTCGGTCGTGAACTCATCTCCCTTGTCGAGACCGCTCGCCGAACGTCTACGACAGGTGCTTCCTCAACTCCGGATATTCGTCTACTACGGTCTCACAGAAGCCTCGCGGACGACATTCCTCAGCCTGAATGATGTTGCTCCGGAGAAGTATGAAAGTGTCGGCGTGCCGGCACCAGGTGTGCAGGTGCGGGTTGTTCGTCAGAGCGGCGCTTCAGCAGCGATTGGCGAAGAAGGCGAGATCGTCGTCTCTGGCGACACCGTCGCCCTTGGGTACTGGCGACGGCCCGAAGAGACGTCGGCGACATTCACAGCGAATCAATTGCGCACGGGCGATGTCGGGACATTTGACCAAGCGGGCAATCTCTGGCTTCGCGGTCGGCTGAAGGACTTCATCAACGTCGGCGGACTCAAAGTGTCGCCGTCCGAGGTTGAACAATCACTGGGCACTCATCCATCTGTCGCCGACTGCGCAGTGTGCGCTGTTCCCGACACGCTGACCGGTGAGGCAGTTGCGGCAATGATTGTGCTCAAGCCAAACGAGCTTGTTAACACTGAAGCTTTGGAAACCCATTGCGCCACTACACTCGAGCACTTCAAGGTGCCAAAGATCTGGGTAATGGCAGATGTTGTTCCCCGGACGGATTCCGGAAAGGCAATCAGGCGTGACGTTGAAGCGCACGTGCGCACCACGCTTCACCTGGAGCGCTGACTACACACCGAATGCTTCGCCTACCACCGCTTCCCCTCAGCCGCCTAGTGACGCCGACAGACGTGGTCTACGGCGCAGGTTCGCTTGCGGTCCTGAAGCTGCTCGACGCAGGCCGGATTGTCGTCTTCACGCGACGGGGGCAGACGGCCGACCGGGTACGTGCGCTCCTCCCCGGCCGAGTTGAGGTGCTTTCGCCATCATGGACCGGTGAGCCGACGTTGGAGGCTCTGCAAGGATCCATTCGCGACGTCGAATTGGCCGGACCTGATTGGATTGTTGCCATTGGAGGTGGCAGCGTCATTGATGGCGCCCGGCTCGTGTGGCTGACCTATGAATGCCCACACCTTGACCTCCTGCAGACCGAGAAGGCGATCAATGTGCCGCGCTTGCGAAGCCGGGCTCGATTCTGTGCGGTTCCAACGACTGCAGGCAGCGGCGCGGAGGCATCTCCCGCGGTCGCCTTCGAGCAACGGTCGTATCACGGCAAGAGGATTATCTCGTCTCCCGAATTGATCCCGGATTTGGTTCTCCTAGACCCGCGATTGACAATCCAGCTTCCTGCATCCGTAACCGTTTCGTCTGCGCTGGATGCCTTTACTCACGCTGTTGAAGGTTTCACTTCGGCGATGCAAAACCCGCTTGTTGACGGCCTTGCGGTCGACAGCGCGCGCGGTGTGGCTGCGAGTCTCGCAATCGCTGTGGACGAGCCAGAGAATGAAGCGGCCCGAGGCGAGCTTCTAATGGCGGCATTCCGAGCCGGCACGGTTCAGGCTCATCGAATTCCTGGTTTGTCCCACGCTGTTGCCCACCAGTTGGGGTCTCTCGGGGTGGCGCACGGCACGGCGAACGCCATTCTGCTTCCTCATGTGATCCGGATGAACGCACGGCACTTGCCGACGAATCATCGATACAGCGAATTGGCCAGCCGCGCGGGTATCGGCGCGACCGCAGACGATCTCGCGGAGTTTACTGAGCGCATGACTCACAAAATCGGTCTACCTACGACAGTCCGCCAAGTGGTGGGTGACGCGAGTGAAGGCACAATCAAACTGGTCATTGCTGGCGCTCTGAAGGATTCTTGTGCCCGCGGGAATCCCGTTCCGGTGGATGAACTGTCTATAACGGCCCTTCTGGAAGCAGCATGGGGTTGACGAGCAGGGTCGTGGACCCGAACAGCGCTGCGGATCATCTGCTGGACCTTTCCGCCTTTGGCACCCCTGATCATCAAAAGGAACCTGCGCTGAGAGCGGCCGTGGTCGAGGAACTGCGGTTCCATTACGAGCACTCACCGATCTACAGGCGGTTCTGCGATCAGCGCGGCTTCAATCCAGAAGATGTGATTAGTCGCCTTGATCAGATCCCGGCTTTGCCTGTGCAGGCGTTCAAGGAACTTGGTTTCAAGCTGGGTGCCGTCACGGACGGCGAGATTCATGTGAGGCTGGAGTCATCGGCCACGACCGGCACACCGAGTACCGTCCTCCTCGACCGACTCACTGCGCGCCGCCAGGCCCGAGCGCTTGGCAAGGTAATGAGCGCGGTGCTTGGCGGACAAAGGCGTCACTTCTGGGTCTTCGATGCACCCCCCGGAGCGAATGTGGGGAGCCTTGGGGCACGCACCGCGGCCACGCGCGGTTTTCTTTCCGTCGCCAGCAGTGCCGAATACCTTCTGGATGCCAGCCCTGACGGTTCTCTGAGTCTCCCATTCGAACGAATCGAGCAAGCGGCAGCCCGCGCCAATGCAGCAGGCCTGCCCGTCTGTGTATTCGGTTTTACCTACCTGCTTTACGCGGACGTGGTCAAACCGTTACAGGACCTGAACCGCTCTGTTCGGCTGCCTTTGGGCAGCAAAGTGATTCACATCGGCGGCTGGAAGAAACTCACCAACCTCGGACTCTCGGTGGAGCGATTCTCACAATCGCTTGCAGCCATCTTCGGTATCAACCCCAACGACGTCGTCGATCTTTATGGCTTCACAGAACAGATCGGGCTTGTGTATCCCACATGTGCAGCAGGGTTCAAGCACGTACCTGCATACAGTGAAATCGTCATCAGGAACGCACTGACCATGGAGCCGGTACCCGATGGGACGGATGGCGTGATGGAGTTCGTCACGCCCATTCCACACTCTTACCCTGGCGTAGCGGTTGTCACAGATGACCGGGGACGAGTTCTCGGTCGAGGGCTGTGTGAGTGCGGTTGGCACGGAACGCGATTTGAGGTCCTGGGGCGGCTGGAGGGCGCCGAACCCCGCGGATGCGGCGACGTTATTGCGGACCGCGGCGCGACACCGAGATCCAGACCAGCGAGTGGCCGAGGGAGACAAATTCGACTGATCTATGACGGAGGCGAGCGACACGAGAGCTCGGTGCCTGTCGAATCGTTGGAGCGGATTGCAACAGACTTGCGGACCGCGCAGCGACATCTGTCGTCCCTCCCGGTCGACGACATTATTTCCTTAATCGGCAACGCTGCAGAACGTTGGGAGAGCCGCGACCACCCGCTCGCGCATCTCCGGCAGCATGGTCTTTCTTTCATGGCGAGCTGGTGCAAACCCGATCGCCTAAGACGAATGGCGGATGCTTCTTTCGGCGGAAGTCGCGCTGTGCTCGATGGCTTTCGCCCGGACCCTGTCGTGCCGCGACGCGAGATTAAAGCGGTTCCTCGAGGCATCGTTGCTCATTGGCTGGCGGGAAACGCGCCTACGCTTGGAATGCTCTCAGTTCTAGGGAGCCTTCTGTCGAAGAACGCCAGCTTGGTGAAGGTTCCTTCAGGCTTACCGGCCGTGCTGCCGATACTGCTTGACGATCTGGCACACGTGACCGCGGTTTCACGAGGCGGCCGAGAAATCATGGGCGGCGATCTCGCCAAGGCGATTTCGGTAGTTGAATTCGGACGCGAACACCACGAAGCTGCAGCGCGCTTGTCCGAACTGGCAGACGTAAGAGTCGCATGGGGTGGCGCAGATGCTGTGCGCGCCATCATGGAACTGCCCAGGCGGTATGGTACTGAGGACGTGATTTTTGGGCCGAAACTGTCGTTGATGGTGATCGGGCGCGACGCTTTGCTCGATCCTGCGTCTGTCTCAAAACTAGCGCGGCAGGCGGCCCTGGATTGTTCGTCGTTCGAACAGTACGCGTGTTCCTCGCCTCACACAATTTTTGTTGAGCATGGTGGCGCCGCGGCGTCACCGCGTGACTTCGCGATTCATTTATCCGAAGCGATGTCTGCCACTCTCAAGCGCCTTCCCAAGGCCGACATTAACGGTTCCATGGTTGGTCGTATCCAAAGTGCGCGCATGAAGCACATCGCTTCGGGAGAAGTCTTTGGGCCTCAAGGCCTTGAGTGGTCGGTCTTGTACGACGAGAGGCTGGAGCTTGCGGAACCCGTGTATTACCGAACCGTCTTCGTGCGCGCTGTGGCCGATGTGATGGAGATACCGCGTCTCCTTTCGTCGACGAACCAGACTGTGGGCCTCGCGTTGCCGGGTGCTCGCAGGCATGCCTTTCTTGACGCCGCAGCGGCGGCGGGAGTCGAGCGTTTCCCGACGGTCGGACATATGACCGACTACGACGCGCCGTGGGACGGCCATTGGCCCCTGGCGCGAATGGTGAGGTTTGTCTCGGCCGGTGCTCCGGCTTAGCTGCTCATGCCTCGATTAGTGGTTTACGGGGCCGGCGGCTATGGGCAGGAACTGGTGTGGCTGGCGGACGACATCACGGCGACCGGATGCACAGCGTGGGAAATGCTTGGTTACATTGATGACGACCCAGCACTGAGGGGCGAGGAGCGCTATGGTCGCCCTGTCATCGGGGCCCTCGATGAATTTGCCAAGGATGCTGGCAGCTTGACCGATGTGTACTTTGTGATCGGAGTGGGCCGGCCGTCCCTGCGCCGTCAGATCGCGGAGACTGTCGCACGCCAGACGCCGTGGCTGGCTCCCGCGACTCTGGTTCACCCAAGCGCGATCATCGCACGGCACGTGACACTGCACGAAGGGTGCATCGTCGGCGCCGGATGCGTGATTGGCCCCTACGCAGAATTGCGCCAGCATGTTGCGCTCAACGTTCATGTGGGCGTTGGTCACCACGCGACGATCGGTAGTTTCAGCATGCTCCTACCGGGCGCCAGGATCTCAGGTTCATGTTCGATCGGCGATGCCGTCGCGATCGGTTCAAACGCCGTCGTCACACCGGGTGTCTCGGTTGGCAACAATGCGACCGTTGCTGCCGGTGCGCTCGTTCTAAGAAATGTCGCGGAACATGCGACCGCCTTTGGAAACCCGGCCCGTTCATTTAACCCCCGTTCCAAGAAGCCTTGATGACAAAGGCCTCATTCAAAGCTGAAGTAGCGATGTTGCTGGACACCGAATCGGCGAAGCTCTCACCGGAGACAGTCTTGGCGTCCGTAGGCACCTGGGATTCTGTCGCTCAACTCTCATTCATCGCCATGGCGATGGACCATTTCAGCACTCCACCAAGGCCAGATAACGTAGCCCGATGTGAGACCTATGGCGATCTTGAGGCGCTCTACGACAGGGAGCTGATCGAATGATAGGTAGTGTAGGTGTCATCGCTGCTCACTACCATGTGCCGGCGATGCGGCTTACGCACGATGAACTGGTCGCGAGATTCGGTGTCGAAAAGATGACTGCCATCGCCGAATCCTCGGGTATCTGGGAACGCCGGATTGCACCAGCGGGAGTCACTGGAGCCGACCTGGCATTCACGGCAGCGGATGAGATGCTGACCCACCATCAAATTGATCGCTCCAGCATCGACTACCTGATCTACTGCACCCAGACGCCCGACTACTTGATTCCCACCACTGCGTGCATTCTCCAGGATCGCCTGGGCCTACGGAAGTCCATCGGCGCCGTGGATCTGAATCAAGGGTGTTCACAGTACGTCTACGGGCTGCAATTAGCCCACGCCCTGGTGTCATCTGGGCACGCCCGGCGCATACTTGTAATGACTGGGGACGCGGACACGAAGATCATTCACCCACTCGACAGAGCGAACGTTCCGCTGTTCGGAGATGCAGGGACCGCATCCATTGTTGGGCCGGTCGAAGCAGGGGCAGGGATTCTGAGCTTCGAAGTCGGAACGGACGGAGCCAGCCACGGTCTCCTGATCCAGCCGTCGAGCGGGGCCAGGGTGCCGCGGTCTGCTGACACGTCCGTGGAGCAGGTAGACAAAGATGGCAATGTAAGGACGGCTGAACACCTCCATATGGACGGCAGAAGCATCTTTATCTTCGGGCTCTCGGTTGTTCCCAAATTGATTGACCAGCTACTTGCCCGGACCGGGCACCAGAAGGACGATGTAGACGTGTTCATCCTTCATCAGGCAAACAAGTTCATGATCGACTCTATCCTCAAGCGAGCCGGGATTCCCCTGACGAAGACCCACTATTGCCTGCGGCACACTGGAAACTCAGGAGGCTCGACGGTTCCCATTGCAATGTCAGAAGCTTGGAGCGCAGGCCGGCTCCGTCCCGGGTCGCTCGTGGCCCTGGTGGCTTTTGGCGTGGGCCTCTCCTGGGCGGCCACATTAATGCGATGGCCAGACCAAGCACTGGGTCCGGTGTTCGCGAAGCCGCAGTTCGACGCATGACATTGGAACGCTTCTCCGGCGCAACTGTCCTAGTTACCGGCGCATCATCAGGTATCGGCCGAGCTTGTGCAGAGAGGTTCGCCACGGAAGGCGCCCGTGTCGTCCTTTGCGGGCGCAATGCCGACCGTCTCGGTGAAGCTGCGGCCTCATTGCCCGGCGGTAGTCACTTGATACTTCCCTTTGATGTGCTTGACGAGGACGCAACCAAGACGGCTATTAGAGAGAGCTCACGGGAGCGACCCTTTAGAGCCATCGTCCACGCCGCTGGTATTCACGCACTTCGACCGTTACAGATCGAGTCTGGGAAAACCCTCGCGGCAATGTTGGCAACGAATGTAGGTGGTGCATTCGCGGTGGTTCGGGCGGCACTTGGGCCAGGCGTTCTAACCGAGGGATCAAGCATCGTGATCATTTCTTCACAGGCAGCGACGCGTGGGACCGGCGCGGCATCGGCGTACGCCGCAAGCAAGGGCGCGCTTGAAGCGGCAGGCAGGAGCTGGGCCGTCGAATTCTCACGACGAAAAGTCAGAGTAAACATGATTTCCCCGGGTGTTGTGAAGACGGCCATGACCGACCGCATGTTCGCCGCCTTGGGGCAACAGCAGCGAGAGGCGATCGAAACACGCCATCTTCTGGGGCTTGGTGAGCCTCAGGATGTCGCTGCAGCGGCAGCTTACCTGGCATCGGATGAAGCCAAGTGGTTGACGGGCGCAACGCTCGCCGTCGACGGTGGTTACTCGGCATGGTGAACCGGATTCCGGTGTCATCGCTCGACATCACGGACCTCGAAATACCGCTTGGGCGACTTCGCGACCCTCGCTCCGGGCGTTCATCTCTCCGGGTACGCCCATATTGGGAAGCGAGCCTATCTGGGCACCGGCGCAGCCCTCATAAACGGGACGAGCACCAAGCCGCTAATCGTTGGTAGCGATGCCGTCGGCGCGGGTGCGTGTGTAATTCGAGACGTCGAAGCAGGCACAACGGTCGGCGGTGTGCCGGCCAAGCCTTTGAGCGTTCGCTGAAAGAACACATGCTTCAGGTTGTTCACGAAATCAATGGCGGCCGCACACGTGTCATCCAGGTTCCCTCTCCCCTTGCAGGATCTGGCCAGGTTCTGATCGGGAACATGTGTTCGGTGGTGTCGGCGGGAACCGAGCGTTACGTCGTGAAGCTGGCACAAAGCAGTTTGCTTGCGAAGGCCCGGCAGCGCCCCGACCACGTGCGTCGAATCATTCAGAAAATGCGCGACGAAGGGCTGTTGAGCACCGTTACGCAACTCCGCGCGAAACTGCGGGAGCCGCTCACGCTCGGCTACTCGGCATCAGGCGTCGTGCTTGCCTGCGGCGCGGGCGTTCACGATCTGAAGCCAGGTGACCGGGTAGCGGTGGCCGCCTCGCACGCGGCCGTCGCGTCCGTGGGCCGGAACCTGTGCGCGCCGATTCCCGAAGGCTTGACGTTCGAAGAGGCGGCCTACGCGCCCCTTGGCGCAATCGCCCTGCAAGGTGTACGTCTCGCCAGGGTCGACCTCGGCAGCCGCGTGCTCGTGATCGGCCTCGGCCTGCTCGGGCTGATCACCGTCGGCCTGCTCCGCGCTCACGGCTGCCGGGTGTGGGGAACCGATCTCGATCCCGGCAAGGCCGAACTGGGTCGCGCATTCGGCGCTGAGCTCACGGCTACTTCGCGGGAGCAGAAGGCCGCCCTCGCCACGGCAGGGCCCGATGGCTTCGACGCCGTCATTATCACGGCGGCGGCACCCGACAACTCGACCATCGAGCTTGCCGCGGAGGTCGTGCGCACGCGCGGTCGCGTCGTGGCGGTGGGCCTGGTAGGACTCGACGTGCCGCGTGATCCGTTCTTCCGCAAGGAAGTGGAGCTGACCGTCTCGCATTCCCTGGGCGTGGGACGGGGAGATGCCCGCTACGAGACCAGCGCCGACGATTACCCCGTAGGCCAGGCCCGCTGGACCGTGCGGAGGAACATTGAAACGATGCTGTCCGCCATCGCCTCGGGGGCGGTGCCGGTGTCACGGCTCACGTCTCATCGATTCGCCGTCCAAAAGGCCGGCGACGCCTACGATCTGATTACAAAAGCCTCAGGGCCATACCTCGGTATCGTGCTGGAATACGACGACGAGGCCAGACAAAGCGAGCGCAGGGTCAGCCTGCCGCACTCGAGCCGTGGACACAGCGGAACCCTGCGGCTGTCGATGATTGGCGCGGGCAACTTTGGCCGGCTGGTCATGCTGCCAAAGCTGCGCGACATCAAACAGGTTTCTTTCAGAGGCCTATGCACCGCGAAAGGCCTCAACGCCGCGGAAACCGGAGAACGCTACGGTTTCAATTACGCCGCATCAGACGCCGCCGAGATCTGGAGCGACACCGAAACAGACGCCGTCGTCATCGCCACGAGACACGACCTTCACGCAGCCCTGGTCCTCGCAGCCTTGAAAGCCGGCATGCACGTCTTCGTCGAAAAACCCCTCTGCCTCACGACCGAGCAACTGGCGGAAATCGATGCCTGCCTTGCCGGAGCCCCGTCTGGCTCGCCGCTGCTCATGGTTGGCTTCAACCGCCGGTTCGCCGCAGGGCTGACGCAACTGTCGCGCGAGTTCACGGGAATTCGACCCCTGTCCGTGCAGTACCGCTTCGCCGTTCCAGAGCTACCTGCGGACATCTGGGTTCATGACGACCAGCTGGGAGGAGGACGTATCATCGGCGAAGCGTGCCACGCGATTGACGCCTGCGCCGCCATCGTCGGGGAGGTACCTGTCCGTGTTTTTGCGGAAAGTGCAGGGACCGGCGGCACGGTGGCCCGTGCCGACGACCGTGCCTTCATCACCATGCGTCACGCCAACGGCAGCGTCTCGAACATCTCCTACCAGGCAGGCGGGGATCGCTCGATGCCTGCCGAGCGCATTGAAGTGATTGGCGGCGGAAAATCGGCTGTGCTTGAGAACTGGTCCGAACTGACCGTCTGGCACAACGGTTCGAGGAAACGCACGCGGGTCGTGCAAGACAAAGGGCACGCCGCCGGCCTCGAGGCCTTCGTTCACGCCTGCCTGGAAGGGACAGCTTCACCAATACCGTGGGCCCACCTCCGCGCCAGCAGCCTGGCTGCCATTCTCGCCGAACGCAGTGCTCGTGAAGGTGTCGCCTTCGAGGTCGACTTCGCATGAGAATTCCGATGTCATCTCCGGAGGTGTCCGAGGCAGATGTTCAGGCTGTTACGGCCACCCTGAGAAGCGGAACACTGAGCCTCGGCTCCCGGCTCAAGGTTTTTGAAGACCAGGCTGCTTCGCGCCTCGGGCTGTCCTACGCCGTCGGGGTCAATAGCGGCACTTCAGCGCTGCATCTGGCTGTGATCGCCGCCGGCCTGGGCGAGGGCGACATCGGCATCACAACACCGTTCTCTTTTGTCGCGTCGGCAAACTGCCTGCTTTACGAGCGCGCCATCCCGGTGTTTGTGGATGTCGATCCCCTGACCGGCAACATCGATCCAGCGTTGGTCGCGGAGAAGGCCTCGGAGATCTCGCGCGGGCCGAATCCTGCACGCCTGAAGGCGATCGTTCCCGTCCACACGTTCGGTCAGCCCGCGGACATGGACCCGCTCCGTGCGACGGCCCGCGAACACGGCCTCTCCGTGATCGAAGACGCCTGCGAGGCTATCGGCGCCGAGTATAAGGGTAGATTGGTGGGAACCCTCGGTGACGCGTCGGTCTTCGCCTTCTACCCGAACAAGCAAATGACCACGGGCGAAGGCGGAATGCTCCTGACTGCACGGAGCGACTGGAACGATCTGTTCCGCTCGCTACGCAACCAGGGTCGCGACGTGTTCGACGCCTGGCTCAATCATTCCCGCCTCGGATACAACTACCGGCTCGACGAGATGAGCGCGGCCCTTGGCGCCTCGCAGTTGGCGCGGCTGGACGAATTGCTCGCCAAGCGCGCGCGCGTCGCAGGCTGGTATACCTCCCGCCTTCAAGCGGAGGGCGACCTTGTGACGCCGCCTCAAATCGTGTCGACCACCACGAAAATGTCGTGGTTCGTCTACGTCGTGAGACTGGCGTCAGGTATCGATCGGGACGCGCTGATGCGCGACCTGGAAGAGCGCGGTGTCCCGACGCGGCCGTATTTCACACCGATCCACTTGCAGCCGTTCTATCGCGCCCGGTTCGGCTCGAAGCCTGGCGACTTCCCTGTTGCCGAAGATCTCGGACGACGAAGTCTTGCGCTGCCGTTCTCCAGTGTGATGACCGAAGAGCAGGTAGATTACGTTTGCCATCATGTAGTGGACCGCGTCAAGACGCAGTGCGCCTTGCTCTAACATTTGGCCCCAGTCCTCGACTTCGCCCTCAAGCTCAGACGCCCGCTCAGTGTGGTGCTGCACATCGTGCTGGTCGTGTTGTCGAACGCCGCTGCGTTCTGGCTACGGTTTGACGGCGCCGTGCCCCCGACCTATGCGACCTTGGCACTCAAGTTCCTGCCTTGGTTGGTCGTCGTCCGAATAGTGACATTTCTCCCGTTTAGTCTGTTCGAGGGGCTCTGGAAGTACACCAGCCTCTGGGATCTTCGAAACATTCTTCTTGGTGTTGGCGGCAGCACCGTCGCGTTCTACCTAGGCGTCGCAATGACTGGCGGAAACGTTGGCTATCCGCGCTCGGTGTATATCATCGACGCGATTCTCCTCGTCTGTTTGATGAGTGGGATCAGGCTGACTCGGCGCATATACGGGGAGGTTGTCAGACCACAAGGCGGGCGTCGGGTGCTTATCTACGGGGCGGGCGATGCGGGCGAGATGATCGTTCGCGACATGCGACATAACCCCAAGTTCCATGCCACGCCGATTGGGTTCGTGGACGACGACTATCGCAAGGCAGGCCAACGTATCCATGGCGTTCCCGTGCTTGGGGGGCGAGGACAGCTCCCACAGCTCCTAAAGAAGCACTCGCCTGAAGAGTTGCTGATCGCTATCCCGAGCGCCTCGCGCGAAACGCTTCGAGATATCGTTCGCGCTCTAGAACCCTTCAAGATCCGTATTACTACACTGCCCAGGCTCCACGACATGATCGGTACGCGCGTGGACGTGGGGCAGATTCGTCAACTGAAGGTCGAAGACCTGTTGGCCAGGGAACCCGTTGGCCTGAACTACGCACCAATTCGCCAGTTCCTGGAAGGCAAGCGTGTCGTTGTGACCGGCGCTGGCGGATCCATCGGCTCGGAGTTGTGCCGACAGATCGCCGCCGCCAGGCCTGCCAGCCTTGTGCTCCTCGATCATCACGAGAACGGCCTGTTTCACATCCACAACGAGCTCGCCAAGGGCATGGGAGACGTGGAACTCCATCCGGTGGTGGCCGATATCACAGACGCCAGGCGAATCGACCAGGTGTTCGACGCCATGCGCCCACAGGTGGTGTTTCATGCGGCCGCCCACAAACACGTGCCGCTCATGGAAGACAACCCGTGCGAGGCGGTGAAGAACAACATCCTCGGCACACGTATCGTCTCTGAGGCCGCGCAGAAGTGGGGCGTGGAGCGGTTTGTGCTGATCTCCACGGACAAGGCCGTGAACCCGACCAGCGTGATGGGCGCGACCAAGCGGGTGGCGGAGATGGTCGTCGAAAGCCTCGGCCGGTCGACCACCACGCGCTTTGCCGCCGTGCGGTTCGGCAACGTGCTGGCAAGCAACGGCAGCGTCGTGCCGACCTTTCTGGCCCAGATCGCGAACGGCGGGCCCGTGACCGTGACACACCCCGAGATGCGCCGGTTCTTCATGCTGATTCCAGAAGCCGTGCAACTGGTGCTGCACGCGGGCGCGCTCAGCGACCGCGCACCGTTGTTCGTTCTGGAGATGGGCGAGCAGGTGAAGGTCGTCGATATGGCGCGCGACCTGATCCGGTTGTCAGGCTACGTGCCCGACAAGGACATCGCCATCGAGTTCACCGGCATTCGGCCCGGCGAGAAACTCTTCGAAGAACTGACCGGCGACGGGGAGTTCACCGAGCCTTCCTCACTCCCGAAGATTCTTCGTGTCCAGACGTCAGCGCCGCAACGCCACATCGGGTTGGCCGACGCCATCGCCCGTCTCGAGGCGTTGGCCCTCGACGGCCGCGATGCCGAGGTGCTCAGGGAACTGCGCGCTCTTGTGGCGGCCTCAACTGCTACCAGAACGGAACCGTCGCCGGCGTGAGCCGGGAATTGTCCTTGCCCTCGCCTGGGGAGCACGACACCCACGCATCCCCGCCTCACCGATCCTTACCCTCCTGCTTCTGGTGCTCGCGATCGGTGCCCAACTGGTACCTCTTGCGCCAACACTTGCCCAGGATAGCGGCAGGCGCTTGTGATAGAAATGCTCCTCCCCCTTGGTTTTCGTAGTTGTGCTCCTGGGGTTGACGGGGAGCTGCTCCGGCGGCTCGGAAGCCCTGTGAGGTCCCTTTCGACGCTTCGCACCTGCCTGTGAACAGCCTGATCACTCATCCGCTCAACCCGATGGCCGCATCCTGGTCGGAGGCAACTTCGAAACCATGAACGGAGCGGCCGCGAGGGGCCTCGTTCGGCTGAACAGCGACGGCAGGGTCGATGACACGTTCGACGTTGGCGCCGGCGTCGCCGGCGGGCGGGCGATTACCGGCGGCGTCTACTCGATAACGCGCCAGCAGGATGGGCGTATCGTTGATGTTATGTCAGAAAAAATTATGATATTATCTAACATATGAAGAGCGGGGGGGGTGACTCAGCAGATTGTCCAGCGTGCCACGGCCGAAGGCAGAGGAGCGGTCTTTACTCCGAGCGACTTCCTCGACCTGGGCTCACGGGCAGCTGTCGACCAGGCGCTGTCGCGAATCGCACGGACTGGGCGCCTGCGCCGTGTGGCCAGAGGTTTGTACGACTACCCGCGAATTGATCCACAACTCGGCCCGCTCACGCCTTCGACCGACGCGGTCGCTCAGGCTCTTGCCCGAGAAACCGGGAGCCTGGTGCAGGTGGCAGGCGCCCAAGCGGCCAACATGCTGGGTCTGTCGCCGCAGGTGCCGGCGCAGACGACCTACCTGACGGATGGACCTCCACGGACGGTTCAGATCGGCCGGCGCGTGATCAGGCTGAAACATGCGTCGCGCAAGAATCTCGTCGGCGCTGGAACGAATGCAGGCACCGTCGTTCAGGCGCTGCGATATCTGGGTCAGGCCGCCGCCGCGACACTGATCGATGCGGCTCGCTCCAAGCTGTCCAAGCAGGATCGCCAGCAGCTTGCGCGCGGAGCGACGTACGCGTCCGCGTGGATGCGCCCTATCCTCCGCAAGCTGGTGGAAGTCCCATTACGACACGACCAAGCCGGATGGGACCCCGCGCAAGCTGTTGGACGTCTCACGACTGCACGCCCTGGGCTGGCACCATCGCATGTCGCTTGGACGTCCGAGAAGTCGGGTATGACAACGAGCGAGGCAAGGGAGATCAGTTCAGCAGCGTCGAACGACTGATGAGCGACTTCTGGTCTGACGTTCGAACGCTGCGAGGCAAACCATGAGCGACGTAAAGGTGACCGTGGGTGGCGCCATTGAAGACGAAGCCGCGCTGGCCAAGTCGCTTGGCCGCGACTACAGCAACGTCCACGCCGACGTGCAGGCATTGACATCCGCCGGCCTGACACCCTGAGCCTGGCCCCCTGGCCGCCGTCAGGCGAGACTGTCCGAGTAATCGGCGCCAATCAGTGTCAATCGGTGGCCTAGGCGACGAGTTCCCGCAGCACCCTGGGATGCTTCTCGGCGACCTCGATCAAAGTCCGCGCAGCCGCATTCGGCTCACGCCGACCCTGCTCCCAATCTTGCAGCGTCCGTACCGATACTCCCAGGAGAGTGGCGAACTCCGCTTGGGTGAGACCGGACTTCTCGCGCGCTCGCACGATGCCCCCTCCCTGCCTTGATATCGCGAATGCCCTGAAGAATCTCCTGACCAATAGTCCTGGTCTTTTCCCACTTCGCCATCTGCTTCTCAGTCATCCTCGAACACTTCCCCATAATACGGCATTGCCGTATTCACGGACAACCGACGGCGTCAAAAAAGCAGGCATTCTTGTGATAAGAAATGCCTCTCCCCCTCGGTCAGCTTCGCTATTCTCAAAACTCACGCCCCAGAAGAACTTCCGATCGCGCTTCCGAGCACTTCTCGGGAGACGCTTCGCGCCGTCGTTCGCATCCTGGAGCCCTACAAGATCCGCATCACCACCCTGCCCAGGCTGCACGACTTGATCGGCGCCCGGGTCGAAGTAGGACAAATACGCCAACTCAAGGTGGACGATTTGCTTGCCAGGGATCCCGTGGGCCTCGTTTACGGCCCTGTCCGCCAGTTCCTGGAGGGCAAGCGCGTCGTCGTCACCGGCGCCCGGCAAGCCTAGTGCTCCTCGATCATCACGAGAACGGCCTGTTTCACATCCACAACGAGCTCTCAAAGGGTGCGGCCGCCGTGGAGCTTCATCCCGTCTTGGCCGACATCACCGAAGCGCGCCGAATCGACCAGGTCTTCGACTCGTTGCGCCCACAAGTGGTGTTTCACGCGGCCGCCCACAAACACGTGCCGCTCATGGAAGACAACCCGTGCGAGGCGGTGAACCCGACCGAGCGTGATGGGCGCGACCAAGCGGGTGGCTGAGATGGTCGTCGAAAGCCTCGGTCGGTCGACCACCACGCGTTTTGCCGCCGTCCGGTTCGGCAACGTGCTGGCCAGCAACGGCAGCGTCGTGCCGACGTTTCTGGCCCAGATCGCCAACGGCGGGCCAGTGACCGTGACACACCCCGAGATGCGCCGGTTCTTCATGCTGATTCCTGAAGCCGTGCAACTGGTGCTGCACGCCGGTGCGCTCAGCGACCGCGCACCGCTGTTCGTGCTCGAGATGGGCGAGCAGGTGAAGGTGGTCGATACTGACCGGTGACGGGGAGTTCGCCGAGCCTTCCTCACTTCCTAAGATTCTTCGCGTTCAGACATCGGCGCCGCAGGGCCACGTCGGGTTGGCCGAGGCCATCACCCGCCTCGAGGCGTTGGCCCTCGACGGCCGCGATGCCGATGTGCTGCGCGAGCTGCGCGCGCTCGTCTCGGCCTCGACGACCACCAGAACGCAGGCATCGCCGGCGTGAGCCCGTCGCTGCTTCAGAAACTCTGGCTCCCGGGCCTCGGTAATGGTCTAGTTTGAAAGCAGCGGCCGATGCGCGCGCGGGGCGACTCACTGAAAGAAACATCGAAGATGCTCACAGCGGTGCGCATGAAAGCATCATGATTTTCGTCAAAGGTGCCCAGGCGGCTCTTCGATGTCGTCGAGATGGCCGAGTCGTCTCTCGCGTACCACCGGGAGGTGAAGGCGCGGATGTATGCCGGAAGCCATCGCAAACGAGTGGCGCCCCGCATGCACCACAGACACGCGATCCAAGCGTAGATCGTCCGCCGCCACCTGCATCGACCTCGTCACGGTGGGCGCCGTCGTCCGCTTGAACCGAACGCCGATCCGGTGCCGGCCGCGCACCACGAGCCAGTCGAGTTCGGCGCCGGAATACGTGGCCCAGAAGAAATGCGTATTCCAGCCATGGCGCGGCGACGGATCCGGCGCTGAAGGCGCCGGACGACATAAGGCCGAGCCGGGCCATGTCTCGTCGGAAGGCACAAGCTGGACCGTCGCTTTCTCGCGGTCCCGTGAATCCTTTCAACGCCACGGAGGCGATGGCCACGGCGAACGCCCTGCTACACCGCGTCTTGTGCTACGTCGGAATCGCCAGCGCACACCTCCACGCCGCCATTCGCCAGCTCCCCCACGTCCCGGCGTTCGATAACAACGATCTGGGCCGGCCCTTCCGGTTGGTCGCGGTATTCGAACGGGGCCAGCGAGGAGGGCGCAAAACTCCCGCGCTCTATGTCACAATCTCTGTCGTGGATCACCTCCCTGATTGGGAACGACTGCTCGCCGCCGAACGGCACCTTCAGCACCTCGTGCCCGGCGCGGTTCTCGTGGGAGGGACGGCCGCGGCGGTGCACGCCGAACACCGTGTGAGTATGGATGGCGATCACGTGCTCGACAACCTGCGGCAGCGGTTCGACGAGGTGCTCGCGGCGCTCGAGTCGGCCGCGGGCTGGCAGACGGAACGAGTGCAGCGGCCTGTGCTGATTCTCGGGCAGCTAGACGGTGTGTTGACAGGCATTCGGCAGCTCCGGCGCACGCAACCCCTGGAGACCGAAGAGATCAATGGCCTTCGCGTGCCGACTCTCGCCGAGATGGCCCGCATCAAGGCATGGCTGCTCGCCACGCGGCACACGGTTCGCGACTATCTTGACACGGTGGTGCTCCTCGAGCGCCTCGGAGAAGCAGGTGTGGTCGCGGCGTTGGGTCCGTTCGATCGGATCTATCGACAATCACCGGACGTATCGCCGCTTGCCGAGGTGGCCGAACGCCTCGCCGCCGCCGCACCGGTCGATACAGCGCAGATCGATTTGACGGCGTACCGCGGGCTTCGGCCACCCTGGAACGACTGGTCACACGTGGTCGCGCGCGGCCGATCGTGGGCCCGAGTCGTGGCAAGGCTCGCGTTAGGGGGCGCGTGAACATGGGATCCTTACAGACGTCGCGGGCGCTGTGGAATCGTTCGCGGCTCGCCCTCGAAAGTGACGAGGTGCTCGCGCAGGTGCTGGATCGTGGCGAGATTGCCGCGTGGCGCGAGCTCTATCGCCTGGCCCAAACAGACCCGGGCCTGCGTGCGCGCATCGCGCGCACGGTCCTGTCTGTTCCACTGCCCTTGCCGCGGTTCTGGCTGGCCGCGCTCGCCGATCTGGGTGAGCCCGTGGACGTTGCCGCGCCTGTTCCCGATTACTACGAGCAGACGGCGCTGTGAACGGTCTCTAGGACTTTCCGAGACGGCCGTCCTCAGGCTCCTCGCCCAGAACCGCTCAGCATCGAGCTATGTCGCCGGCCTGCTCCGTTACGTCCATCGCCACACGGTAACGAGCGTGCGCGCGCTGGCCAAGGCGCTCAGCCGTGACTATAGCAACGTCCACGCCGACGTCCAGGCGTTGACGTCGGCGGGCCTGCTTGAGGTCACGGATGGCCGTCTTCGTGCGGAGGACGACGCGATCGACACCACGATCGCGATCTGATGCGTCGACTCCGGGCCTTCCGCGCCCAACCTGCAAACGCCCAGGACCCAACAGACTCGACCCGTGTCCTCCGACCGATGGCGACGACCTGCGGGTCAGACGCAGTAATCAGTCCTACAGCGTACGAACCGATACTCCCAGGAGCGCGGCGAACTGCGCTTGGGTGAGACCAGCCTTTTCGCGCGCTCGCACAATGGCATACGAATCAACAGTGAAGCGACGCCCCGCCCGCCCCACCTTGATATCGCGAATCCCTTGGAGAATCTCCTGACCGATATTCCTGGTCTTCTCCCACTTTGCCATCGTCGATCGCCTCTTTCATCTGCCTGAGCACGTGCGCGGGAATGTTCTCTTGCGCGTTCTTTCCATAGAGCGTAAGCATCCAGATCTGGCCCGGCTTTCGGCGCAAGTAGTAGATCACTCGCAGCCCGCCGCGCTTCCCCCGACCGGTCATACCCCAACGAAGCTTTCGCACGCCACCTCGGTGGACTGATCCGGCAAAGCTTATTCGAATCAGCGGTGCGCGGACTCCTGAGGTCGCTTTCATGCTCCAAGGCTCCATCGCTCGATCCCAGAAGTGCTATCATATCACCAGGTGATATGAGTCGCTCGACGGCGGATCACGGACTCGAGTTCCTGCTGGCGTTCCACGGGCGCATTCATCATCTGGAGAAAGGTTACTGGCTGAAGTTCGCCATCACGCGTGTGCCGCCAACGGCGGAACGACCACATGGCCTGTCCTACTCCTTCACGCTGCACGCGCCAGACGGCACTCGGCTCATCGGATTCGACAACGCGCACGACGTGCCCCCCAGGGGGTCTCGCTTCAAACGCCGCGGCGACGCGACGGATCATTGGCATCGGACAGAAAAAGATTCAGGCCGGCCGGGTCCTTCGGGAGCGAGGCGTCAGTCTGCGGGTCACGAGAGACGAAGAGTCAGGGAGATCAAAATGAAACGCGCCAAGGTTCAGAGTCTGGGATCGCTGCGGGAACAGATGAAGGCGGTGGCGCGCGGAGAGCGACCGGCTCCAGCTGATGCCGGGAAGCCGAGCTTCAACTCCGTCGAAGCCGTAGTCCGTTTACTCACGCCCAATAACCGACGATTACTAGCGCTGATCCGCGATCGGAAGCCGGGGTCTGTTGCTGAATTGGTCACCATGACCGGGCGAGCACAACCAAACCTGACCCGAACGCTGGCAAAGCTCGAGGCCGCCGGCTTCATCAGGATGAAGACGGTCGGCCGCCGGAAGACGCCCAGCGTCTCGGTCAAGCGAATCGTGGTTGAGATTGATCCGTACTCTGACCGCGATCGACTTCGCGTTGCTTGACGGGCGGTGCGGGTATGGAGCCGTGAAGGCGGCGGGAGTCCAACCCCTGTCCGCGGTTCTGGCGTCAGTCGCCAGCCCTGAAGGCCGCAAGGGGCGTGTTGCGCCACTCGAGAAGCTGGTGACGCGCTTCCCCCGCACGGTGGCGAATCTCCACGCCGCCAGTCGACGACTCCCGCCCGTGCTGGTGTTCG
>JBCKZH010000041.1:0-28169 GCA_038919385.1 Vicinamibacterales bacterium | reverse complement strand
GTGTGGGACGCCCTGGTCCGCAGCGGCCGTCTCGCCCGCGAAGAACGGGAGGCGCACGAGGCCGCGCGGGCGACCTTGAGCCTGGTGGGCCTCGCGGATTGCGCCGAACGCCCAGCGAAGGGCCTGACACAGGAGCAGCAGAAGCGACTCGCGATGGCGCTGGCACTGGTCGCCAGGCCGCGGCTGCTGCTGCTCGATGAACCCTTCGCCGGCATCAACGCCGAACAGTTCCGCGGCCTGATCGCGCTGATCGAACGCGTCGCGGCAAGCGGCGTCACCGTGTGCCTGATCGAACACCAGATGCAGGCGGTGATGCACCTGTGCCAGCGCATCATGGTGCTCGACTACGGAAAGAAGATTGCCGAAGGCACGCCGGACGAGATCCGGCTCGACCCTGCCGTCCTCGAGGCATACCTGGGCCACAAATGACGTTGCGGGTCTCGAACCTCACCGTGTCGTACGGCGGCTTTCAGGCCGCCCGCCAGGTCGACCTCGAAGTGCGCGAGGGCGAACTGGTGGTGCTGCTCGGGGCCAACGGCGCCGGCAAGACCACGGTGTTCCGGGCCATCAGCGGCCTCACCCGCGCCGACGCCGGCGCCCGCATCGCGTTTGCCGGCCGCGAGCTCGCGAACCTGAGTCCGCGCGACATCGTCGCCAGTGGCGTGTCGCACTGTCCCGAGGGGCGCAAGCTGTTTCCGGCGTTGTCGGTCTTGACCAACCTGCGGTTGGGTGCCTACTTATGCCGCGACACGGCGGCGATCGATCGCCGTCTCGAGCGCATACTGTCGCTGTTCCCGGCGCTCGCCACCCGCACGGGCGACCCGGCCGGCGCCTTGAGCGGCGGACAGCAGCAGATGGTGGCGATCGGCCGGGCGCTGATGGCCGAGCCGAAGTTACTGTTGCTGGACGAGCCGTCGGTCAGCCTCGCGCCCAAGGTCGTGCGACAGGTGCTGGACGCCGTTGCGGCGATCAATCGCGCCGGTACAATGGTGCTGCTCGCGGAGCAGAATGCCTACGCGGCGCTCGAGATTGCACACCGCGGCTACGTGCTGGAGAACGGCCGCATCGTACTCGACGGCGCGGCGGCGGATCTGATGACGCACGATGAGGTGCGACGGGCGTATATGGGGGCTTAGTTTAGGTGCTGGGGTGCACAGGTGCTCTACTGACGGGGATGTTCATGATGAGTAGCGATCGCGCGTCGTTGGCTCGCATTCCGGCCGTCGCCCTGCTCGTGGCCGGGCTCGCGGGATGCGCATCAGGCACGACCGGTGACACGGTCAACATCGGTTTCACCGGGCCCTTGAGCGGCGGCGCTGCGTTCTACGGCCGCAACGTGCTTGATGGTCTCGAGATGGCGATCGAGGACATCAACGCCGCGGGCGGCATAACCGTGGCCGGGCGGCAGGTCAAGCTGGCGGTCGTGCCACTCGACGACCGCTACTTCCCGAACGAGTCGGCGACCAACGCGAAGCGCCTCGTCCACCAGAACCAGGCGCCCATCGTCTTCTGCCCGCACAGCGGCGGCATTCTCGCCATCCAGGGCTTCAACGGATCGGCGCCTCCGTTCATCGTCGGGGCGTACAGCAGCGAGCCGCAGATCGTCGAGAGCGGCAACCCACTCACGCTGATGATTCCGCCAAAGTACCCGATCTACTTCGATGCGTTCGCGCAAACGATGATCGACGGGCATGGCAAGCGGCTGGGCCGCATTCCCGGCGCACACGCCTACGCGAAAGAGTGGACGAAGGGATTCTCGGCGGTGTGGACGAGCAAGGGCGGGACCCTGCTGACCAACAACGAGATTGACTACAACACCACCACCGACTTCTCCGGCGTCGTCAGCAAGACGCTGTCGGAGAAGCCGGATGTGCTGTTTGTGGGCGGGCCGTCACAGGCGACGGCCCTGGTGATCAAGGCTGCCCGCGAACAGGGCTTCAAGGGTGGGCTCGTGGTGATGGACCAGGCGAAGTTCGAGGAGATGAACAAACTGGTGCCGATGGCCATGCTCGAGAATGCCGTCGGCGTGATGCCGATGATCGCGCATCCCGACTTTCGCGCGGTGAAGTTCGTGGAGAAGTATCGCGCCAAGAAGGGCGCCGAGCGCGACCCGCCCCGGGAGGTCAGCCTCACCTATGGCGCCCTGCGCATCGTGGCGCGCGCCATGGAACTGGCCGGCACGATCACCGACGCCAGGGCGATCCACGCCCGCCTGAATGAGGCGGCGTCGACGCTGCCCGATGAGGCCAAGCCGTCTGAACTGCTGGGGGTCGATGCCACGGGCCACCTGATGCAAACCGTGGTCGCCGCGCACGTGGTCGGCGGCAAGTTCGTTCCGCTGTATCTCAAACCCCTCGATTAGGCGCCGATGACTCCACTGATTCGTTACCAGGTTCGCGACCGGATTGCCATTCTCACGGTCGACAACCCACCCGTCAACGCCATGGGTCCGGGCGTGCTCGAAGGCATCGAAGAAGCCGTCGCGCGCGCCGACGCCGACGCCGGCGTTGATGCGATGGTGCTGATTGGCGCCGGTGCCACGTTCGTCGCCGGCGCCGACATCAAGATCTTCGGCACGATCAAGACCCGCGAGCAAGCGCTGGCGCGGTCGGCAGCGACGCACGCGCGGCTGATGCGAATCGAGGATGCGGCGAAGCCGTTGGTCGCGGCCATCCATGGCAACGCCCTCGGCGGCGGACTCGAGATCGCCATGTCGTGCCACTACCGGGTGATGGCGCCCGACGCCAGGGTGGGCCAGCCCGAAGTCATGCTGGGGATCATCCCCGGCGCGGGCGGCACGCAGCGCCTGCCCCGTCTGTGCGGCGCGGCGATGGCCATCGAGATGTGCACCGCCGGCAAGCCGGTGACTGCGGCTCGCGCGCTTGCGGCCGGGATCGTCGATCACGTCACTACCGGAGCCCTCATCGACGAGGCCGTCGCGTTCGCCACGGCACGGGCGGCGGCGGGCGAAGCGAGAAAGACCCGGGATCTCAGCGCGAAGATCGCCGATCGCGAGGCCGGCCTGGCCGCCTGCGCCGCCACCCGCAAGAGCCTGGCGAGCACGGCCAAGGGCGTAACCGCGCCGTTCCGCGCCGTCGACGCCATCGCGGCGGCGCTCACGCTCGACTTCGACGCCGGCTCGGCCCGCGAACGCGAACTGTTCGCCGACTGCGTCACCTCCGTCGAGTGCCGCGCGCTGGTGCATATGTTCTTCGCCGATCGCGAGGCCGCCAAGGTCCCCGACGTGCCGAAAGACACGCCGGTGATGCCGGTCGCGCGCGCTGCCGTGATCGGCGCCGGAACCATGGGCGGCGGCATTGCCATGGCCTATGCCAACGCCGGCATTCCCGTGCTGCTCAAGGATCTCGACGAAGCGGCCGTGCGGCGTGGCATGACAACCATCCGGAAGAACTACGAGTCGACCGTCGCGAAGGGACGGATGACGCCGGAGGCCTGCGAGAAGACGATCGCGCTGATCACGCCGACCACGACCTACGACGGCTTCGAGCACGCCGACATCATCGTGGAAGCCGTGTTCGAGAACATGGACCTCAAGAAGACGACCTTCTCGGAGCTGGCGCGGGTCACCAAACCGTCATGCCTCCTGGCCTCGAACACCTCGACCCTCGACATCGACGAGTTGGCGCAGGCGAGCGGGCGGCCCAGCCAGGTGATTGGCCACCACTTCTTCAGCCCCGCCAACGTGATGAAGCTCCTCGAGATCGTCCGCGGCAAGGACACCAGCAAGGAAGCCATCGCGACCTCGCTCGCCCTCGCCAAGAAGCTCGGCAAGGTCGGCGTGGTCGTCGGCAACTGCTTCGGCTTCGTCGCCAACCGGATGATCGCGTATTACATGCGCGAGGCGCTGCTGCTGCTCGAGGAAGGCGCCACCGTGTCGCAGGTGGATGGCGCCCTGACCGGGTTCGGCATGCCGGTCGGTCCGTTCGGCATGCAGGACATTGCCGGCATCGACGTCGGCTGGCGCATTCGCCAGCACCTGAAGCTCACCGGGCAGACGCGCGCCGAGGGCCCGCAGTCGGAGGTGCCGGACCGGCTCTACGAACTGGGCCGCTACGGACAGAAGACGGGCGCCGGCTGGTATCGCTATGAGGCCGGCAGCCGCACGCGCATTCCGGATCCGATGGTCGACGAGATCGCGGCGGCCGAAGCGGCGAAGCGCGGCATCACCCGCCGTAGAGTGGACGACGCCGAGATCATCGCCCGGATCATGACGGCACTGGCCAACGAGGGCGCGCGCATCCTGGAAGAGGGTTACGCGACCCGCGCCAGCGACATCGACGCCGTCTACTGTTATGGGTTCGGCTACCCGCGTCACGTCGGCGGGCCCATGTTCTACGCCGATACGGTGGGACTCCCGACCGTGCTCGCGAGGGTCAGGCAATATCGCGACCAGTTCGGTGATTACTGGCGGCCGGCGGCGCTGCTCGAAAAGCTGGCCGCCGAGGGCCGCGGCTTCCACTCGTGACAGCCGTCGTCTGCCGGCAGGTGCTGGGCGAGGCCGTGCTCGTCCTCTAAGCCCGCTCGAACAACGCCGCCGCGCCCTGTCCGCCGCCGACGCACATGGTCACGACGCCGTAGCGGGCCTTGCGGCGCTGCATCGCGTGGGCGATCGTGCCGACGAGGCGCGATCCCGTCATGCCGAACGGATGGCCGATGGCGATCGAGCCGCCATTCAGGTTGAGGCGTTCCATCGGGATCCCCAGCTTGTCGCGGCAGTAGATCACCTGCGAGGCGAACGCCTCGTTGAGCTCCCACACCTCGATGTCGTCGACGGTCAGCCCGTGCTTCTTCAGCAGCTTGGGCACGGCGTACACCGGCCCGATCCCCATTTCGTCGGGCTCGCATCCGGCCGCCGCGTAGCCGCGAAACACCAGGAGCGGCGTCAGACCCAGCGCCCTGGCGCGGGCCATCGACGTCACCACCGTCGCCGACGCGCCGTCTGACAACTGCGAGGAATTGCCGGCCGTCACGCTGCCCTGCCCGCTGGTCTTGTCGAACACCGGCGGCAGCTTCTGCAGGCCCTCGAGCGTGGTGTCGGCACGGTTGCACTCATCGCGATCGACGCGCGCGTCCTCCTCGCCAGTCTGGTCGCCCGTCTGCTTGTCGAGGACGGCGCGGCGAACGTCGATCGGCGCGATCTCGGCGGCGAACAACCCCTCCTGCTGCGCGCGGGCGATGCGCTGCTGGCTGATCAGCGAGTACTCGTCCTGGGCCAGCCGGGTCACACCGTATCGCCTGGCGACCACTTCCGCCGTCTCGCCCATCACCATGTAGAGCCCCGGATGGTGCGCCTGCACCCACGGGTTCGGCGAGCTGTCGCGCTGCATCATCGTGATCGACTCGACGCCGCCGCCGATGGCGGCCTCGACGCCTTCCAGCAACACCATGTGCGCCGCCTGCACGATCGCCTGCAAACCGGAATTGCAGAAGCGGTTCACCGTGACGCCCGGTGTGGACACCGGCAACCCGGCGCGCAACGCCGCCACGCGGGCGATGTTGTGGCCCTGCGGGCCGTGCGGCTGCCCGCAGCCAAGAATCACTTCTTCAATCTCGGCGGGATCGAGGCCCGGCGCCTTGCGCAACGCATCGGTGATGCAATGCGCCGCCAGGTCGTCCGGGCGTGTGATGTTGAAGGATCCGCGGTGCGACTTGGCGAGCGGGGTCCGGCTGCTCGAGATAATGACGGCTTCGCGCATGATGCAGTCATTCTATAGGCGCCGCCGCGGCGTCAGGGGCGCAACCGCGCCGCCAGGGTCTTGGCGATGACTTCACCGTGGAACCGGCCGTTCTCGATGAACACGGTGCCTGTCTTCTTCCCCGCCACCTGGCCGCCGGCCACAAACAGCCCGGGCACGTTGGTCTCGTAGGTCTCGGCGCTGTACTTCGGCTCGAGTGATTCGGCATTGATCTCGACGCCGGCCCGCCGCATGAACTCCGCGTCGGCGCGATAGCCCGTCAGCAACAACACGCCCTCGGCCGGCAAGGTCTGCCCGTTATCCAGCACCACTTCGGTGGGGCGAATCTCGACAACGTTGGCGTTGAAGTGAGCCGCGATCGATCCTTCCTTCACGCGGTTCTCGATGTTGGGCTTCACCCAGTACTTGATCGAGTCGCCGAACGCCGGGCCGCGATGCACGATGGTGACATGGCCACCGGCACGATGGATCTCGAGCGCCGCTTCGGCGGCGGAGTTCTTGCCGCCGACAATCACCACGCGCTGGCGGTAGTACGGGTGCGCTTCCTTATAGAAATGCGAGACGTGCGGCAGGTCTTCGCCGGGCACGTTCAGCATCACCGGCGCGCCGTAGTACCCCATCGCCAGAACCACGTTGCGCGCCTCGCGCACCCGGGTCGCGCCGCGGGCGGTCCGCGTGTGGACGGCGAACGGATCGCCCGGCGACGCGGGTGATTCGATCTCGGTAGCCTCCTCGAACAGCGACACCTGGAGCTGGAACATATCGACGACCTTCCGGTAGTACTGCAACGCCTCGGCGCGCGTCGGCTTCTCGTACGGCGTGGTCAGCGGGATGCCGCCAAGCTCCAGCAACTCGGGCGTGGTGAAGAACACCATGTTGATGGGAAACCGCGCAATGCCGTCCACCAGGGAACCCTTTTCCAGGACCAGGTAGTCGAGACCGAAATGCTTGGCGGCAATGGCAGTGGCGAGCCCGGACGGCCCGGCACCCACGATGATGACGTCGCGAACAGACATGTTCTCTGATTCTATAGGCTTGCGGCTTGGGGCTTGCGGCTTGCGGAAGGAGCGTAAGATGGGTGTTCTTGGAGATTGGTCATGCGTGACGTTCGTATCGCGTTGTCGTTTGCGGCGCTGAGCGTTGTGGCGGTGGTCGCCGCATCCGGCGTTCCCGCCCTTGCGCAAGCCTCAAGCCCCAAGCCGCAAGCCCCTGATCAGCAGCCGGTGTTCCGGGCCGGGATCGAGCTGGTCAGTGTCGACGTCACCGCGCTCGACGGCAACGGCCGTCAGGTGATTGATCTGACCTCCGTGGATTTCCTGGTCGAAGTCGACGGCGACAAACGGCAGGTGGTATCGGCCGATTACGTGCGTTCAGTCGATCCCTTGCGCGTGATCGGCGCGCCGCGCAAGGTGGCGGTCGCGCCCGACGAGACGTTCTTCACCTCCAACGCCAAGGGCGTACCCAGCGGCCGGCTGGTCCTGCTGCTCATCGACCAGGGGAACATCCGCACCGGCGCCGCGCGCGCGGTGATGAACAGCGCCAAGAAATTCGTCGACACACTCACATCCGAAGATCGGGTGGCGGTTGTCGCCGTGCCAGGCCCAGGTGAACTCGTCGACTTTACGACCGATCACGACAAAGTCCGCGAAGCGCTGCTGCGCATCGTCGGCAGCGCCGATCCGATCGCGGGCCGCTTCAACCTGAGCGTGAGCGAGGCGCTGGCCGTTTCCACCCGCAACAACATTCATCTGGCGCTTGAGGTCATCACGCGTGAGTGCGGCTCGGTGTCGGCGGATGGCGAACGCTGCGAACGCGAGGTCGAACAGGATGCGGCGCAGATTGCTGCCGACGTGCGCCAGCGGACCGACGCGTCGGTGGCCGGCATGCGCGCCGTGCTTAAGGGGCTGAGCGGGGTTGAGGGCCCGAAGTCGGTGATCCTGATGTCGGAAGGCCTGGTCTTCGAGGGCCTGGGCGGCGAGACCGACGACCTTGCTTCGATCGCCGCCGACGCACGCGCCACCATCGACATCCTGATGCTCGACGTGCCGCGCTTCGACGCGGCGCAAGGCCGGAAGCCCAACACGCCGCGCGAAGATCGGGATCTGCAGATCACGGGGCTCGAGATGCTGGCCGGGGCCGCGCGCGGCTCGCTCTATCGCATCAACACCTCGGCCGAGTACGCCTTCGACCGCATCTCACGCGCGATCGACGGGTTCTACCTGCTCGGGGTCGAATCGCGGCCCGACGATCGCAATGGCCGCCACCACCGCATTTCGGTCAAGACCGGGCGGCGCGGCGTCACCATTCGATCGCGCCGCAGCTTCCTGACGTCGATGTCGGCGAAGGCGACGACGCCGGCGGACGCGGTGACGCGGGCGCTCAAGTCGCTGCTGCCGATCGACGACCTGCCGCTGAAAGTCGCCACGTGGACATACAAGGAGCCCGGCACGTCGAAGGTGCGCGTGCTGGTGGCGGCGGAAGTCGAGCGGCTCTCGGGCCAGGCCCTGGAGTACACGGCGGGCATGCTGCTGGTGAACAAGGCGGGCCGCGGCTTCGCGCCGCCGGTCGGGCCGAAGACACTGACCGAGAAAAGCGGCGACCCTGGCACAGCGGTGTATGCAAGCGCGATGGTGGTTGACCCGGGGGAGTACCGCCTGGTCCTGTCGATGGCCGACAGCGAAGGGCGGGTCGGCAGTGTCTCGCGGCTGGTCACGGCGTGGCAGATGGATGGCCCGGCGCTGGCCATGGGCGACCTGATCGTCGGCGGCTCGATGCCCGGAGAGAAGAGTGCCCTGTCGCCGGCCATCGAGCCGGCCGTCAGCGGCGGGCAAATGGCCGCACTCGTGGAAATGTACGGCTCGCCCGCGCAACTGGCCGGGCTCGAGGCCACGCTCGAGATCCTGCCGAGCGAGGATGCGGCCCCACTCGCGACCATCCCGATGCGGATCGTCGCGGGACCATCGCCGGAGATCCTCGTCGGCAACGCGCAGTTCAGCACCACGGCGTTGCCACCGGGACGCTACCTCGCGCGCAGCACGATCCGGCAGGGCGGCAAGGCGCAGGGCCACATGATTCGCCCGTTCCGCATCCTCAACGAATCCCCGTCGCTCACCGGAGGCGTTCCGGCGGCGTCCTCTGGCGGCGCCATCCCCGCGGAGATGGCGATGGTGCTGCTCGGCGGCCTCGCGAACTTCGATCGCAAGGAACTGCTCACCCCGGCGGCGCTGACGCCGATCTTCGCCGCCGCCGAGGGACGCCCGGCCGCGTCGAAGGCCGCGGTGAAGGAAGCGCGCGGTGGCGACCTCGGTTCCGCGGCGATGACCGCGCTCGGTGACGGCGATCAGGCCCTGGCGGCGTTTCTCAAGGGCCTGGAGTGGCTGCAACTGTCGCAGTTGGACAAAGCGGCCATCCAGTTTCAAAGCGCCATGCAGATCGCGCCCACCTTCACACCCGCGCGCCTGTATCTGGGTGCCGCGCTGGCCGAGGCCAATCGTCACCAGGACGCGGCCGGGCTGATCCAGAGCGCGGCGGGCGCGCCGCCCAATGCCGCGGCGGCGCGGCTCGCCGGCGAGGAATGGATCAGGGCCGGACAGCCGGTGCTCGCCATCGCGCCGCTCGAACTCGCCATGCAGCAAGGCGGCGCTGACGCGCGCACGCGCAAGCTGATGGGCATGGCGTACGCCCTGGGCGGACGTCCGGCCGAGGCCGTGGCAGTGCTGACGCCGTATCTGGAAACCCACCCGACCGATCGGGCGGCGCAGCTCGCCGCGATCTTCGGCACCTACATCCGTCACCTGCACGAACCGCAACTGGCGACGCTCGCGGCCGACAAGGCGAACCTCGCCAAGTGGTCCAAGGCCTACACGGCCTCAAAGGGCGCCATGCAGCCGATCGTCGGCGCCTGGGTCAAGCACGTTCAGTCCCTGAAGTAGTGTCCGCCTCGCGCGCCGGGAGCCGCGTTCACCGTTCACGATGACGTCGGGTCGTTACCTCCCACTCGGTCGGTCTGGGCGCCGGACCATAACGAGATCAGCTCGATCTCGATCGCCTGGAAGGGCTCCGCGCGCACCACGTCGGCGTCGGTGTGCGTGCCGAGAAGCACCCATCGCCCGCCTTCGAGCCGCAACACTTCGAGGGTGCGAACCAGCGGATCGAGCAGCCAGAGGTGTGCGACGCCCTCGCGGGCGTAGATGCGCGTCTTACGCGATCGATCCATGCGTTCGGTCGACGGCGAGATGACCTCGCACGCCCAGTCGGGCGCCATCGTCATAAACGCGGTGTCGGGAAGCACAGGCAAGCGCTCGCGCCGCCAGCCGGCCAGGTCGGGGACCAGGATGTCATCGGCCAGGTGAAGTTCCGGTTCGTCGAGAAGCCACCAGCCGCCTGGGCCACCGCGGCCACCTTGGAAGGGACCCCAGATGTGCCCCCCGAGGCCCGAGCTCGCGCTGGCATGCCGAACGGCCGGGCGTGGCGTGACGATCAGCTCGCCGTCCAGAATCTCGGCAACCTTGTGGTCCGGCACCTCGCAGAGATCGGCGTAGGTCGCCGGGCGGCGCGTGGCGATCGGACCGCTCATGCGCGAAGCTTAGCACGGGCGATGTTACGTGAGCTGCCGGACGCGCACGCGAAGACCGGAGGTGGCCTTCCGTTCAACGGCACGAGGCGAGGCGGGCAAAGTGCAAGTGTGGCTACACTTTCCGCACGGGTCCGGGATAGCTGGCGAGGGTTTCGTCGGCCGTAATCAGCGTGATCCCCTCACAGATCGCCTGCGCCAACAACAGGCGGTCGAAGGGATCTTTATGGATCGGTGGCAACGCCGATGTGGCAGCCGCGTGAACACCGGTGACGGGCAGTTCAACGTAGCCGTTCTCGATCAGGGTGCGACGCAGCACACCAGGCTCGGCGCCGAAGTCGCTTTTCCCGGCCGGCGACAGCCGCTCAGCCTTCCCGGCAGCCCAGAGCAGGATGTGGGTGTCGAGGAGCAGCCTCACTCATCAATCCCGAACAGTTTGGCAATTTCCGCATCGCCCTCACGATCGAAATCGTCCGGCACGTTAATCTCGCCCTTCATGAAGCCGAGCCGCTTCGGCTTTGGCTTGGCCTTGATCGCGACGACCTTGACCATCGGCTTGCCGGCCTTGGCGATGATGAATGACTCGCCCTTGGCGGCCTTGTCGACCAGCTTGGAGAGCTGCGTCTTGGCTTCGTGGATGTTGACGGTAATCATGCCCAACCTCAGTGGACTAAGTCGACTGGACTAAGTCTAGGCATAGCAGCCGCAGCGGTCAAGCCCGAGCAGCACCTGAGAATCGCTTTTCATACGAGGCGAATCTTACCTGTCAGCAGGTGTTTCTATTCCGCGCTCGAGAGCGGCGGCAAGCGTCTCTGACACGGTTGCACCGAACGGCTCGTCGGCCTTCGCTTCAATCGTGACCGCAACTTTGCCAGTCGGCGTCTCCCCGACAAACGCCAGGTCCGCGTTCCTGGGTTCGCCGCCGTGGGAATCGAAGAGCATGCGATGCTCGGGCAGGACCGTATCGATGGCCATTCCGCGGGTTTCTTCGCGCGAGTCGAGGAGTTGCCGAAGCGCCTCAGTCACAATAACCTCGCGCGAAATTGTGTCCCTTCCAAACGGCAATTCTCCCTTATGGCTCCTTTGAGGTCTCCGACCTGATGCCAACCAATGGCAACGCAGTCCTTGACAAGAAATAACGAATCCGCGTCGCCGGTTTTCCCGGCGTGGATGCCCCACAAGTTGACGTTCATTTCCTTCAAATCCAATTCTCGTTATTCGTCTGGGACCCCGATTCTCCGACGACTTCGAGGAGTTCTGCGACCACCCTGAGACGTTCACTGGCGCCGCTCAGGAGTTCGATCGGTGCGAAGGCGGGATTGTTCGGCTTAAGCGTGATGCGGGCATGTTCCCAAGAGTCTCCCTTGGCGACCTTCTCGCTGTCGTACCGCTTCACCGTGTAGCGCTGGCCGGTCTCCGGATCGGCGCCATCTTGCAGTTCAACGAGCACGGTCTTCCCCTGGCGAGTCCCCTCGACCGGCGCCGCAAACAGGCAGTAAGCCCCATCGGGAATCGCCGGCTCCATCGATTTGCCGACGACCTGCGCGACGAACATGCCTCGCCGCAGCCGGTGCCGGGTCTCGACGCTGACCCATGCGAAACCGGTCTCATCAACGTGTTGAGGGTCACCAAACGCACCGGCCGCAACTTTGAGTGGAACCAGAGGAACGCAAGTGACGTAGTGCTCAGCGGGCTTGGGTTCAACGAGTCGTAGTCGAGGTGGCAGGGTCGAAATCGCGAAGGGCGCCGCGTCGGCACCACTTCGAAGCCGCCGGTAGGCATCCGACGCCATCCATGCCGTCACGACCTTCTGGAAAGGCTCGTCGTTCATGAACCGGACGAAGATCTCCTCGTTCTGATCCATGCGCTCGACGAACAGCTTGTCCAGCAGGTTCTTGAACACCAGCTCGAACTTGTCGCCCGGGTTCACGGCGGCCGCTTGCCGTAGGCCGTCGTCGTTCATGGCCGCCGCTACGATCTGATCAAAAAAAAGCTGGTCGGCCTGGTTGAAGTCCGTGCCGAAGCGCTCGTTCACTACGTCGATGAGCTGCGACAGAGGCACGGGCTGCGGCCGCACGAGGCCGCTACCGACCTCCGTGGAACCATCCAGCTTACGGGCCTCGCCGTCTGCGAGCGAGATCGATCCCTCGCTGATCTTCTGCAGGCGGTAGTAATCCAGCCGAACCTCGTCGTCGAATTGATAGGCGGGGCCGCTCTTGCGACGCGGCAGCTTTGTGGCGAGATGGCGCAGGAAGGCATACAGCCGCTCGAGGTCCGAATCCTGGTATGGAATCACCTGGCTCAGAAAACTGTAAAGATTCAAGAGCGCCTGCACTTTGCCGCGCCACAGTTCCGCCTCCTCCTCGTTATCCTTCTGCCTCACCGTAAAGCGAGACACCGCGGGATCAAGCGCCGCGTTCATCGCCTGATGGTCCAACGCGCTCTGGCGCTGCTTCGGCTTGAAATACACAGCACAGAAACGCTCGACTTCCTCGTCCAGGTAAATCCCCGAAGCGTCGAGTTCGGCCTTGATCGCATACATGCGGGCCGGGTCAACCGCTTCGCCCATCTCCGCGCCTTCGTAGTACACCTTGAAGGCCGCGCGAATCTCCTCGCGATCGTTGACGAAGTCCAGAACGAAAGTGTCTTCCTTTAAGTGGTGGATGCGGTTCAGGCGTGACAACGTCTGCACGGCCTGGATGCCCGCGAGACGCTTGTCGACGAACATCGTATGCAGCAGCGGTTGATCGAAACCGGTTTGATACTTCTCGGCCACGAGCAGCACCTGATACTCGTGCGATGCAAACTTCTCGGGCACTTCCTTCTCGGAGACGCCCTCGTTCATTGCCACTTCGGTGTAGGACACTCCACCGAGCTTGTCGTCCTGAACGGTACCCGAGAACGCCACTAGCGTCTTGATGGCGTAGCCCTTCTCCCGGATGTAGTGATCGACGCTCTGCTTGTAGCGGACGGCCTCCAAGCGAGAGCCAGTGACGACCATGGCCTTGGCTCGGCCGCCAATCTTGTGCCGCGTGACTGCCTGGAAATGCTCGACTATTACCTCGGTCTTCTGCGCGATGTTGTGCGGGTGCAGCTTCATGAAACGCGCGAGCGCTTGCGCCGCCCTCTTGCGTTCGACGTTTGGATCCTCCTCGCAGGCCTTGAGCAGCTTGAAGTAGGTCGCGTAGGTTGTGTAGTGCTTCAGGACGTCGAGAATGAACTCCTCCTCGATGGCCTGGCGCATGGTGTAACGGTGCGCGGGCTGGCCGTTGCGCCCGAACACGGCGAGCGTCTTGTGCTTAGGCGTGGCGGTAAACGCGAAGAAGCTCAGGTTTGCCTGCCGGCCACGCTTGGCCATGCTGCGGAACAGCTCTTCCATGTCGTCGTGGCCTTCCTCGACGGCCCGTTTCTTCGCTTCGTCTCGCAGCCCTTCGCCGCCCAGCACCTCTTTGAGGTCCGTGGCTGTCTCGCCGCCCTGTGAGCTGTGGGCCTCATCGACGATGACGGCGCATCGCCGGGTGGTGAGCGAGCCGGTGCCAATGGCTCCGCGCTCCTCCGCCAGCTTGAGCAACTGGCGCGAGACAAATGGGAACTTCTGCAGGGTGGTAATAATCACCGGCACGGCGTTCTCGAGCGCCTGGGCAAGCTGCCGCGAGCTTTCGTCGATGCGCTGCACGACGCCGCGCTTGTGCTCGAACTGGTAGATCGTGTCCTGCAACTGCTGGTCGAGCACGACGCGGTCTGTCACCACGATCACGCTGTCGAAGATGCGTTGGTTCTGGCCGTCGTGAAGGGACGCGAGCCGGTGCGTCAGCCAACCGATGGTGTTGCTCTTGCCGCTGCCCGCCGAGTGCTCCACGAGGTAGTTGTGCCCCACACCCTCGCTGCGCCCGGCTTCGACCAGTATGCGCACCGCCTGAAGCTGGTGGTAGCGCGGAAAGATCATCGACTCTGTTTTGACCTTGCGTCCCTGGTCGTCGCGCTTCTCGTCGATCTGCAAGTGAATGAACCGCGCGAGGAGGTCGAGCAGGCTGTCGCGCTGCAACACCTCCTCCCACAAGTAGGCCGTGCGATAGGTCCGCCCCGCCGGGTCGGGCGGGTTGCCTGCGCCGCCGTCGCACCCTTTATTGAAGGGCAGGAAGCGCGTCGCGGCGCCTGCGAGTCGCGTGGTCATGAGGACCGACTCGGTGTCCACCGCGAAATGGACCAGGGTGCGCCGCTTGAACTCGAAGATGGTCTCGCGGGGGTCGCGGTCCTGCTTGTACTGCCGGCGCGCGTCCTCGACCCGTTGACCAGTGAGTGGGTTCTTCAGCTCCAAGGTAGCGACCGGCACGCCGTTCAGGCTCAGTGTCACGTCGAGCGACTTCTCGCAGCGTGGCGAGTAGTGAAGCTGGCGGGTCAGCCCGAGCCGGTTCGAGGCGTAGCGCGCCTCCAGCTCCGGATTCAGTTCATGGGCGGCCTTGAAGAACGCCACGTGCAGCGTCCGCCCGTAGCACTTGAACCCGTGGCGCAGCGTCGCCAGCGCGCCGTTCTGGTCCATCCACTTGCACAAGTCGCCGAGGATCTGCTCGCCGGTGCGCTCGCCGTGCAGCGCCTCCAGCTTGGCCCACTCCCTCGGTTGCGTCTCGCGGATGAAGGCAAGCACCGTCTCCGGGAAGATCGCTCGCTCGCGGTCGAAGCCCTCGGGCGCGATGTGCGTGTAGCCGCTCGCTAGGAGGTGGGTCTCGATGACGGTCTCGAAGGCGGCTTCGGAGTGTCTGACCACCATCACTTCACTCCCGCCAACGCGAATCGCACGGCCAGCTCCCTGAGCATGAAAAAGGTGTCCTTGTAGCGCACCTTGAACTGCACGCAGACGTCGGGAAGAAGAACACGATTTCTGGATTCCGGACGTGGCTGCTCGTTGGTTACGACCACCGTCCCATGCACCATCGAGTACGCCACCAGCCAACCATCGGCCTCGGTCGCGAACTTTGCCTTTGCGCGGTCGAAGTACTGCGCGTTGCGCTGGACCCACAGCATGATCTCGGCGTAGGCCGAGCTCACATCACCAGAATTGGAATCGTGGAAGAAGGCCGTGGGCACATCCTTCTTCACCCACTGCACCAGATCTTCTTCCTTGCGCCCGGACAGCAGCTCGTTTCTGATGCGGTCAATGCTCCGAACTCTGCCGCTCTCGTGTGCGTGGACGATCCCCTTCCAGAATCCCGGGCAGATGTCGAAGGCGTAGTACGCGTTCTTGGCGGCAATGAACACGTCCGAGTCCAGGACAAACGCTGGGGGCGTGGTCATGGCAAGTCCATCCCGAGCCGGCGCGCGTACTGTTGGAATGCGCCGCCGCGAAGCCCCGTGAGGTCATAGGCTTCCTTGAAGCTCAAGCGCCCCTCCATCGCGGCGCGGAAGACGCTGGTCGCGAAGGTGACTCCGATGCGTGTGTTCTGGTTGTTGTAGAAATCGCCCCCGCCCGGCGGTTTGGCCCGCTGCCGTTCTCGCTTGATGTACGCGTTGTAGAAGTCGAAGAACGTCTCGCGGTTCACGAGACGCAGGTCCATGGCTCGACGCCCGGCGACGATCGGACTGACCTTGAAGTACCGCGCGATCTGCTCGAACGGATCCGCACCGCCCTTCACGCCTCGCCAACGCTCCTTCAGCTCCCGCGCGGGCACCAGGAACTCGGCTGCCGCCTGATCGCAGAACTTCTCAATTCGGGTATCGCCGGGGAAAATGCCCTCGAACCCGGAGACGCCTTCGCCGTCCGGTCCCAACCAAACGTGCGCCAACTCGTGCGCCAGCGTGAACATCTGCGCCGACTTCGCATCGGCGCCGTTGACAAAGACGAGCGGTGCATAGGGGTCGGTCAGCGCGAATCCGCGGAACTCCCCGACATCGAGCTTGCGGTACGTGTTGTTCCCAACGACGCCATTGACTATGGCCATGACGCCCAGGCGCTCGATTCGACGGCGCAACTCACCGACTGCGGCTTCCCAGTTCGCCACGTCCGCGGCCCACCCATCGCTCAAGCCGACGGTGCGTCGCATCTCCTGGCCAACCGCCATGGGGTCGTCGTTGAGGCGGGCGCTGCCAACGAACTCCAGCGGGTCTGCCTCGCATTCCGCGCGCTCCTCGCGCAACCAGTCCTGCCGGCGCTGCATCGCGTAGATCGTATCGAGCAGGTCGGCACTCGGGCGCTGTGGCCCGCCTTTCACTGTGCGAAGGTCGCGGATCGGCAAAGGCTCGACAGGCGGCTCCGGGAGAAACAGGAACCCAAGGGGCGTATGCGTGGCTTTCGCGAACCCCTCGAGCTGCTTCATCGTCGGCTGCGCCTCCTCACGCTCCCAGGCGGCAAGCTGCGGGATGCGGTGGGCGAGATCGCTGGAGCCGAGGCCGGCGCGCTCGCGGGCCCAACGGAGCATTTCGGGGCGGATGGCGACGCGCGTCATGCGGCAGCCTCCGGAATGCCAAGGTGGCCGGTTACGGCGGCGGCAATGAGGGCGGCGCGGCGCTCCTTGAGCAGGGCGATCGTGCGTTCGGTCGCAGATCTCAGAGCGTCAATCTTTCCCGACTGGGTAACGATCCCCTCATTGATGGCGTTCTGTTCCTGCAGAGGCGGACAGGCGATACGGTGATTCCGCACTATTTCTGCATTCAGATTTGGCTGACCGGCACCTGATGCCTGCACGATGAGGTGTTCGCGCGACGCTTGCAGCGAGAAGAATGTGAACCACGTTTCGAAGCGGGTCGGATCCGCTAGGACGCAGACGGCCTGGTTGACCGTCGCCTCAACGCCAAGAACTGCGATTCGCCCAATCGTGGCGCCGTACATCGCGAACAAAAGAGAGCCAGTCGGATACGTGCGGAGCGAACTCAGGTCGGCGAGTGCCTCCTGTGTGACGAGCTCGTTTGTCGAGGTGACCACGTTTTCCCGCAACTCCGAGGTCGTCACCCACGGGACGTCGCCGTCATAGTAGTTCGTGCTTCCCGTCGGGGGAGTTGTTCCGCTACCGATCCGCGAGAAGCCGTACTTGAGGGGCAGTACCTCCCAATGCGCCGGAATCTCGCCGAGCCAGGGGATGCCGGAGTCGCGGAGGGGGGCGCGGTGGTCGAGGCCGCGGGTGACGGCGCGGGTGATGAGCGCCCGGCGCTTCTCGGCCAACAGCCCGAGCACCCGCTCCTTCGCCACCACCAGGGCATCCAGCCGCGCCGTCTCGCGGTCGAGGTAGTCGGCGACGGCGCGTTGAGTCTTCAGGTCCGGACAAGGCAGCTTATGGTCTCGTACTTTCTCGGCATTGAGATTGGGTTGGCCGCCCCCAGAGGACGATGCGGCAAGAAACTCGCGGGACGCCTGCAACCCATAGAAAGCGAATCGCGGATCAAATCGGTTGGGTTCTGCTAACGCGCATACCGCTTGGTTTACTGTCGCCGGAATTCCCAGGAGCGCTACTCGTCCGATCGTGGCTCCGTACATCGCGAACAAGAGCGTTCCCTTTGGGTAGGTCTTGAGCGTAGTAAATTCCTCGAGTGCTTCCGTCGTCAACGTCTTCTCTGTCGAGACGACAATGGCCTCGCGCAACTCCGAGGTATTTACCCAAGGTATCGTCCCGTCGTAATAGCGCGCTTCACCGGTCGGTGGCGTCGTGCCACTGCCGATCAGTCCGAACCCATGTTTGATGGGGATCGCCGGCCAGTGTGCAGGCAGTTCATCAAACCATCCGGAGGTGCCGTTCTTTGACAGGTTCACGCCGTTACCTCCCGCAGTAACCGCATGATCTCCTCTTCTGCCTGCTTCAGCTCGGCGTCGATCTCATCCAGTGGCCGCGGCGGCCTGTACTTGTAGAAGTGGCGGTTGAAGTTGATCTCGTAGCCCACCTTGTCCTTGGTCCGGTCCATCCACGCGTCTGGCACGTGCGGGCGCACTTCACGCTCGAAGTATGCGTCGATGTCGTCCTTGAGCCGTACGTTCTCGAAGTCGCGCAGGTCTGCGTCGGGCTCATACCCGTCGTCGAGCCCACCCTTGGCGACCGGCTCGGCCTCGGGGTCCTTCTGCGCGAAGACGCTGCGAAAGAGCTTCTGCTCGGTCGCCTTCCAGCGTGACTTGCGCGCGTGCAGCAGGTCCTCGATGCGGCGCCACACCGCGTTCCAGTCGCGCTGCGACTCGCGGCCCAGCGCCTTGTCGATGGCCTGCACGTCGTCGAGCAGGTGCGGGCAGGCGTCGAGAAAACGCGCCTTGTCTTCCAGCGTCATCTGATAGCGCAGGCGCAGGGGCCGCTCGACAGTGACGCGCGTGTATCCGAAGTCCTCATTGTCAAAGATCTTTGAGGTCTCGGCGTCGCCTTGGCGACCGTAGAGCTGGACGATCTCTGCGATCTGCGCGTTGGTCATGTGGCGACGCTTGTCGCCGAGGCTGCGCTTGCTGTCCTCGCTGCCGCCGGCCGTCCAGACCTCACGCGCATCGAGCAACTGGATCTTGCGCTTTCGCCGCTTGTCCTTTCGGTTGGTGACGATCCAGACGTAGGTGCCAATGCCGGTGTTGTAGAACATCTGCTCCGGCAGGGCGATGATCGCTTCGAGCCAGTCCTTCTCGATGATCCACTTGCGGATGTCGCTCTCGCCCGAGCCCGCGCCACCAGTGAACAGCGGTGAGCCGCTGAAGACGATGGCCAGGCGCGAGCCGTGCTTGTGCTCGGCCGGCCGCACGGGCTCGAATTTGTCGACCATGTGTTGCAGGAAGAGCAGCGCGCCATCGTTCACGCGTGGCAGTCCGGCACCAAAGCGGCCGTCGAAGCCGCGCTTGTCGTGTTCCTGCTGAATCTCCTTCTGCTGTTTCTTCCAGTCCACGCCGAACGGCGGGTTGGTGAGGAAGTAGTCGAAGGTGTCGTCTACGAAACGGTCCTCCGTGAAGGTGTCGCCAAAGCGGACGTTCTCGCCGCCGCCGTTGTGGCTCACTTCCTTCATCAGCATGTCGGAGGCGGCCGTGGCGAAGGCGCGCTTGTTGTAGTCCTGCCCGTAGACGTAGAGCTGCGCCTCGGCGTGGTGCTGGCGCAGGTAGTTCTGCGCCTCGGCCAGCATGCCGCCCGTGCCGCAGGCGGGGTCGAGGAGCTTGCGCACGGTGCCGGGCGTGGCGAGCAGCTTGTCGTCGTGCATGAAGAGAATGTTGACCATCAGCCGGATCACTTCGCGCGGCGTGAAGTGATCGCCCGCCGTCTCGTTGGCGAGCTCGTTGAAGCGGCGGATGAGATTCTCGAAGATCCGACCCATCTCCTCGTTCGGCACCGCCTTGGGGTGCAGATCCACGTCGCAGAACTTCGAGACGACCAGGTAGAGGATGTTCGCCTCGCGCATCCTCTCGATCTCGGCTTCGAACTCGAAGAAGTCGAAGATGCGGCGCACGTTTGCCGAGAAGCCTTTGATATAGCTGACAAGGTGCTTCTCGATGTGATCGGGGTCGCCCTTAAGCTTCTCGAAGTCGAGCGGGGAGTGATTGTGGAAGCGCTGGCCGGCGGCCTCGTTGAGCGCGGAGTCGAGGGCATCACCCTCGAGCTTGCCACCCCTGCGCCGTTCGTGCGCGGCCAGCACCTTGGCCTTGGTGGGTGCGAGGACGCAGTCGAAACGCCGGAGCACGGTCATGGGCAGCATGACGCGCTCGTACTGCGGTGGCCGGTAGGGGCCGCGCAGCAGGTCGGCAATCTGCCAGATCAGGGTCGAGAAATAGTTATGGTCAGGCATGAACGAGGCTATTGTCCCCGGACTATAGCCCAGCGTGTGGCGGAAATCTCGGCATCATCCGAAGAGGCGCCGTAGCTCGTTTCGGGTGGCGACCGTGTTCCCTTCAGAATCGTCGGAGTCGCTTCCTTGGGGGGAGGATTGGATCTATTTCACCGCAAACCCTCTCTTCGTAACTTCCACTCGGACAGTTCAACTTGAACCAAGTCGTAGACCTGGGCCCACGTGTCTGCCCACGGGCCAGGCAAGTCCCGGTTCGTCGAGTTTCCGAAAACAATGGTGGGATGGCCTTCGGCGCGCAGGCTCGCGATGTTGGTGGGCGAATCTTCAATATAGAGGTCCGCGCCAACCGCAGCCTTGTCGGCCATGAAGCACAGATCCCAGTAAGGAATGTCAAAGCCATCCAACCAATCAATGGTCTGCTGGACGGCGACTCGATGAAAGTACTTGATGAAAAGCCGATGCGTAACGATTCGGATCCTCACGCCTTCGGCTGACAGGCGACGCAAAACCTGCGGTGCTCCAGGCATGGGTTGAAGGACGCGGAAGAGGTCGCGCTGGGTCACAGCAAACTGGTGGAGCTTCTTATAGCCACCCGGGGCAGAGGCCATACCCCACTCTGGGAGGTTCCAGGAGACCTCCGTCGTCAAGGTACCAGCGTCAACGCCAAGCCATTCGGCGGCGATGGAGCGAAGGCCGCCGTAGAAGTCGGCACATGTGCCGTCAAGGTCCACTCCGAATACGAACGGGGCCAACTTTTTGGTCGTCTGACTAGACATAGGCTCCTACTACAATCGCCCCAAAGCATGCCACAGTCGAACGTGTTCGATGCAGTCTATGCGCTTGAGGATCGCGTCAAGGCGAACTGGAGCAATCTGCATCGGGCCGAATCGGCGACTAAAGAGCTGCATACCAGGCTCTCCGGCGCCGTCAACGGCAAGACCAGACGCTGTATCAAGAGATTCGTGGGTTGGATGATCTTATTGGGTTCGCGGACATCGCCGACCTGTCGGCATTCCGCTATGTTTCAGTGCATGCGCCGACAGATTTTTCTGCCGACGATGAAGCGGCAGTCGCGAATCGGCTCCGTGGGCTTGCTGAGCGACACCACTGGTTCGTCGTGGTGCACCCAGACACTATTCGTCGGTCAGAACTATGGCGCGCGCTGGGCCGCTGGCTTTGCATAGAGAACATGGACAAACGCAAGCCGGTCGGACGCACGATGGAGGAACTCTCGGCAGTACTACATGAGTTCCCAGAGGCGAGTTTGTGCTTTGATATCGCTCACGCTCATCAGGTCGACCCGACGATGACCAACACGGCCGGATAGCCGAGTAATCTGTGTGTCGCTCAACCGCTGCGGCGCGCTCCTCGGCCTCGCCGTCGGCGACGCCCTGTAACCGGACTTCAGCGCCGTCATTCCTTCGAACCCGGGCAGCGGCAAGGCCATGTGGATGAACTCGGCGTTCGTGCTCTCCAGGTTGGCCAGCACGTTGCCTCCACATTCAGGTTCCCAGGCGGTAGCTAATACCCAGAAATGATGCAGTATCCACAGATTGACATCATTAATAATATGAATCATCATTCGTCCATGAGGACAACACTTACCCTGGACGATGATGTTGCTGTGATTGTCGCGCGGCAGGCCAAGGCGCGTGGCTTGTCGCTTGGCAAGGCCATCTCCGATCTCGTGCGTCGTGGGCTCAATGCCCCGACTCCGTCCACCGACAAGAATGGTGTCGTGGTCTTTCGGCTGCCCGCCGATTCTCCGAGGGTGACGACTGAGGACGTCCGCCGCATTGAAGCCGAGGGCGCGTGAAGCCCTGCCTGCTCGACACCAACGTGCTGATCGCACTGCTGTGGCCCAGTCACGCGCACCACGATCTGGCGGCGAAGTGGTTCGGGCGGCATCGTTCCAGGGGCTGGGCCACCTGCCCGCTGACTGAAGCCGGGTTTGTCCGGATCGTGTCGAATCCGGCATTCTCACGCGACGCGGTCACCCCGCGTGAAGCCTCAGCCTTGCTGGCTGCCAATACCGCGGCCGCCGATCACGTGTTCTGGCCTGACCACCAACCGTTTGCCGCTGCCGCGGAGTTCGCTGGACAGCGGCTGGTCGGTCATCAGCAGGTGACGGATGCCTATCTGCTTGGTCTGGCGCTCAAGCAGCGCGGCGTGCTGGCAACGCTGGACGAACGGATTGCGGCACTCACGACGCCCAAAACGGCGGAACGAAAGGCGCTCGAGATTATCGCGTAGTAGTCAGTGAACGGCCCGCGACGCCAGGCACCACGGCCGGGCATACCGAATCTTCGCCCTTGGTATTGCTGCGCTGGTGGTGTCATACGTCCTGAGGCTTGTGCTCATGTCCACTGAAACGTGGCTGTGCTTGGCTATTCGGTGTCCTTCAGCCGCTTCTTCGCATCGGACTCCTGCTCGCTGAGGGTCAGCCACTCCGTGAGAACCGCGGCTTCGTCAGCGGCTTCCTTGTCGCCCTTGATCTCTTTCAGCCTGGCGGTGACGTTCGCCTTGTTCACTTTGTCCAGCTCGGAGAAAGCGTTTTCGTCGCCGCCGTGCTCCTCTTCCAACTCCGCAAGCCGCGCCCTCGGCGTTGCCGCGGAACAGCACGCCGTGCGGCAGAATGCAGGCGCCCTTACCGGTGCTCTTGAGCGACCGGACGATGTGTAGCGTCGCCGATGTCGGGCTTACCCTTCAGCGCCGCCATGTCCTTGAAGCTGGCACCCTTCGGGATGGTGATGGGGGCGAACGGCACGCCCGCGTACTTGTCGCTGACGTACTTCACGAACAACATGACGAGGACGTAGTCCTTGTACTGCGACGCATCCATGCCGCCGCGCAGCTCGTCGCAACTGGACCAGAGGGAGGAATAAAGCTCAGACTTCTTGAGGGCCATGTCTCGTGGACGTCTACCAGTAGGCCTGCAGCAGGTATCGAGCAGTGGTGCCGGTGGCAACCGCGACCGCGACGCTGGCTAGTGAACCGATGAGGAAGTACTCGGTCAGATCACGGTCGCCTTCGAAATCTCGTGAGCGGATCAAGCTCTTTGCCGCCACTATGAAGCCCAGCGCCTCATAGCTGCCCGCCACGAGCACGACAAACAATACTGCGCGCTCAAGGGCGCCGATCAGCCGACCGCGCTTCAACAATTCAACGGCGGAAGGCGTCCCCTTGCCCGGCACCTTCGGCATCCCACTCGTCTTGAGGATGCCCCTCACGATGTAAGTGCCCCCATGAATGGTAAAGATGAACAGCGCCATCACGAGAGCAGTTACTGCTTGCCGATTGGCCGTCAGGCAGGAGCTTGATGAGGGCAGCAAACTCCTTCTGAGCGCTGGCGCGCGCGCGGGGCGATAACGCGCGAGACTGCACCATGTCGCCAATGACGGCAATCAGCTTCGGTTGGTGCTTGCTGGCCACGGCAACATCTTAACCTGACAGTCCATCAGTCAACCTTAAAAGCTTGTCTTCTATTGAGTCAACTCTTTTATGTTGACGCCAACCCTCCCACACACGAGCCCTGAGCGAAGTCGAAGGGTGAGCCCCACGGTCGCCGCTAGGCGACCGCCTGATCCGTGATGTAGAGCCCTTTGTCGACGATCGCGAACGCCTCCGCCATCTCTGCCTCGGTGATGCACAGCGGCGGGTTGGTGAAGAAGGTGTTCCACCGGACGAAGGTGTAGAGGCCTTCCTCGCGGAAGAACTTGGCGAGCGCCTGCATCGCCGGTGACGTGCCATTGAACGGCGCCAGCGGCTCCATGGTCTGGCGGTCTTTCACCAACTCCACCAAGCCGAACAGTCCGATCGAGCGCACATCGCCGACGCACGGGTGCTTCGCCTTCAGCTCCTCCAGGAACGTGCGCATCAGCGCGCCCATCGTCTTCGCGCGCGCGATCAGGTTGTCTTCTTCGTAGACGGCGATGGTCGCCAGCGCGGCGGCACAACCAAGCGGATGGCTGTTGTAGGTGAGGCCGCCGTAAAACACCTTCTCCTTGAAGTAGTCGGCGATCGACCGGCGGATGCCGACCGCACCAAGCGGCACATACGCGCTCGTGAGGCCCTTGGCCATGGTCAGGATGTCGGGCACCACCTTCCAGTGATCAACCGCGAACCACTCGCCGGTGCGGCCGAAACCAGACATCACCTCGTCGCAGATCATCAGGATGCCGTGCTTGGTGCACAGCGCGCGGACGCCTTCGAGATAGCCATCGGGCGGCACATGAATGCCGTTGGTGCCGGTGACGGTTTCGAGAATGAAGCCGGCAATGGTCTGCGGCCCCTCGAGCATGATGATCTCTTCGAGCTGCGCCAGCGCCTCGGCACCCGAGTCGGTGCCGCGCTTCAAGCCGTGGTGCGGATGCGGCACATGAATGATCCCCGGCATGCCTGGCTCCATCGCCCACCGGCGCGGATCGCCCGTCATCGTGAGGCTGGTGCCGGTACCGCCGTGATACGAGCGATAACGCGCGAGGATTTTGTGGCGGCCGGTCGCCAGCCGCGCGATCCGCACCGCGTTCTCGTTGGCTTCGGCGCCGCCGCTGGTGAAGAAGAACACGTCGATGTCGCCGGGCGAGATCGCCGCCAGCTTCTGCCCCAGCCTCGCCCGCGCCTCGGTGGCCATGAACGGGTTGGCGTAGGCCAGCGTCGCCACCTGGTCCTGGATCGCCTTGATCACCCGCGGATCGCCGTGGCCGATGTTGACGCACATCAACTGGCTGTTGAAGTCGATGAAGCGCTTCCCTTCGGGCGTCCAGAAGTAGATGCCTTTCGCGGTCGCCACGGGAATGGGATCGACGTGCGCTTGCGCCGACCACTCGTAGAGCGAGTGCAGCTTCGACAGCGCCACCATTTCTTGTCCGGTCATTGGTTCTCCAATTCCAACACGAAGGTCACGAAGACGTGGCCTTCGTGGCCTTCGTGTTTGTCGTTACTCAGCCAGCTTGAGAACCGCCAGCGCAAGCACCTTTGTGGCGACTACGATATCGGCCACGTCACAGTACTCATCGGGCTGATGGGCAAGTTCCAGCCGCCCCGGACCATAAGCGACACAGTGTGGCACACCGGCGATGCGGGCGACGTGCTTTTGATCGTAGGTGCCCGGGCTGGCGACCAGCGATGCGGGACGGCCCACCACGCGTGCGATCGCGTCGGTCAGCGCCGCGATCACCGGCGCGTCTTCAGGGGCACGCGTCGGCTCGACGATCATCCGGTCCTGAATCGAAAAGCGCACGTCCGGCATGCGCGACTGCGCCTTCGCCACCAGTCCGGCGATCTCCGCGCGTGTCCGATCGAGACCTTCTTCCAATAGGAACCGGCGATCGAACACGGCGCGGCAGCGATCGGCCACGCACGGGCTCGGCGACTCGTCGACCGGCTGGCCGCCGTCAATGCCGTTGATGTTGATGGTGGCGTGCCGCGATCCCTCCGGAACCACGGGCATCGTCGTGATGCGGCCGGCCAGCGCCGGCCCGAGCTCGTCGCGCACCAGGTCGAGCAAGTGCGACATGCCTTCAATCGCGCTGACACCAAGATAGGGCATGCTGCCATGCGCGATGCGGCCCTCGGCCACCACCTCGAACCAGTAGACACCGCGATGGCCGACGCAGACGCGATCGACGCCGAACGGCTCGGGAATGATCACCGCCTTGGTCCGCTCGCGCGAGATCCAGCCGTTCTCGGCCAGCCACGCCACGCCGGCAAACCCGCCACTCTCCTCGTCGACCGTGCCGCTGATCTCGATCGGCGCGGCATGCGCCACACCGGCGCGCCGGATGGCGGCGACGGCAAACACCGCGGCGGCAAGGCCCGCCTTCATGTCGCAGGATCCCCGGCCGTAGAGGCGGCCTTCCACAATCTCCCCGCCGAACGGGTCGCGCGTCCAGCCCAGGCCGGCGGGCACCACGTCGAAGTGGCCGTTGAGATGAATGGCCAGCCCCTTGGCCGTGCCCTCGTGGCGCCCGACCACGTTGATGCGCGGATGCCGGGGCGTGTGCTCCACTTGGCCGACCGCCGGCAGCAACTGGACATCCGCCCCCTGCGCGCGCAACCGATCGCCGATCGCGTTGGCGCAGGCCTCGTATGCCTCACCGGGGGGATTGACGGTGGGAATGCGCACCAGCCGGGCGGCGAAATCGACCATCTCGTCGGCGGCGCGCTCGACTTCCAGCAGGACACGGTCGCCGATCGCGGAGGGGTATGACACGGCGTCCGAATCGTACTACTGCACGGGCGCCGATGGTCAACCGTTGCGACTCTCCGCTATCATGCCTCGACCCGGCCACCGGTTGGATCGCGCCACTGAGGAGAATCCGTATGCACCTGTCACGAGCGGCGCTGGGAGTAGGCGCACTGTTCGCCGTCGCGCATCCGAGCGCGCAGACGCCCGCGCCCGCCGCAGCGAACCACACCCTGACCGCGGTCGCCGGGGTCAAGGTCGGGCACCACACGCTGACCGAGCGCCCGACCGGTTGCACCGTCATCCTGGTGGACGGCGAGGGCGCCGTGGGCGGCGTGTCACAGCGCGGCGGCGCGCCAGGCACGCGCGAAACCGACCTGCTCGATCCGGCGAACATGGTCGACAAGGTCAACGCGGTGGTGCTGGCCGGCGGCAGCGCCTTCGGCCTCGACGCGGCCACCGGCACGGTGCGCTGGCTTGAAGAACACAACATCGGTTGGGATGTGCGCATTGCCAAGGTGCCGATCGTACCGGCGGCCATCCTGTTCGACCTGTCCGTCGGCGGTAATCCCAAGATTCGGCCGACGGCCGACTGCGGCTACCGCGCGGCCGCTGGCGCGTCGGCCTCGCCGGTGCGCGAGGGCACGATTGGCGCCGGGGCCGGGGCCACGGTTGGGAAGAGCGGCGGGCCGGGTCGCGCCATGAAGGGCGGCCTCGGCAGCTTCAGCATCACCCTGCCCAACGGCTTGAGCGTCGGCGCCATCGTCGCCGTCAACGCCGTCGGCGACATCATCGACCCCGACACCGGCCTGGTCGTCGCCGGTGTGCGCAACCCCGACGGCAGCCTGGCGGACGCGCGCAAGCTGCTGCGCACCGGGCAAACCGGTCCGCGTCCCCGCGCCGGTGAAAACACCACCATCGGCCTGGTCGCCACCAATGCGCGTCTGACCAAGGCCCAGGTCCACCGCATGGCCCTGATGGCGGACGATGGCTTGGCGCGAGCCATCTTCCCCGCGCACACGCCAGGCGATGGCGATACGGTGTTCTCGCTGGCCACCGGCCAGTGGACAGGTGATGTCGACATCACGCAAATCGGCGCCCTGGCCGCGGACGTGATGGCCCGTGCGATCGTGCGGGCCGTCACCGAAGCCACCGGCCTGCCCAACATCCCGGCGGTGCGCGACCTCAGGAAGTAGCGCGTGAACGTTTTCCCCATCACAGGAGCACGAGCGTAAATGGCTTCGGACATGTTCAGGTTGGACGGCAAGACGATCGTGGTTATTGGCGCCGGCTCTGGGATCGGCCAGGCGGTCGCCATCGGCGTGGCGCAGCAGGGCGGACATACCATCTGCCTCGACATCAACGCCGATCACGCCACGGCCACCGCCGACACGATCAACCAGGCCGGCGGCACCGCCGCCGCGGGCGCGGTCGACATCGCCGACGAGACCTCGGTGCGCGACGCGCTTGCCAACGCCCTGCACCACCGGACCGGGCTTGACGGTCTGGTCTGCACACCCGCCATCAATGTCAGAAAAACGATCCTCAAATACACCGGCGAAGAGTTCGACCGCGTCGTCCGCGTCAACTTGCGCGGCAACTTCAACGTGTTGCAGGCCGCCGGCCAGCTGATGGTCCTCCAGAAGTCCGGCAGTATCGTCTTGTTCTCGTCCATTCGCTCGCTGGTGACCGAACCTGGCCAATCGGTTTACTCGATGACGAAGGCTGGGATCGTGCAACTGGTGCGCACGGCGGCCACCGAGTGGGGCGAGCTGGGTGTGCGCGTCAACGCCGTGGGACCGGGCGTCATCGACACGCCGCTCACGGCGCCGATCAAGGCACAACCGGCGTGGTACCAAGCCTACGCCGACAAGACGCCGATGAAGCGATGGGCGCAAGCGTCAGAGATGGCCGGCCCCACCGTGTTTCTGCTGTCGGATGCCGCCAGCTACGTGACCGGCACCATCCT